>DATLDK010000077.1:0-34128 GCA_035525905.1 Gaiellaceae bacterium | reverse complement strand
CGGGTTCTCGGCGACGGCGGCCTGCAGATGCGACTTCGCGCGGCTGGTAGCGGCTGCGAACACCTCGCCCGCGAGGTTCTTGCGGCGCCGCTCCTCCAGCAGCCCTGCCGATTCCAGGTGCGCACGGTGCTCCTCCACCTTGGCCCAGAGCTCGGATACGTTCTCCCCGCGCAGCGCCTCCGTGAGCACGATCGGCGGTCGCCAGGCGCTGTCGCGGTCGAGAGCGAGGATCGAGCGAACCTCGTTCAACATCGTCTTCGCGGCGGGGTGATCCATCTTGTTGATGGCAATCACGTCGGGAATCTCCATGATCCCGGCCTTGAGCGCCTGCACAGAGTCACCGGAGCCCGGCATCAGCACGAGCAGCACGGTGTCCGCGATCCCGATCACCTCGACCTCGCTCTGCCCCGCTCCGACCGTCTCGAGCAGCACGAGGTCCTTGCCCGCGGCATCGAGCAGGAGCGCGGCCTGCAGCGTCGCCTCGGCGAGCCCGCCCAGATGGCCGCGGGTGCCCATCGAGCGGATGAAGACGCCTGGGTCGAGAAAGTGGTCGGAAAGCCTGATCCGGTCTCCAAGCAGCGCGCCCTGGGTGAAGGGGCTGGACGGATCCACGGAGATGACTCCCACCGTGCGCCCCGCCTCCCGGACGTGCCGGACGACCGCGCTGATCAGGGACGACTTGCCGACTCCAGGTGGCCCGGTGACGCCGACCACATACGCGGAGCCCGTCTCCGAATAGAGCTCGCGCACCAGCTCGTAGGCGAGCGGGTCGCCGTTCTCGACCAGGCTGATCGCGCGCGCGAGCGCCCGCCGGTCGGTGCCGCGGATTCCGCTTGCGAGCTCGTCCACCGTCCAGGCGTGCCGGGTGCTCACGCAAGCGCCTCGTTGCGCTTCGGTGCCAGCGCGACGGCCAGTAGCGCAGCGACGAGGTACGCGCCGGCCGCGCCCCCCCAGACCCAGCGTGCGCCGAACGCGTCCGTGAGCGCGCCCGCAGCGACCATCCCGGTCCCGAGCAGGACGTAGTTCGACGACATGATCACCGTGAACGCCCGCCCACGAAGCTCGTCCGGGGCGCCTCGCTGCACGAAGAGCGCGTTGCAGACGACGGCCGCGCCGTTGCCGAACGCCGCCACGACGACGGCCGGGACGGCGACGTAAATGCTGGGCGAGGCCGCCGCGATCCCGTAGCCGGCCGCCATCATCGCGATCCCGAGAGCGTAGAGCCGTCCCAGACCGATCCGGTCGACGGCAGTCCCTGACGCGAAGCTGCCGAGGGTGAGCCCGAGTCCACCGGCGGCGACGAGCACCCCGAAGCCGATGTTGCCCGCCCCGAGCGCCACCTTCGCCAGCACGACCTCGGCGACGTTGACGGCAGCGTTTCCGAGCATGACAACGTTCCAGACGATGAGGACGACCAGCAGTGGCTTTGACCTCAGCACGACCGCTATCCCGTCGCCGATGTCCCGCCAGTGACCGCGGCTCTCGACCTCGCCCGCCTGGAGCCGCGCCGCGGGGATCCGCGCCAGCAGGGCCGCCGAGGCGACGAACGTCGCGGCATTCAGCCAGTAGGCGAGGTCGGGGCCCTGCGCCGCGATCAACAAGCCGCCGAGAACGGGCCCGACCATCCACGTCAGGTTCTCGACGGTGTGGAAGAGCGACGTCGCTTCGGGCAGGCGGGAGTCCTCGACCAGGTTGGGCATCCCGGCATACACGGCCGGGCGGAAGAATCCCGTGGCGATGCCGACGACGGCCGCCAGCGCGACGATGACGGTGGCGCTCCCCGCGAAGGGAAGCAGGCAGAACAGGATGGCGCGAACGAGATCCGAGACGATCAGCAGGCGCCGTCGCGAGAGCCGGTCCACGAGGGGCGCGAACAGCAGCCCGATCAGAATGACCGGGAGAAAGTCCGCGATCAGCAGGGCGCTCACCCACGCGCCGGAGCCGGTGCGGTCGAAGACGTCGACCGTGAGGGCAACCGCAGCGAGGTAGGTGCCGACCCCGGACCCGAACGTGGCGAGGAACAGGCGCCGGAAGTCGGGCGCGTGGCGGAGTGCGTCGAGGCTGAGGATGCGGCGGACGCTAACAGCCGCTGCCGTCAGCCCTCCGAGTCATAGGCGAGGTTGGGCCGGATCCACCGCTCCACCTCGGCGGCGGGGACTCCCTTCCTCCGGGCGTAGTCCTGCACCTGGTCGCGCCCGACGCGCCCGACAGCGAAGTACTTCGCTTGCGGATGTCCGAAGTAGAGGCCGCTGACAGCCGCCGCGGGGGTCATCGCGAAGCTCTCCGTCAGCCCCAATCCCGCCGACTCGGCGCCGAGCAGATCGAAGAGCCGCCCCTTCTCCGAGTGGTCGGGACAGGCCGGATAGCCGAAGGCCGGGCGGATCCCGCGGTAACTCTCCGAGACGAGCTCCTCCGCGGTCGGCGCCGCATCGGGGTCGTACCATGCGCGTCTGGCCTCGAGGTGGACGTACTCGGCGAACGCCTCCGCCAGACGGTCGGCGAGCGCCTTGACCATGATCGACCGGTAGTCGTCGTGCTCGGCCTCGTAGCGGGCAGAGAGTGCGTCGGCCCCGTGGATCGCAACGGCGAAGGCTCCGAGGTGATCGCCCGCAGGCGCGACATAGTCGGCCAGGCAGCGGTTCGGCCGAGAGTCGCCCCACGCTGCCTGCTGCCGGAGCATCGGGAAGCGCACATCGCTCTCGAGCACGATGTCGTCCGCCTCCGCGTGCGCGGGCCAGAAGCCGTAGACGCCGCTGGCCTGCAACAGGCCGTCGCGCACGATCTCGTCGAGCTGCTCGGTCGCGTCGTCGAACAGCTCTCGCGCCGCGGGCTGCTCCAGGATCGCCGGAAACTTTCCTTTCAACTCCCACGCGTGGAAGAAGAACTGCCAGTCGATGTACGGCCGCAGCTCCGCCAGCGTCGGCTCGACGCCGCGGGTTCCCGTGAACGCGGGCTCGGCAAGCTCTTCGTAGGCGAGCGACTCGCCGTTCGCGCGCGCGGCCGGCAGCGGCAGCAGCGGGCGGCGCTCCTTCTCGGCGTGCAGCTCGCGGAGCCGCTCCTGCTCGATGCGGTTCTCCGCGTCGAGCTCGCCGCGCCGGACGGGGTCGAGCAGGTCGGACACCACGCCGACGACCCGGGAGGCGTCGATCACGTGCACGGTCTCGCTGCCGTACGCCGGGGCGATCCGCACCGCGGTGTGCTGACGCGACGTCGTGGCGCCCCCGATCAGGAGCGGCAGCTCGAGGCCGCGCCGCTCCATCTCCTTCGCCACCTGCACCATCTCGTCGAGCGACGGGGTGATCAGGCCGGACAGGCCGACCGCGACCGCGCCCTCGGCGACCGCCGTGTCGAGGATCGTGTCGCCGGGGACCATGACGCCGAGGTCGACCACTTCGTAGTTGTTGCAGCCGAGTACGACGCCGACGATGTTCTTGCCGATGTCGTGCACGTCGCCCTTTACCGTCGCGAGCACGATCTTTCCCTGCGCCCGGCCGTTGCTTCCCGTCCGCTCTTTCTCGGCCGCCATGTACGGCTCCAGATAGGCCACCGCCCGCTTCATCGCCCGCGCGCTCTTCACCACCTGCGGGAGGAACATCTTCCCGGAGCCGAACAGGTCGCCGACGACCTTCATCCCGTCCATCAGCGGGCCCTCGATCACGTCGAGCGGCCGATCGGCGGCGGCGCGGGCCTCTTCAGTGTCCTCCTCGATGAAGTCCACGACGCCATGCACGAGCGCGTGCGAGAGGCGCTGCTCGACGGTGGCGTCGCGCCAGGAGAGGTCGAGCTCGCGCTTCGTCGCCTCACCCTGGACCGTCCCGGCGAACGTGACGAGCCGATCGGTCGCGTCGGGACGCCGGTCGTAGAGCACGTCCTCGACCCGCTCGAGCAGGTCGGCCGGGATGTCCTCGTAGACCGCCAGCTGCCCCGCGTTGACGATCCCCAGGTCGAGTCCGGCGCGGATCGCGTCGTAGAGGAAGGCCGAGTGCATCGCCTCGCGGACGACATCGTTGCCGCGGAACGAAAACGAGAGGTTCGAGATGCCGCCGCTCGTGCGCGAGCCGGGGCAGCGCTCCTTGATCAGCGGTAGCGCCTCGATAAACGCCTTCGCGAAGCCGTTGTGCTCCTCGATCCCCGTAGCGACCGCGAGCACGTTGGGATCGAAGACGATGTCCTCGGGCGTCCACCCGTCTCCGGTCAGGAGGTCGTAGGCGCGCCCGCAGATCTCGACCTTGCGCTCGACCGTGTCGGCCTGTCCGACCTCGTCGAAGGCCATCACGACGACGCCGGCGCCATAGCGGCGGATCGTGCGCGCCTGCGCGAGGAACTCCTGCTCACCCGCCTTGAGGCTGATCGAGTTGACGATCCCCTTCCCCTGGACGCACTTCAGTCCCGCCTCGAGCACGGAGAAGCGCGAGCTGTCGATCATGATCGGGATCCGGGCCACCTCCGGCTCCGTCGCGAGCAGGTTGAGGAAGGTCGTCATCGCCTGCTCCCCGTCGAGCAGGTCGGCGTCCATGTTCACGTCGAGCAGGTTCGCGCCGCCGCGTACCTGCTCGAGCGCGACGTCGACGGCTCCCTGGAAGTCGTTGGCCTCGATCAACCTCCGGAAGCGGGCGGAGCCGGTCACGTTCGTCCGCTCGCCGACCATCACGAAACCCGTGTCCGGACCGACCTCGAACGGCTCGAGTCCGCTGAACCGTGGACGAGCCGGCCGTTTCGGGACCTGTCTGGGGGACTGTCCCGCGACGGCTGCGACGATCGCGCGCGTGTGGTCGGGAGTCGTGCCGCAGCAGCCGCCGACGATGTTGACGAAGCCTTCCTCGGCGAACGACTGCAGCAGGCCCGACGTCTGGTGGGGTTCCTCGTCGTAGCCGCCAAATGCGTTCGGGAGGCCCGCGTTCGGGTGGCAGCTCGTGTACGTGTCCGCGATCCGAGCCAGATCGGCGACGTGGGGACGCATCTCCTTCGCTCCGAGCGAGCAGTTGACGCCGACGATCAGCGGCCGCGCGTGCTGCACCGCGGTCCAGAACGCCTCGACCGTCTGACCCGAGAGCGTGCGTCCCGAGAGATCGACAATCGTGACGGAGATCCAGAGCGGGAGCTCCGGAGCGACGTCCTGAGCAGCCACGAGCGCGGCCTTGGCGTTGAGCGTGTCGAAGATGGTCTCGATCAGGAGCAGGTCGACGCCCCCGTCGCGCAGGCCGCGGATCTGCTCGGCGTAGGCGGCAACGACCGCGTCGAAGGACACCGCTCTGAACGAAGGGTCGTCGACCTTCGGGGAGAGCGAGAGCGTGACGTTCAACGGACCGATCGACCCCGCGACGAAGCGGTCGCCGGCCTCGTCGGCCGCCTGTCGCGCCAGCCGGGCCCCCTCGAGATTCATGTCGTGGACTGCGTCCTCGAGCCCGTAGTCGGCCTGGCCGATCGAGGTCGCCGTGAAGGTGTTCGTCGTCGTGATGTCAGCCCCGGCCGCCAGGTACTGCCGGTGGATGTCCAGCACGAGGTCCGGGCGAGTCAGGTTGAGCAGGTCCGGATCGCCGGCGACGTCCTGCGGATGATCGGCGAAGCGCTTGCCGCGGTACTCCGCGGGGTCGAGCCGCGCGTTCTGGATCATCGTTCCCCAGGCGCCGTCGAGCACGAGGATCCGCGCGTCCAACAGCTCCCGCAACTCTCGTTCTCTGCTCATCCGTCCTCGCCGACCGGCCCAAGGAGGACGGGAGCGGATGCTCCCGGGCTCTTTAGGCGTTTTTTATCCTGGTCGCCAAGCTGCCGTTCAAAGCTCTCCAGGTACCCGAAAGGCTAGCACTCGCAGTCCGAGGATCAGTAGCCGCTGAAGCGGTCGGTCAAAACCCGCTCCTCGTCCACCCCTGCGGCCCGCAGCGACGCGGCGGTGCTCTCGGCCATCTCGGGGGGTCCAGCGACGAGGAACGTGTGCTCGAGCCCGCCCAGCAGATCCGACAGCACCGCCGCGTCGAGACGGCGCTTCTCACCCTCCCAGTCCGGCTCCCCCGTCATCGTCAGCACCACCCGCAAGCCCGGGATCCGCCGTTCGAGCTCCTCGAGCTCGTCGAGGAAGGCGGCCGCCTCCCGGTCGCGATTCGAGTAGCAGAGCGTGACGCGATACGGCAGCTGCTCATCGGCGATGCAGCGCAGCATCGAGCGGAAGACGGTGATCCCGATCCCGCCCGCGACGAAGGCGTACTCGACGCTCGTATCCTCAGGCAGGAGGAAGGTGCCCTTCGGCTCCTCGACCTCGACCTCGTCGCCGACCCGCAGCTCCGCGAGCGTGCGCTTGAAGGCGGTGTCGCGGAGGCGCGTCGCGAGCCCGACCAGTGGGCGCTCGGTGGGCGAAGTGACGAGCGAGATGTGCCGTCGCAGGCCCTTCTCGTCGTGGTGTCCGCGGTCGGGAAGCTCGACCCAGAAATACGCGCCCGCGCGAAATTCCGGGTAGCCCTCTGCCTCGAAGAGCGTGAGCAGCGTGCCCTTCGCGACCTCACGAGTCTCGGACACGGTGGCCTTCATACCGAGCTAGCCGCGGCCGGCGACGTTCAGCTGATTTTCCGCGTGCTGGATCCGCTGCTCGAGCTGCCAGCGGTCGGCCGTCGACTCGCCGGCCTCGACCTTCTCCAGCTCGGCTTTCGCCGCCTCGAGCTGCGCCCGCGCGCGAACGTCGTCGATCTCCTTGACGTCGATCGCGTCGTCGACGAGAGCGATGGCGCGATCGAGCTCCACTTTGAAGAAGCCGGAGCCCGTCGCCAACTCGAGGACCTCGCCGCCGCCGAGGTGCACGCGCGTGGATCCGGCCTTGAGCGTCGCGACGAGCGGAGCGTGGCGCGCGAGCACACCGATCTCCCCCGCAGCCCCCGGCACGATCAGCATCTCGGCTTCGCCCCGGTAGGCCTCGCCGTCGGGCGTGACGACCGCGACCTCGAACTTGGGATGCGCGTCCGCCATTTACGCGGCGGCGGCTGCGGTCTTCTCGGCCTTCGCGACCGCGCCCTCGATCGTGCCGACCATGTAGAACGCGGCCTCCGGCAGATCGTCGTGCTGGCCTTCGATGATCTCGCGGAACCCCTTGATCGTGTCCTCGAGCTTGACGTACTCCCCGGGCGTGCCGGTGAACTGCTCGGCGACGAAGTTCGGCTGCGAGAGGAAGCGCTCCACCTTGCGCGCGCGCGAGACGACGAGCTTGTCCTCGTCCGTCAGCTCGTCCATGCCGAGGATCGCGATGATGTCCTGCAGGTCCTTGTAGCGCTGCAGCACCTGCTGCACCTGCGTCGCGACTGCGTAGTGCTCCTCCGACACGATGCCCGGCTGCAGCGCGCGGGACGTCGAGTCGAGCGGGTCGACCGCGGGGTAGATGCCCTTCTCGACGATGGCGCGCGACAGCACGGTCGTCGCGTCGAGGTGCGCGAAGGTGTTCGCCGGGGCCGGGTCGGTGAGGTCGTCGGCCGGCACGTAGATCGCCTGCACCGACGTCACAGAACCGGTCGTGGTCGAGGTGATCCGCTCCTGCAGCTGACCCATCTCGGTCGCGAGCGTCGGCTGGTAGCCAACGGCGCTCGGCATGCGGCCGAGCAGCGCAGAGACCTCCGAGCCCGCCTGGACGAAGCGGAAAATGTTGTCGATGAAGAGCAGCGTGTCCTGGCCCTGGTCGCGGAAGTACTCGGCCATCGTCAGACCCGAGAGGCCGACGCGCAGGCGCGCACCCGGCGGCTCGTTCATCTGGCCGTAGACGAGCGCCACCTTGTCGATCACCTCGGACTCGGTCATCTCGAGGAAGAGGTCGTTGCCCTCGCGGGTGCGCTCGCCGACGCCGGCGAAGACCGAGACGCCCCCGTGCTGCTGCGCGACGTTGTGGATCAGCTCCTGGATCAGAACCGTCTTGCCCGTTCCGGCCCCGCCGAACAGGCCGATCTTGCCGCCCTTCACGTACGGGGCGATCAGATCGACGACCTTGAGGCCGGTCTCGAAGATCTCGATCGTCGGCGAGAGGTCGCGGAACGCAGGCGGGTCGCGGTGGATCGACCAGCGCTCGACGTCCTTACCGGCGGCCGGCTTGTTGTCCACGGGATCGCCGATGACGTTCCAGATCCTGCCGAGCGTGGCTTCGCCCACGGGAACGGAGATCGGCGCGCCGGTGTCGACGACGTCCACCCCGCGCGAGAGGCCGTCCGTCGTATCCATCGCCACCGCGCGCACGCGGTCGTCCCCGAGATGCTGCTGCACCTCTGCGATCAGCGTGCGCTTGCCGCCCTCGGCGGTCGGGACCTCGATCGCGAGCGCGTTGTAGATCCCGGGCAGCACGTCCGGGAAGACCGCGTCGATGACGACGCCCTTGATCTCGACGACCTTGCCGGCTGATCCTCGCGCGTGCTCAGACATGTGGCTCCTGGAGAAAAGTGGTGGTGGGAAGCGCGCGCGAACGGCGGCGCAAATGCGCCCGCAGTCTACCGCAGCGGTTCGAGTCGCTCGACGGTTCGGACGGCTAGATCGGTTGAGTGCCGAAGTGGCCGGCGGGCCGGCGGCGAGCCGCGATCGCGGCGACGATCGCTTCGCGGCGGACATCGCGAAGCGCCTGCTGCTCCGCCAGCTGGTCGGCCGTGTCGACCGCGTGCGGCAGCCGGAACCCATCCTCCTGGCCGCTCGAGAGCGGAGCCCGTGAGGCAACGCCGAGCGCCATCGCGGCGACCGCGGCTGCGGCGCCGACCATGCGCACCCGTTCGTAGACGCGGCGCCGGGGTGCCGGAACCGAGAGCGTGACCTGAAACGGCTGCAGTGCGGCTGCGCGCAGCTCCGCCGCTGCGGCCGCCACCTGCGCGCAGAACCGGCTGCACGGGCCGCAGCGCGCCAGATGCGCGTCGAGCAGCCTCTGTTCCAGCATGGAGAGCTCGCCGTCGGGCACGAGCGCCGCCCATGCGCGCGCCCGCTCGCAGGAACGACCACCTGGAGCCGTCACGTGGGTCATATGAGCTCCGCGTTGGAGTCGACGGCCGCCCCGAGCGCCAGCAGTGCGACGCCGGTGACGACGAGGACGCCTGACATGTTGAAGGTCTCGGCCTGTTCCGGGCCGGTGACGACCCGCACACCCCGCGGCCGCCGCAGGCCGACCATGTTCTCCTCGTTCGCCACGCGGAACGGGCCTCGGTTGCCGGCGAAGAAGCCACCCAGGAGGAGCGCGCAGCCCACCAGGTAGAAGCCCACGGCAAGCGAGCGGTTGATCCGGGCGCCGAGCAGGAGTCCGAACGGGAGCGAGACGACCGCAGTAGCGGCCGCGATCCCGGCCAGAAGCGTGAGGAACCGTCGGGTGGCGGCGAGCAGCACCACTCAGCGCACCTCGGTGCCGCTCCCGACGAGCGCGCCGTCGGCGCGCGCCATCTCCTCGCCTGTCATCGGCCAGCGTTCCAGCGGGTAGTGGCACGCGGCCTGGTGCGCGGGGCCGAAGTCGTAGAGCGGCGGCTCGACCACATCGCAATGGCCCTCGTGAAACCGCGGGCAGCGCGGATGGAAGCGGCAGGCGCTCGGCGGGTTGATCGGGTTGGGGACGTCGCCCTCGAGCACGATCCCGCGGCGCAGGCGGCCGCGCTCCGGGTTCGGGATCGGCACTGCGGAGAGGAGCGCGCCCGTGTACGGGTGCTTGGGCATCGCGTACAGCTGCTCCTTGTTCGCGATCTCAGCAATCTTGCCGAGGTACATCACCAACACCCGGTCGGAGATGTGCCGAACGACATTCAGATCGTGGGCGATGAAGACGTAGGTGAGCCCGAAGTCGCGCTGCAGGTCCTTCAACAGGTTGAGGATCTGGGCCTGCACCGAGACGTCGAGCGCCGACACGGGCTCGTCGCAGACGATCAGCTTCGGGTTGACGGCGAGGGCGCGTGCCACCCCGATCCGCTGCCGCTGGCCGCCCGAGAACTCGTGCGGGAAGCGGTTGTAGTGCTCCGGGTTCAGCCCCACGACGTCGAGCAGCTCCTGGACGCGGCGCTTGATCTCCGCCGGCGTACCGATCTTGTGCACCTGCAACGCCTCAGCGACGATGAAGCCGACCCGCTTGCGCTGGTTCAGGCTCGCATACGGATCCTGGAAGATCATCATCAGCTCGCGCCGGATCGGGCGCATGTCCGTCCGGTTCAGGTGCGTGATGTCTCGCCCGGCGAAGGTGATCCGGCCACTGGTGGGATCGAGCAGGCGCATCAGGCAGCGGGCCATCGTCGACTTGCCGCAACCCGACTCGCCGACGACGCCGAGCGTCTCCCCCTGTCTCACCGTGAAGCTGATCCCGTCGACCGCCTTGACGCTCGCGACCTCCCTCTGGAAGACGATCCCGCGCGTGACCGGGAAGTGCTTGACGAGCTCTTCGACGACGAGCAGGTCTTCACCGGGCCCCTTGCCGTTCAGGGAAGAGCCCGTCATCCGACCTCCGCGAGCGTGCCCTCGAGCAGCTTCGCGGCCTCGTGGTCCTTCGTCTCTTCGTCGAGGTGGCAGGCCTGCAGATGGGTCGGCTGGTGCGAGACGGGAAGCAGAGCCGGCACGTCCGTCCTGCACACGCCCATGACGTACGGACAGCGCGGATGGAAGCGGCAGCCTGTGGGCGGCTTCAGAAGCGAGGGAGGCTGGCCCTGGATCTGGACGAGGCGCTCGACGTCCGCGTCGATGCGGGGCAGCGAGCCGAGCAGACCCCACGTGTACGGGTGATGGGGCCGCGTGAAGATCTCGTCGACGGCGCCCTCCTCCGCGACTTTCCCCGCATACATGACGACCACGTCGTCGGCGATCTCGGCGACGACGCCCAGGTCGTGCGTGATCATGATGATCGCGGTGTCGAACTCGTCCTGCAGCGTCGTCATCAGCTTCAAGATTTGAGCCTGGGTGGTCACGTCGAGCGCCGTCGTCGGCTCGTCGGCGATCAGCAGGTCGGGCTCGTTGATCAGCGCCATGGCGATCATCACGCGCTGGCGCATGCCGCCCGAGAACTGATGCGGATAGTCGTCGACCCGCCGTTCCGCACGAGGAATCCCCACCGCTTTCAGGAGCTCGAGGGCGCGCAGGCGCGCATCGCGCTTGGTCACGTCGCGGTGCAGCATCACCGCTTCCACGAGCTGCTTCCCGATCGAGTGCACGGGGTTCAGCGAGGTCATCGGATCCTGGAAGATCATCGCGACGTCGTTGCCGCGCAGGTCGCGGAGTCGGCGCGGGCTCATCTCGAGCAGGTTCTCGCCGTTGAAGAGAGCCTCGCCGCTCGAGGTCGAGTTGCGGCGGTTGTTCAACCCCATGATCGTCAGGCACGTGACGCTCTTGCCACAGCCGGACTCGCCGACGATGCCCAGGGTCTTGCCCCGCTCGACGGAGAACGTGACGCCGTCCACGGCCTTGACGATGCCGTCATCGGTGCGGAAGCTCGTCCGCAGGTTGTTGACCTCGAGAAGCGGCATCAGGTCAGCCTGATGCGCGGATCGATGACCGCGTACAGCAGGTCGACGACCAGGTTGAAGACGATGATGCAGCAGGTGGCGAACACGACGATGCCCTGGATCACCGGCAGGTCGAAGTTCTCGTAGCTCTGCAGCACCTGCCGCCCGAGTCCTGGAAGCGAGTAGACGGACTCCGTGAAGATGGCACCGCCGAGCGCGAGCCCGATGTCCATGCCGAGGATCGTCACCACCGGAAGGAGGCTGTTGCGCAGGACGTGCGAACGGATCACCTGCCGCTCCGGAGCGCCCTTGGCGCGCGCGGTGCGAACGTAGTCCTCGTTCATCGTCTCCATCACGTTCGCCCTGATCAGACGCACGTACAACGCGGCGAAGAGGATCGCGAAGGTCAGCCAGGGCAGCAGCATGTGGTGAGCCCACTGCACCGGTCCGCCGTGCTCCTGCGAAGGATTGAAGAAGTCGGCGTAGCCCGTGATCGGGGTCAGCTGGAGCTTGTAGCCGATGAAGTAGGCGAAGATCAGGCCGATCCAGACCGGATGCGCCGACAGGCCGACCAGCACGAACACCATGCCGGCCCGGTCGATCAGAGACCGCGGCCGCAGCGCGGACATGATGCCGACCGGAATCGAGAGCGCGAGCCAGAAGAGTGCGCCGCCGAAGACGAGCGCGGCCGTGACCGGCGCCGCCCGGAAGACGATGTCGTTCACGTCCTGCCGGTTGACGAACGAGGTTCCGAGCGAGCGCTCGCCGACGAGCTGCCAGACGAAGCGCCCGTACTGCTGCCAGACCGGCTCGTCCAGGTGCAGCCGCTCGGCGACCCTCTGGACGTCGGCGGCGGTGGCGCCCTGGCCGGCCGCGAGCCGCGCCGGATCCGACGGCGTCACATAGAAGATCACGTACGTCACGACCGTGACGGCCACGAACAGCACGATCGCCCAGAGCAGTCGACGGATCAGGTACTGGAGCAATTGGCCTCTCTCGCGTGGGGTGGGAGCTGTGGGAGCGGAAGGGGCACGCGGCCCCTCCCGCTCCGTCGTTTCGACCTACTTGACCGCGAGCGCGTTGATGACCGCGCCGGCGTAGACGGGGTGATGGATGTAGTTCGTCACGCGGGCCGAGATGAACTCGCGCGAGTTCGGATTCGCGAACGGGGCCCAGGGAGCCGAGTTGCGCATGATGTCGATGTCGAGCTTGCCGTAGCCCGCGTAGCGGAGATCGCCGGAGAGCTTGGCGAGGTCCTGCATCTGCTTGTTGTATTTCGGGCTGTTGAAGTACGCGTAGTTCGAGTTGTTCGACTCCTGGATGTTGTCGCCGTCCAGGAGGACGTTGATGAAGTCGAAGGGATCCGGGTAGTCGGCGACCCAGCCACCGACGTATGCGTCGAAGTCGGAGCCCCTCGTGCTGACCGTCCGGAGCGCGACCGCGAACGGCAGCGGCTTCGTCTGGACCTTCAGGCCCATCTGCTCGAGGTTGTACTTGACCACCTGCGCCTGAGCCGTCCTCAGCGCGCTCGTCGTGTGCAGCAGCGTGATCGTGTTGTCGGCGCCACCCGCGAGCTGCTTCGCCCGCGCAGGGTCGGCGCCCTTGATCGGATAGAGCGTCGCCTCGCGGAAGCCGGCGAGCCCGGCCGGGAGGATCTGATCCGTCCGCTTGCCGTAGAACTTGCCGGAGACGCGCACGAGAGCAGGACGGTCGATGGCGTAGTTGGCTGCCTTGCGGACGTTCAGCTGGCTGAACGGAGCCCGAGAGTTGTTCAGCGCCACGTAGCTCGTGCCGAGGTACGAGTTGACGTAGTAGCGGCCCGGGCCGCCCTTCTTGACACCGAACTGCTGCGCGAGATCGGCATGGGCCGTCGGCGGCACACCGGCCGCGTCATAGTCGGCCTGGCCGGCCTTCACCTGGAGCAGGCTCTGGTTCTGATCCGTGTTCACCGTGTAGAGGATCCGGTCGGCGTTCGCGGGGCGGTTGCCCTTGTAGAAGGGGTTCCGCTCGAGCGTGAGCGACTGGCCGATGCTGCGGCTGACGATGCGGTAGGGACCGGCCGATGGGAAGACGTTGATGCCCTTCGGATCGATCGCCATGTTCGGCTTGACCGCGCCGAAGAACGGCATCGAGAGCTCCGCGAGGAAGGTCGGGTTGGCGCGGAGGAGCTTGATCGTCAGCGTCAGCCCCTTGGCCGTGACGCCGGTGACCGAGCCGGCCTTGCCCTCGTTGCGCGCGTCGGCGCCGACGACGTCGTGCATGAATGCGATCGCGGGTGAAGCCTGCTTCGGATCGGCCGCCCGCTCGAGCGCCCGCTTGAACGCGGCCGCGGTGAGTGGCGAGCCGTCGCTGAACTTGAGGCCCTTCCGAAGCGTGAAGGTATAGGTCTTGCCGTCCCGAGACACACGGGGGAAGCCCGCGGCGACCTCCGGCACGAGGCGCGAGCCCTCCGGCGCGGGCTTGTCCGGATAGTTCAGCAGCGTCGAGTCGACCGCGTAGAGCATCTGCCAACCGATGGCGTCGTAGTTCATCGCCGGGTCGGTGAACTCGAAGTCGGTGTTCGAAGTGTTGATGCGGATCGTGCCGCCCCGCTTGATCTCACTCGAGCCGGACTTCGTAGGCGCACTCGTGCTCGCCGTCCCAGCGATCCCGGACGCGACGAGCAAGCCCGCCCCGACCACCGCCATGGCGACCGAGAGCGTCAGCTTCTTGTGCATCGGACTCCTTCCGTCGTGTGCAACCACCGGCAAGTGGGACGGGCGGCGAGGCGAATAGTTAGTAACAGTAAATTGTTGTTTATCTCTAGTGTGCCCGGCGCGGATCGAATGCATCCCGGAGACCGTCGCCGAGCAAGTTGAAGGCGAGCGTGGTCAGCAGGATCGCGAGACCGGGCCAGACCATCAGCCACGGTTGCGTCAGGTAGTAGTTCGGGCCCTCCGCGAGTAGGTTCCCCCAGCTCGCGGTCGGAGCGGGGATGCCGAGCCCGAGGAAGGAGAGGCCGGCTTCGGCAATGACGTTGTTCGCCACGATCAAGGTGGAGTAGACGATCAGAGGCGCGACGAGGTGCGGCAGCAGATGGGACTTCATGATCCGCAGATCGCTCGCGCCCGTCATCCTGGCCGCCTCGACGAACTCCTTTTCACGCAGGGAGAGGATCTGCGAGCGGATGATCCGGGCCGGGTAGAACCAGCCAAAGATGCCGAAGATCATCACCAGTGTGAACACCCCCGGATGCAGGAGGCCTCCGAACGTGATCGCGTTGAGCCGTTCACCCACGGTCGCCGCCACGGCGATCACGAAGAGCAGGTACGGGAACGCCATCACGATCTCGGTCAGCCGCGAGACGACGGTGTCGACCCAGCCGCGGTAGTACCCGGCGATCAGTCCCATCAGCAGCCCGATCGAGACGGAGAGGAGCGTCGCGAGGATCGCGACCTCAAGCGAGGTCTGCGCCCCGTAGAGCAGTCGCAGGAACATGTCGCGTCCGAGCTGAGAATCGGCGCCGAGGATGTAGAGCGTGTCCTCGAACTTGCCGGGGGCCCCCGGGTACGGCTCGGTGCTGACCGTGGTCCAGGGCCCGACAGGCAGCTGCGATTGGGCGTCGAGGCCGCCGAGCGAGTTGATGTCGTTTGGTCCGTGCCCGAGCCGGCCGGCAGCGAGCGGGGCGCCGGCGAAAGCGATCACGAGGAGTGCGACGATGAAGAGGCCGCCGACGATCGCCACTCGGTCCTGCTTCAGGCGGAGCCAGACCTGCTCCCAATAGCCCCGCGCCTTGACCGCGTCGACGTCCTCCCCCAGCTCGCCGTGCGCCTCGACCGCGATCGCGGATGCCAGGCCGGCGCCGGACGAGAGCAGGTCTCTGTGCTTCGGGGCCACGTCTTCAGATTAGACGGGCTACACCGAGGTTTAGTTAGGTCGAGCTAGATCGGACGCGTGACGATACCCTGGGTCGTCGAACGGAGGTGCACCCGGGCCTGGTCGTTGTCGGCCCTCCGCAGAATCAACTCCACCTCACGGTCGGCAGGGTTCGCAAAATTCGTCACGCGCGGGAGGCGAAGCTGGTCGCGCTCGCCGTTCGAGAGCGGGGCGCGGGCCGCAACACCGAGCGCCATCGCGGCGACGGCAGCGGCAGCGCCCACCGCGCGCACCCGCGCGTAAGCCGGACGCCGACGCCAGACTGGCAGCGAGACAGGACGCGGCAGCGGCTGCAGCGACGCGGCCCGAAGCTCGGCCGCAACAGCGTTGACCCGCAGGGCGAACTCCGCGCACGCGTGGCAGCGGCCGACGTGGGAGCTCAAGAGCTTGCGCTCGAGCTCGGACAGCTCGCCGTCCGGGGCAAGCGCCGCCCACGCGCGCGCGCGGTCGCAAAGAACCCCTCTCGGGTGACCCACCATGCTCATTCTGACGAGGAGTATCGGCCGAAAGTTAGAGAAGCTGGAGTCTCTCGCTACTCTCCTTCCGTGCTGCGGCCCGTCGGACTCGCCTCCGTGCTCGCCATGCTGGCGCTCGCCGCCGGCTGTGGCGGCAGCGACGTCACGAAAGCCGACTTTCGTCAAGACGTGCTCGCCGCGCGCAATCACACCGACGCGGGGCTGGCCCAGATCGTCCAGGCGATGTCCGTCGAGGACCTGCTGGCGCGGATGAGGATCGCCGCTGTCGAGGTGCGCAGTGCCTCGACCGATCTTCGCGAGGCGGACGCTCCCAAGGAGCTGAAGGACGAACGCGACGCCCTCGCGGACCGGCTGCTGGCCCTCTCCGACGAGATCGTGTCAACGGTCGAGACGCTGCAGTCCTTTCCGGACCAGGCCGCCAGCACGAGCGCGCTCAACTTCGAGCAGTGGAACGCGGTCCAGCGCGAGCTCGCCAAGCTTCGCGCACAGGGAGTGAATGTGCCCGCGCTCGAGCCGCACAAGCCCGAGCCTCAGCGTCAGTAGCTCAGACGGTGGTGGTGGGCGCGTCCACGGGCGCCCCGTCCGCGGGGAGCGCGAGCGGCCGCATCACCTCGGCGAAGTGGCAGGCCGAGAGGAGTCCCGGCTTGCTCGGATCGCGGGCGACCAGCGGCGGCTCCTGCTCGGCGCAGATCTCCTGCGCCTTCCAGCAGCGTGTCCGGAAGCGGCAACCCGACGGTGGGTCGGCCGGGCTCGGCACGTCGCCCTCGAGCACGATTCGGCTGCGCTTGCCGCGCTGGTTCGGCGATTCGATCGGGACAGCGGAGAGAAGCGCCTGGGTATAGGGGTGCATCGGCGTCTCGTAGATCTCGTTCCGCGTCCCGATCTCGACGATCTTGCCCAGGTACATGACGGCGATCCGGTCGGACACGTGGCGCACGACGGACAGGTCGTGCGCGATGAACATGTAGGTCAGGCCGAAGTCGTTCTGGAGGCTCGCGAGCAGGTTGACGACCTGTGCCTGGATCGAAACGTCGAGCGCGGAAACGGGCTCGTCGAGCACGATCATGGACGGGTTGAGAGCGAGGGCCCGGGCGACCCCGATGCGCTGCCGCTGCCCCCCGGAGAACTCGTGCGGGAATCGGTTTCCGTGCTCCGGGCTCAGCCCGACGGTGCGCAGCAGCTCGGCCACCCGCTTCTTGCCGTCGCTCCGATAGGTGCCGTGGATCCGCAGCGGCTCGGCGACGATCTCGCTCACCGTCATGCGGGGGTTCAACGACGCGTACGGATCCTGGAAGACGATCTGGATCTCGCGGCGCACCGGCCGCATCTCGCGACGGCCTAGACCGGTGATGTCGCGGCCGTCGAAGACGATCGAGCCCGCGGTGGGCTCGAGCAGCTTGATGATCGTGCGGCCGAGAGTCGTCTTACCGCAGCCGGACTCGCCCACGACGCCCAGCGTCTCCCCCTTCTTCACGTGGAGGTCGATGCCGTCGACCGCCCGCACCGCGCCGACCGTGTGCTTGAAGACGCCGGACTTGATGGGGAAATGCTTGACCAGGCCCTCGACGCGGAGCAGGTCGTCGCGCTCAGGCGGGACGTCCGGGGCCGGGCTCTGAAGCCACTCGCCGTTTCCCTCGCTCACCGCGCCTCCTCGGCGGCGGCGCCCGCGACCACGTTCGCTTCCTCGAGCTCCTCGGCGAAATGACAGCGCGATCCGTGCACCACGCCTTCGCCGATCTGGCGCAGTGCCGGAACGTCCGTCCGACAGACGAGGCGTCCTCGCGAGAAGGTGCAGCGCGGGTGGAAGGCGCAGCCGGGAGGCGGCGCGATCATGCTCGGAGGCTGCCCGGGGATGGGCTGCAGCCACTCCTGGTCGGCGTCCAAGCGGGCGAGGCTGTTCATGAGCCCCACCGTGTAGGGGTGCCGGGGCTCGTTGAAGATGGTGTAGACGTCGGCGATCTCGACGACGCGGCCGGCGTACATGACGACGACACGGTCCGCGAGCTCCGCGATCAGGCCCAGGTCGTGGGTGATGAGGACGATCGCTGCATGCGTCTCTTCGCGCGCAGCCTTCAGCACCTCGACGATCTGCGCCTGGATCGTGACATCCAGCGCCGTCGTGGGCTCGTCGGCGACGAGGATGCTCGGGTTGTTGGCGATCGCCATGGCGATCATCGCGCGCTGGCGCATGCCGCCCGAGAACTCGTGCGGGTACTGGTCGACGCGACGCTCGGCGTACGGGACGCCGACGACCTCGAGCAGGTTGACGGTGCGCTTGCGCGCGTCGTCGTCGCTCAGGCCCGGGTTGTGCGTGAGCACGGCCTCTCCGATCTGGTCACCGACCGAGAGCACCGGGTTCAGCGAGGTCATGGGGTCCTGGAAGATCATCGCCATGTCGCCGCCGCGGATCTCGCGCAGGCGCTTCTGCGGCAGCTTCAACAGGTCCTGTCCCTTGAAAATCGCCTCGCCCGTCGGGATCCGGGCGCTCGGGCTGAGCCCGAGGATGGTCAGCATCGACACGCTCTTGCCGGAGCCCGATTCGCCCACGACGCCCAGCACCTCGCCCGGCTCGAGGTCGTAGGAGACGTCCGTGACCGCGTGGACGACCCCGTCCTCGGTCTCGAACTCGACTGTCAGGTCCCGAATCGACAGGATCGGCTCAGGCACGGACTCTCCGCTGCGTCGGGTCGAGGGCGTCGCGCAGCCCGTCACCGACGAAGTTGATCGCGAGGGCGATCACCACGATCGTCAAGCCCGGGAACGTGACTAGCCACCACAGACGCGATCCCTCGCCCTGCCCTTCGTCGATCAGGGAGCCGAGCGACGGGTTGGGCGGCTGGATCCCGAAGCCGAGGAAGGAGAGCGCCGCCTCGACGAGGATGGCCGCGGCGATGATCAGGGTCGTGTTGACGATGATCGGCCCGAGCGAGTTCGGGATCATGTGACGGAGGATGATGCGCGCATCGCTGGCACCACTCGCCTTCGCCGCCTCGATGTACTCCTTCTCTCGCAGCGACAGAAAGACGCCTCGCACGATCCGGGCGATCCCCGTCCAGAAGAGGAGGGCGAGGATGACGGCGACCTTGAACGGGGACGAGGTACCGAAGAATGCGGCCGCCGTCAACAGCACGGCGAGACCCGGCAGCGTCAGGATCAGGTCGGTGAAGCGCATCAGCAGGTTGTCCACGAAGCCGCCGTAGTAGCCGGCGAGCGCTCCGACCGTCGTCCCGATCGTCGTCGACAGGAAGGCCACGAAGAGCGCGACCCAGAGTGAGGTCCGCAGGCCGAAGATGACGCGGCTCAGATAGTCGCGGCCGAGCAGGTCGGTCCCGAACAAGTGCTTGGCGTCGAGGGTCGGCGGCGAGGTCGTGTTGAACAGGTCGAGCTCGTCGAAGCCGTACGGGGCCACGCGGTCGGCGAAGATGGCCACGAGGCCGATCGCGATCAGGACGAAGAGGCTGATCACGGCGAGCTTGTGGCGGAAGAAGCGGATCCGGGCGTAGGCCCACTGGCTGCGCGCCTTCGGCTCGACGCCCGACTCGTAGGAGAGCGCGAGGTCCTCCGGCGACGAGACGGCCAGCTCCGGCGCGCCCGTTGGACCCTCCGGCTCGCCCTGGAGCGCCAGCGAGCCCACCTGCCCGTGTGCACTCGCCGGCACGCCGACGCTGGCGGAGCCGAGGACGACCTCCTCGCGGTCCTGCGCGCTCCGGTCGTCGCCGGGCGGCCGCTCAGTCATAGCGCACGCGCGGGTCGAGGAGCCCATAGGCGATGTCGGCGACCAGGTTGAAGATGATGATCATGACCGCGGTCACCATCAACCATGCCATCACCGGATACGGGTCGTTGGTGAGGAGCGCATTGATGAAGTAGAGGCCCATTCCGTCGAGGGAGAA
Source organism: Gaiellaceae bacterium (assembly GCA_035525905.1). Classification (GTDB taxonomy): domain Bacteria; phylum Actinomycetota; class Thermoleophilia; order Gaiellales; family Gaiellaceae; genus Gaiellasilicea. Next base: position 14,433 of record DATLDK010000077.1, on the reverse strand, counting down.
CACGGTCTCGGTCACGACGGCGCCGCCGAGGATGGTCCCGAAGTCGAGCGCGACGAGCGTGACGAGCGGGATCAGGGCGTTTCGGAGCGCGTGCTTCATCGTCACGCTGCGCTCGGGCAATCCTTTCGCGCGGGCGGTACGCACGTAGTCGGAGTTCACGACCTCGAGCATGGCCGCGCGCATGTAGCGCGAGTAGCCAGCGATGCCCGCGACCATCAGCACCATCACGGGCAGAGCCAGATGGTGAGCCCGATCGATCCAGAAGTGAATGCCGCTGCCCGGATCCACGTTGCTGAGGTTCGCGATCGGAAATAATCGGTGCCCGGTTCGCTCGTAGATCTGCACGACGACGATCTGCGCCATCAGCGCTAACCAGAAGACCGGTGTCGCCAGACCGAGGAAGCTGAAGCCGGTCATCGTGTAGTCGAACGGCGAGTACTGCCTGATCGCCGAGTACACGCCGATCAGCACCGCCAGGATGACGACGAGCAGCTGCGCCGCCAGCACGAGCTGCATCGTGTTCTTCATCACCCGCCACAGCTCGGGCAGGATCGGCCGGTTGTCGAGCAACGTCGAGCCGAACTGGTTCGTGAAGGCGTCCTCGACCCAGTAGGCGTAGCGCTTCGGGATCGGGTCGTCCAGGTGCTTGCGCTTGATCACGTTCTGCACGGTCAGCTCGGAGACGTTCGGAGCGATGCGCAGCCCGGCCAGCGGGTCGCCCGAGTACGTCACGAACGTGAAGACCAGGAAGCTCGCCAGCACCAGGACGACGACGCTGTAGAGCAGTCTGCGGATGATGTAGGTGAGCACGGCGGGTTCCGGTTGCCGATCTTAATGGCGACGTCCCGCCTCCGCGCAAGGAGGCGGAGGCGGGACGTCGGTCGTCTCCGTCAGCCGACGGAAACGGGTGCTACTAGGCGGTCGTCCACTGGGAGATGTTCCAGGGCGAGCCTTCCTGCGTCGGGTTGACCGCCACACCCCTCACCTTGACGGCGTTGATGGTGTACAGCGGACGCGCGAACATGGGGATGGACGGGATGTCCTTCACCATGTACTTGGCCTCAGCAGCGTTGACGAGCTTCGCCCGGTCACCAGCATCGAGCGTCGCCGCAACGGTGTTGAGCACCTTCGTGAGCGCGCGGTTGCAGTAGGCGCCGTCGTTCTGGTCGCCGCCGCAGCCGTAGATGTCCTTCAGCGTGATCGAGGAGGACGGCGAGCCGACCCACGCGAACAGCATCAGGTCCCAGTCACGCGACGGAAGCGTCGTGCCGAACATGACGCCACCTGTCTGGAATCGCGGCACCAGCTCGATGCCGACCGACTTCAGCTGCTGCTGGATGATCTCGAACGTCAGGGCGCGGAGCTGGTTGCCCGTCGTCGTGTGGAAGCGGAAGGACAGCTTGCCGACGTTCGGGCACGAGAAGATCTTGTCGTTGCCCTTGCTCGGCTTGTCCGGACCGCCGGTGCAGCCATGGCCCTTGAGCGTGCTGATCACCTTGGCCTGGCTGAAGCGCCACGCCTGGAAGTTCTTCTTGTAAGCCGGCTCAAACGGCTTGTAGGCGAGGCTCTGCAGAGCCGGGAGGCCCTTGGCGATCTCGCCGTAGAGCGAGCTGGCCACCTGCGGCCGGTTCATGCCCTGGATCAGGGCCTGACGGACGTAGGGCTGCTTCAGAGCCGGATGACCCTTCGGCCCGAACTGGATGTCGATGTGCTCGTACGTGTAGCCGACCTTCGTGTCGACCTTGAACTTGCTGTCCTTCATGAAGTCGGCGATCTGGAGCTGCGGCTGCGGCTCCATGGCCTGACCCTCGCCGGCCTTCAGCGCCTGGAAGCGGGAGTTCGTGTCCAGGATGTAGCGGAACACGAGGCGGTCGAGCTTCATGGCCGGACCGGCCTTGAACTTCGGGTTCTTCTTGACCGTGATCTGGACGCCCTTCTGGAAGCTGTCGAAGAGCCACGGACCGCTCGACACCGGCACCGAGTTCAGGAACATGTCGTTCATGTTCTTGCCCTTGATGATGTGAGCCGGGTACGCGCCGCTCGAGACGAGCGACTCCCAGTCGGCGTACGTCTTCTTGAAGACGACCGTCACCTTCTTGCTGTTGCCGCGGGTGATGCTCTTGACGTCTTCCCAGCCAGTCCGGCTGATGACGTTGTTCGCCGGGTTGATGAAGACCTGCCAGGTCGCCCAGAGGTCCTCGGCGACGACGGGCTTCCCGTCGCTCCACACGGCGGACTTCTTGTACTCGAGCGAGACCGTGAGCGGGTTCTTCTTGACGATCTTCGGCCTGGCCACGCACAGCCGCGGCACGAAGCTGGCCGATGCGTCGCGAATCTGGCAGCCGTACCAGATGTTGTTCAGTACCAGGCTGGTGGCGTACAGGTTGTTGCCAACCCAGGGCCCCTGAAGGTTCGGGGGCTCCTGGTCGTGAATGAACACGACCGTGCCGGCCGTCGCCTTCTGGGGCGACGCCGTTGCACCCGGCCCGATAATGAGGCTGGCGACGAGCACGAGGCCCGCCAGCAGCCAAACAGAACGATTACGCATGTATCCCCTCCGTTGAAGTTTCGTCCTGCAGTGCAGAGCTCTCTCCCTGACTCCGGGTTCTGGCCCGTCGCCGCAGTCGAGTGCAGGATCATGATGCTGTGACGTTCTTCGCGCAAATTGGTTAGGAGGCTCGGATGAAGATTCCACGCAGAGGCCAGCTTCCCCCCCGGAAGGCGCCGGACGACTTCGTCGCAGCGGAGGACGCTGGCCGGCTCGCCGACCGCGCGACCGCCGCCCTCGAGCGCGCCGACGGCGTCGACTGGTACGAGGAGAACGGGAACGCAGTCGACGAGGCGGCCTTCGCTCTCTGCAGGCTTCGTCGTGCGCAGGCCGGTCTGCTGGGAGGGCCGCAGCACGGAGATCTCGCGGTGAGGCGAGTGCTGGAGGCCGCGAGCCCCGAAGTCGTTGTGTGGCTGGCCAGCCGCACGGTCTCGTATCTGGACGAGACCGGCTTCCCGGAGGCCGTTGAGCCCTGGTTCCCCGACCAGCGCGACCTCTAGCGGTCCCGCCTCCACAGGAGCAGGGCGAGGGGAAGGAAGACGGCACCTACGAGATACGGAGCAAGCGCGAGCTGATTGCGTCGCTCGCCCCGCGTGACCGTACGGCCGTCGCCGAGGAGGCCGTGCGCCTTCGCGATCGCTGCCCCGAGCTCCTTCTCGTCGTATACGTAGCCGCCCAGCGCCTCCGCGGCCGCATCGAGGATTCCCCGCGAGCGTGGGTCCGGGCTGTATTGCGGCTCGGCTTGGGCGCCGTTGTAGACCCGCTCGGTGTCGTCCCAAACGTGGAGGAAGATGGTGTCGACACCAGGCGGCCGCCGGAAAGCGATCCCGATCTTGGCGCCCGAGATCGGCACGCTCTCGCCGTCCGTGATCACGAACAGCAGCCGGGCGCGCGAGGTCGGAGTGAAGAAGCGGCGGCTGACGACGCTCTCGAGGGCGCCGAGCCGCGTCGCTGTCGACGAGAACGTCCCCTGCGGCGGCGGGCGGTCGATGCCGATCGAGCGCCTCAGCGTCGCGACGAAGATGTCGTCGTCCACGCTCGGGAACAGGTGCGGGAGCACCCGGTCTGTGAAGGACGCGATCCCGATCGGCACGTCCTGGAAGGAAGTGCGAAATTGCAGGGCGGCGTGGGTCGCGCGCGCGTAGCGGATCGGTGACGCGGGGCTCGAGCGCGCAAGCATGGAACGCGACGTGTCGAGCACCACGAAGGCCTCGGCGTCGGAGCGGACCTTGCGCGCCGACGTCCACTCCACGCGGGGCTGTGCGGCGGCGGAACCGAGCAACACGCCCGCGACGAGCAAGGCCGCAAGCGGGAGGCGGCGGGCCAGCGCGCTTGGTTCCGGCAACCCGATCGCGTGACGCACTGCAGCGCCACGACGCCGCACGAGCACGAGGCCTGCAAGAGGTAGCGCCACCGCAAGCGCCAGCAGCGCGCCGAGGGGCGTCAGGAGCGTGAAGCTCATCAGTAGCCGCTGCCGGGACCGCCCGCGCCCGCCCCGCGCGCGCCACGCCCACCCGGGAGAGGGTTCTTCCCGGCTGCTGCCTCGGTCGGCGAGAGGCCGCTGCCCCGGAGCAGCATCAGCTGCAGGTTGTACTTCGCATCGTCGTTGTCCGGATCGAGCGCGATCGCCTGCTCGAAGCTCGCGATCGCGCTGAGCAGGAGCTCGGATCGGTCCGGCCCGCTCGTGCCGCCCTGCGGGGTCGAGTTCCAGGCGGCGACGTTGAGCACGCCGAGCAGCGTCAGCGCACGCGACTGCCGGGCCGGGTCGGGGTCGTGCACGACGATCGATTCCAGCTGCTCGCTCGTCGCCGTGCGGTGCAGCGCGAGGGCGGGATCGGAGACGGTCGCGTCGCGGAGCTTGCTGCTGCGGAGGTTTTGCAACATGTGCCGGAAAGCGAGGTCGTCCTCGATTCCGAGCAGGCGTTTGCCGGCCCCGAGCGGGGCGACCGTAGCCGGCCGCCACAGGCTCTCGCCACCCGAGCCGACACGGAAGCGGACATCGTCGGCCGGAAGGGCGCCGCGCCATCGCGCGACGTCGGCCGCCGCCAGACCGAAGAAGGCGGCAAGGACGACGCACAGCGCTGCGACGACCAGGAGCAGCTCGCGTGGCAGCCGGAAGCGCTTCACACCTGCCTCCCCCTGGCACGAGCGCGGGGCAAAGCGAGACGGCCCCCGTACCATTCGTGCGCAGCCAACGCAGTGAGGAAGAGCAGGCCGAGCACGAGCAGTGTCCTCGGCAGCGGCCGACGCCGGGCGTCGGGCGGCTCGGGTGCGCGCGTGGGCCCTTTCGCGAGAGGCGTGAAGGCGCTCGGGCCGAGAATGCCGCCGAAGAGCGCCCGGGCGTCGCTCGAGGGCCCGAGCGCGAGCAGGCGGACGGGCGTCCCCGAGCGCTGGATCTCGCGGAGGACCTTCGCGGTCGCGGGCACGTCGTCCGGAGAGGTCTCGAGGTCGCTGACCAACAGGATCGATCCGTCCTTGACCCGGTCGCCCACCAGCATGTCCTGCGCAAGCTGGAGGGCCGAGGAGATGCGCGTTCCGCTGCGGAATGCATCGGACCAGGGATTGACGACCTTCCCGTTGATCGGGGTCAGCAGCCGGATGATCGGCCGCAACTCCTGCGCCGGCGTGCCCGGAGGCACCAGCTCGTACGGAAGGTCCGAGAAGACGACGACTCCGACGGGAGCTCCGGCCTCGATCAGCGACCGGAGCGTGCTCCGCACGATGCCCGACTCGTCGTCGACGATCGAGAGCGAGAGGTCCAGCACGACGACCCCGGTGGTGCCGGTCGGCAGCAGCCCACGGTCGCGCGGATCGAGGTCGCGCGCACTCGCGACTGCCGCTGCGAGCAGGAGCACGGCCGCACCGCCGAAGAGCACCCGCAACGCGAGCGTCCGCCGGGAGGCCGCTCGGAAGGACCGGACCTCGTGCGTTCCCACCGCAGGCAAGGATTTAGTCCACGCGAGCATGAGCCTCCTCCGCCGCGCGCCGGCGCTCCTCCTCGGCAAGTCGCTCCTGCTCGAGGAGGCGCAGCTCCTCCTCCAGGGCTGCGCGCACACGCGCCGCGAGCCCCTTCGTCGCTGCCGGCGGCGGCGCGACCGGCGACCAGGCCAGCTCGCGGGCTGTGCGGGCGAGGCCGTCTTCCTCCCCGCGCTCGGCGAGCACTTCCGCGACGAGTTCGAGCGAGCGGCGCTGGTCGGCCGCGCCGTTTGCTCCCGCTGCCTGCTCGAGCAGCTCGAGCGCCCGCTCGAGTGGCGTGAGCAAGAGCTCCGGCTCGGGCTCCGGCTCGGGCTCCGGCGCGACCTGCCGACGTGGCCAGCCCACATAGGCGAGGAGGCCGCCCGTAGAGAGGAGCAACAGGCTGCCGGCGAGCAGCGCAGCAAGCACGAGTCCCGGTGCGGCCCGATAGGACGGCGGCGGCACGGTGGTGTCGTCGAGCCGCCACGGCGCGGCCTTCGCGAGATCGCCGGGCTGGAACCGCGAGTGCACGACGAGGCGCGGCCACTCGAGCTTCAGCCCGCCACGACCGCCACCGCGGTTGACGAAGTCCACCCGCGCGGGGTCGAACTGAAAAGGCAGCGTCTCCCGCTCCGGGGCGCAGGCCTGCTTCAGGCAGCGGAGCACGTACGTGATCTCGAGCAGCGAGCTCGAGCCGGCGTCCACGCGAGTCGTGCGCGCCGGTGCGACGCGGCGCCACGCGGCGAAGGTGGCCCGGACCCTGATTGCAGCCGGGTCGATCTGGCGCCGGTCGAAGGTGATCTCCAGGCGCGCCCGGATCGTGTCGCCGAAGATCACGATCCGGTCCGACAGAGCGGCGTGTGCCCGCAGTGGGCGCAGACCCGCGTTGCCGTTCGACCCCCGGTGGATGAAGAAGGCGATTGCGGCCAGCGCGACCAGCATCGCGAGAGCGCCTGTGGCCAGGCGACTGCGGTTCACGCCATCACCCCGCGTCGCGCTCGGCGAAACTCGGTCCAGTCCAGGAAGGACGCGAGCACCTCGGACGAGTCGCTGGAGGAGATCACGATCGGATCGAGGTCGAGCAGGTCGAGCTCCGCGAGGAGCGACCGCAGGCGTTCCTCGTGCATGCGCTTGCGCTCGGCCACCTCCTTCTTCGTCAGCCGCACGTGGCTGACGCGCCCGGAGCGCGCATCCCGGAGCGGGACGACGATGCCGCTGACGTCCGGGAAGCTCTGCTCCCACGTGGGGTCTTGGATCACGACCGGGATCACATCCCACAAGTGCTCGACCGCCGTCAGCCAGACCTCCCGGCCCGGTGCCTCGAGAAAGTCTGAGAGCACGAAGACGAAGCTCCCCGCGGTCACCTGACGCCTGTGCTCGAAGAGGTGCTCGAGCGAGCGCTCGATGCTGTCCGCGGGGGCGCCCCACCCCGCGGTGTCGAGACGCTCCTCCCGGACGTGTGCAAGGCGGCGCTCGCCGCGCGGCGGGAGCCAGTACGGCTCGCCGTCGGCCGCGTCGAGGTAGCCGACGAAGCCGCCCGTCTGAGCGGCGCTCGCCAGCACGATCTCGAGTGTCGCGCGCATGGCTGCGCCCTTGTCCAGCCACGGCAGCGGCGGCCGGTGGAAGGAGAGCTCGGGCCGGCGGTCCGCGACGACCACCACCCGCGGGCCCTCGTCCGCATAGCGCTCGCGAACGACGAACTCGTCCTGGCCACGGGCGGAGGACAGCCGCGCCGAGGCAGACCAGTCGATCGTGCGGATGTCGTCGCCCGGCCGATACGGTCGCGAGCCGGCAACCTCGGAGCCACGTCCCCGGCGAACGCTGCGCATGGTGCCGTGCGTCAGCCCGATCAGGCGGCGGCGGGCGACGAGTTCGAAGGTCTGGCTGCCTCCGCTCACGCTCGGGTCAAGGTCGCTCGTGGAAGAGCGGGTCCTCGTCCGAGCCGGGGCGAGGCGCTAGCTCGAGGCACGCCAGGCGGAACTCCTCGATGGCGGCGGGCCAGCCGGCGGAGCGAGCGCGGGCAACGAGGCCGGGCGTGAAGACGACGCGGTGCACGAGCACGGGCACGAAGAGGCGTTCGACGTCCTCGGGAACCACGTAGCCGCGCCCGTTCAGCAGCGCCCAAGCGCGGGCCACGCGCTCGACGGCGAGGCTCCCCCGCACGGAGCTCCCGATCGACGTGACGTCGAGCTCACGGGTGGCTCGCACCAGATCAACGATCCAGTTGTGCAGGACCTCGTCGACGTAGACGTGTTGCGCCGCCTCGCGGAGCTCCCGGATCTCCTCGAGGCCGACGACCGGCTCCAGCTGCGCCAGTGGGTGCCCGTACCGCTGCTCCTCCAGGATTCGCCGCTCCTCGAGCACGCCCGGATAGCCGAGTGCGGTGCGGAGCAGGAAACGGTCGAGTTGCGCCTCCGGCAGCGGGAACGTCCCCTCGTACTCGATCGGATTGTCGGTCGCGAGCAGGAAGAACGGCGAAGGGAGCTGCATGGTGATGCCGTCGACCGTCACCTGGCCCTCGGCCATCGCCTCGAGCAGCGCCGACTGCGTCTTCGGCGTCGCGCGGTTGATTTCGTCCACGAGCAGGACGTTCGTGAAGATCGGGCCGGGCCGGAACTCGAAGTCCCGCGTCTTCTGATCGAACACGGACATGCCGGTCACGTCCGTCGGCTGCAGGTCCGGCGTGCACTGGATGCGCGAGATCGTGACGCCGTCGATGCTGCCGCCGATCGCCCGCGCGAGCACCGTCTTCGCCGTGCCGGGAACGTCCTCCAGCAGGACGTGACCGCCGCACATCAGCGCGGCGACGACCAGCTTCACCTCTTCGCGCTTGCCGTAGACGACGGTCTCGATGTTGTCCAGCAGCCGGGCCGCAACATCGATCGCAGGCCCGAAGCGATCGGGTTCCTGCGCGCGCTCGACCCCGGTCTCCATCGCTCGGGATCCTAGTCGGACCGCCCGATAGGGCTGTTAAGCGGGAGTTATGTGAGCGCTTCGGCGCCGGCGACCACTTCCAGGATCTCCTGGGTGATCTCTGCCTGCCGGGCGCGGTTCATCGAGAGCGTGAGCGCGTCGATCAGCTCGCCTGCGTTCTTGGACGCGTTCCGCATCGCCGTCATCCTCGCGCCCTGCTCCGATGCCGCGGACTCGAGCAGGGCCCGGTAGACCTGGGTCTCGAGGTAGACCGGCAGCAGCCTGGCGAGGATCTCCTCGGGCTCCGGCTCGAAGATGAAGTCGCCGCGCATCACGTCGTCACGGCGTTCCTCCTCGTCCGTCTCGAGGAGGTCGGGCGAGATCGGCAGCAGCTCCTGCTCGGTGACGTTCTGGACGAGCGGGGAGACGAAGGCGTTGTAGACGAGCACGGCGCTGTCGATCTCCCCCTCGACGTAGAGATCGGCCACGCGGTGAGCGATCGCCTGCGCGTCGCTGTAGGCCGGGCGGTCGGTGAAGCCGGTGTACTCGCCCGCCGTCTCGTAGCGCCGGAACGCGAACGTCGAGCGGCCCTTCTTGCCGACCGCGATGAACCTGACCTCTTTCCCCTCGCTCCGCAGCCTCCGCTCCAGCGTGAACGCGCGCCGGATGATCTGTGCGTTGAACGCACCCGCCAGGCCGCGATCCCCGGTCAGTGCGACGACCGCGACGGTCTTGACCTCCTCGCGCTGCTGGAGGAGCGGTAGCCCCCGCACGGACGAGCTCGCACGCCCAACCCCGGCGATCAGCTCGCGCATCGTCTCGGCATAGGGACGCATCGCCTCGATGCGCGTCTGCGCCCGGCGCAGACGGGCAGAGGCGACGAGCTCCATCGCCTTCGTGATCTTGCGGGTGTTCTTGACGGAGCGGACGCGCCGCTTGAGGTCCTGGACGCTTGCCATGTCTAGGCGATGAGCCCCTTGTCTTCCTCGACGTTGAAGCTCTTCTTGAACTTCTCCAGCTCTGCGTCGAGCTTCTGCACGAGGTCGTCGCCGAGATCCTTCGTCTCGTCGATCTCCTTGTAGATCGCGCCCTCGCTGCGGAGAAACTCGCGCAACTCGTCCTGGAAGCGCGGCACCTGCGGGACCGGCACGTCGTCGAGCCAGCCGTTGATGCCCGCGTACAGCGCGACGACCTGCTCCGCGTGCGGCCACGGCTTGTACTGCGGCTGGTTCAGCGTCGCCACCATGCGCTCGCCGCGGGCGAGGGTGTTCTGTGTCGCCTGGTCGAGCTCGGAGCCGAACTGCGAGAACGCCTCCAGCTCGCGGTACTGGGCGAGCTCGAGCCGCAGGCGCCCCGCGACCTTGCGCATCGCCTTGGTCTGCGCGGACCCGCCGACCCGCGAGACCGAGGTGCCGACGTTGATCGCAGGTCGGATGCCGGAGTAGAAGAGGTCGGCCTCGAGGAAGATCTGCCCGTCGGTGATCGAGATCACGTTCGTCGGGATGTAGCCCGAGATGTCTCCGGCCTGGGTCTCGACGATCGGCAGCGCGGTGAGGGACCCCCCTCCGAGCTCGTCCGAGAGCTTGCACGCGCGCTCGAGGAGCCGCGAGTGCAGGTAGAAGACGTCGCCCGGGTAGGCCTCGCGGCCCGGCGGGCGCCGGAGCAGCAGCGAGAGCTGGCGGTAGGCGTCGGCGTGCTTGGAGAGGTCGTCGTAGATGACGAGGGCGTGCTTGCCGTTGTAGAGGAAGTGCTCTGCCATCGCAGCGCCGGCGAACGGCGCCATCCACTTGATCGGGGCCGCCTCGTGCGCAGCTGCGGTGACGATGATCGTGTACTCCATCGCGCCCTCTTCCTTCAGGCGCTCGTAGACCTGCGCGACGGTCGAGCCCTTCTGCCCGATCGCGACGTAGATGCAGATCACGTCGGTGTCGCGCTGGTTGATGATCGCGTCGATCGCGACGGCGGTCTTGCCGGTGCCGCGGTCGCCGATGATCAGCTCGCGCTGGCCCCGGCCGACGTTCGTCATCGAGTCGATGGCCTTGACGCCGGTCTGCAGGGGCTCCTTTACCGGCTGGCGCTCGATCACGCCCGGCGCCTTGAACTCGAGTGGACGGCGCTCTGCCGACTCGACCGGGCCGCCCCCGTCGACGGGGTTGCCGAGCGGATCGACGACGCGGCCGAGCAGGCTGTCCCCGACCGGCACGTCGACGACGGAACCGGTCCGCTTGACCGGCTCGCCCTCCTTGACCTCCTGCCATTCGCCGAAGAGCGCGACCCCGACGTTGTCCTCCTCGAGATTGAAGGCGATCCCGACCACCCCGTGCTCGAACTCGAGCCGCTCCAGCGAGACGCAGTTTTCGAGCCCGTGGACGCGGGCGATCCCGTCTCCGACCTGGAGGACGGAGCCGACCTCCGAGAGGTCGGTCTGGACGTCGTAGTCCTCGATCCGGGACTTGAGGATGGAGGTGATCTCTTCGGGGCGTAGCTTCACGGCTTCTCCTTGGGTTTCTCGGTGAACTGGTGCGGCTCAGCGGAGCCGAAGCGTCGTGCAGGTACGAGAGCTTTCGTTGCCGGCCGCGTCGACGGCCGTGGCGCAGAGCGTGAGCTCGCCGCGCAGGGCCCTTGGCGCGCGCCAGCGGGCCGTGACGATACCGCCGTCCGCTCGAGCGGGGAGCGACAGCGCTCGCAGCGTGCGGCCGTTCCGAGCGACGGTCAGCCGCAGCGTCGCCGCCGCGCCGCTGTTGTCGCGCGCGGTCGCACGCAGCAGGACGACCGCGCCTGCGCGCGCGGAGGCGGGGAACGCGCGAACGACCGGGGCGGCGATGTCGACGGTCTCCGGCGTCAGCGCACCCTTCGTCCCGAGCACGCCGCACCAGTCCGTGACGATGCCGTCGTCCTCGAAGTACTTCCCGAAGAAGATGCGGGGAGCCTCCGAGATGATCCGCACCTCGAAGCTGCCCGACTTGAACGTCTCGTTGCCGTTGAAGCGACCCACGAGCGTGCGGCCGTCGCTGCCGGTCGTGCAGGCGACGAGGTCGCCACCGTCGACGTAGTGCCCGCGGAAGAAGTTGCTCGGGCCGCCCTCGCCGCACGTGAAGGGTCTGCCCCCGAAGTTGACTCCGACCAGCGCACGGCCCTCGCCCTCCCGGAGCGGCCGCCAGGTCAGCGTGCCGAGCGGCTCTTTGCTCGGCATCAGCTGCGCGGGCCAGATGCCGGTCCAGACATCGAGTGGCGCCGCGTCGGGTTGTGTGCAGGCAGAGCCCGGCAGAATGGCGGCGGTGAGGACGACCGCGAGAGCGACCAGCATCCTCCTCGCGGCTTTGGCGCTCGCTGGCTGCGGCGGGAACGAGTCCTCGGACCGAGTGGCGGACGAGGTCTTCGACGGCGTCGTCGCGAGAGGCACGACGCAGGGCGTCCGGTGCCAGCCCGTCGGCGTCGAAATGCGCGGGGAGCCGGTGGTGGCCTGCTCGTTCGAGGAGGAGAGGAATGCGTCAGGTGCCATGCGGGCGGTGGACCGGTGCTTCGTGCTGAGGGATGGTGTGCTCATAGACGTGACTCGAGAGGTTCCGGTTGGGACCTCCTGCGCCGTCACCGCGCCTTGACCAGCTCGTGACGAAGCGCTTCGAGGCGGCCCTTGACGCTGGCGTCGACGCGCAGGGATCCGGCCTGGAGCACGATCCCGCCGATGAGCGACGAGTCGACCTTCCGCGTCGCCTCGACCGTGCGGCCCGACGCCTGCTCGATCTTGTCCAGGATGGATGCCGCCTCCTGGTCGGATAGCTCGTACGCCGTCGTCAGCTCCACGATCAGCCGCTTCTGCTCGGCCGCGACGAGCGCGTCGAGCTCGCGGTAGATCTCCTCGACCTCACCTGCTCTTCCCTTCTCCGAGACGAGCAGGACGAAGTTGTGCACGAGCTCGTCCGCGTCACCCATGATGTCGCCGAGGATGGCGGACTTCTCCTGCGGGTCCAACTCGGGGTTCTCGAGCACCTGCCGGAGCTCGGGCACGGCTCCGACCGCGGCCGCGAAGTCGCCGAGCTGCTCGTGGACGACATCCAGGCGTCCCGCGCCCTTGGCGGCCTGAAAGAGCGACCGCGCATACATGCGGTGCGAGACCGCCACTAGGTGCGCTCGGCCTCGAGGGCGGAGAAGTCGAGCTCGCCGATCGCGTCCTCGATCAGCTTGCGGTGGTCGTCGCGGTCGAGCACCTTGCCGGTGACCTTTGCGGTTGCGGCGAGCGTGAGCTCCGCGACCTCCGTGCGAATCTGCTCGAGCGCACGGACGGTCTCCGCCTCGATCTGCTTCCGCGTCTCCTCGAGCCGCCGCTGCCGGTCGGCCTCCACTTCCTCGCGGGCGCGCTCGCGCTGAGACTCGGTGATCTTGCGAGCCTCCGCGAGGATCTGCCCCGCTTCGCTCTTTGCCTGTCCGATCAGCTGCTTGTGCTCCTCGAGCAGCCGCCTCGCCTCGGCACGCGCGTGCTCGGCCTCCTCGAGGGAGGAGCGGATGCGCTCGCGGCGCTCGTCGATCATCTTCTGGATCGGGGCGAACGCGTACTTCCTCAGGACGAAGAGCGTGATCAGGAAGCAGACCAGGGTCCAGATCATCAGACCTGGTGTCGCCTGGATCAGCCCGGAATCTGCGAGGACCGGCATCGACTAGACGAGGACGAAGGCCAGCAGGCCACCGATGAGGCCGTAGAAGACGACGGCTTCCGTGAGCGCGAAGCCGAGCCACTGGATGCCCGTGAGCTCGCCACGGAGCTCGGGCTGGCGCGCGACGGCCTGGATCATCGAGCCGAAGATGTTGCCGATGCCGATTCCGGCCCCGAGCGAGCCGAGGCCGATGCCGAGAGCGAGCGCGATCGCCTTGCCGGCGTCGACGTTGCTCGCGGCATCTGCGGCGAGAAGACTGAACGACATGCTGGTACTCCTCCTTGTTAGTGCTCGGGCTCGATCGCCGAGCCGATGTAGATGGCAGAGAGGGCGGCGAAGATGAACGCCTGGATCGAGACGACGATCACGACCTCGAAGAGGTAGAACGCCGTCCCCAGCACCACGGAGGCCGGGAACACCCAGGGCGAGGTCAGGAAGATCAGCCCGATGAAGGTGAGGATGAGCATGTGGCCGGCGAGCATGTTCGCGTAGAGGCGGACGCTGAGACTGATCAGCCGCATGAACTGGCCGAGGATCTCCAGAGGAACGATCAGCGGGTAGAGCCCCTTCGGCACATCCGGGATCCAGCTCTTGAAGTACTTGACCGGCCCGTTGTGGCGAATGCCTTCGACGTGCGTGAAGACGAACGTCAGCAGCGCGAGCGCGATCGTGACCGAGAGCGTGGACGTCGCGGCAAAGACCGCGAGCGTGGGCAGCTCGACGCCGAAGAGGGTGAACTTCTCGTCGGAGAGCGGCAGGGGGATGAAGCCGAGCATGTTGATCGTCCAGATGAAGAGGAAGAGCGAGGCCACATACGGAAACCACCGCCCGATCGCCTTGTGCGGTAGGCCCTGCTCGGCGATCTGCGTCTGTGCGATGTCGTAGACCATCTCTCCGACCGCCTGGCGCCGCCCGACCTCGTTCTTCGTGCCGATTCGCGCGCGCATCAGGAACAGGCCGAGGCCGATCGTGCACACGGTGCCGAGCAGGAGATAGGCCACGGCCTTGTTGATCGAAAGGTCGAGCGGACCGATGTGGATCGGGATCCAGTCGTGCAGCTCCCATTCCTGGGAGGGATCGAACTCCTCCTCCACAGCGGCCTCGGACGCAGCGAGCGCGACCTGCGGCAGCAGCAGAAAGAGCGTCAGTGCGACGGCGCTAAGCCGCTTCACGAGCGCCCTCCCTCGGCTCACTTGAGAAGTAGAGGGTGAGCGCGACGGCCAACTCGAGCGTGTAGGCGAGCGCGTACAGCAGGACGACGGCGAGCGCGAGCCGCGCGTCCGTTGCTGCGAGCGCGACCACGACGACCATCACCGCGAGCGCTCGAAACGTCATGCCAAAGCCCACCACGCCTGAGCCGGCGAG
>DATLDK010000068.1:0-18224 GCA_035525905.1 Gaiellaceae bacterium | reverse complement strand
GTGATGACGATCCGGCCGCCGCCCCGCTCGATCATTCCCGGTAGGGCGAGCCGGCACGCGAGGTATACGCCGAGGACGTTCACCTCGAATACGTGCCACCAGTCGTCGGGGTCGGTCTCCCAGGTGTCCTCCCAGAGCGCTATGCCGGCGTTCGCCACGAGTAGGTCGATCGCTCCGGCCGCCTCCAGCATCCGCTCCACGTCGGCGACCTTCGAGACGTCGCCCACGACGGCCGTCCCGCCGATCTCGGCGGCGACCTCCTCGACCTCTCCGCCCGTCCGGCCGGTCAACGTCACGTGCCAGCCGCCGGCCGCCAGCTCGCGCACGATGCGGGCTCCGATGCCGCGGCCTCCTCCGGTGACCAGTGCTCTAGGCGGCATGCGGGACCTCCGTGCTCGTGGCGGGTGCGGTGACGGTGTCCGCCGGAGCATGCTCGCGGCGGCTCAGGAGCAGGAACGGTACTGCGAGCGCCTGGATGCCCGCGCCGACGGCGTACGAGGTGCCGTAGCTCCAGACATCCGCAGCCTTGCCCAGGCCGGGCTGGATCACGACGCCGCCGGAGTTGCCCATCAGCGAGTCGAACGAAAGGACCGTGGCTCGGTGCTCGGACGGGATCATCCCGTTCAGATAGGCCTGGCGAATCGGCATTACGGCGGCGAAGACGAGCCCCCAGAGGACGACGAAGACGAGCGCGAGCGCGAAGCTCCTCGTCAGGCCCAGGCCGACGAGCAGCAGGACGCTCGTCGCCATGCCCGCGACCAGTGCGGATGTGCGCCGTGCAAAGAGGCCTCGGATCCGCGGGGCGAGATACCCGCCGAGGATCTGTGCGGCTGCGGCGATCGCGGCGGCGAGGCCCGCCACGCTGTACGCCACCTTGTCGCCGTAGAGTTCGAGCAAGTACGGCTGCAGGGCGTAGAAGGCATAGATCCCGACGCCGGAGCTGAACGGGGCGGCCAGCATCACCCAGCGCACGGGTGGATTCCGCAAACCGTGGTCGATCGAGGCGGACAGCACGCGCTTCATGTCGCGCAACGGCTGGCGGCTGCGCTCCGGGGTGAACCCCAGGTCCTTCATCACCACGAACGCGACGACGAACATCACGAGGAGGACGCCGACCCGGACGAGGAACGGCACGCCCAGCGAGGTCGCCTGGGCGATCACGCCGCCCGCGACCGACCCACCGAGCATCGCCATGCCGCCGACCATCTGGCCCCGCCCGAACACGGCTTCGAGCGGCCCGTCGTACCCCGAGAAATGGAGAGCGTCAACGAGCCATGCCTCCACGGCGCCGGAGAAGAACGTGAACCCGAGCCCGATCAGGATCGACACGCCCGCCCACGACCAGAAGGGAGCGGACATCTGCCACATGAAGTAGTAGAGCAGCGTCGAGGCCGCGAGCGTGATCGTGCCCAGGAGGTAGGACACCCGTCGCCCTCTCGTGTCCGCGATCACGCCGGTCGGGATCTCGAACAGGACCATCCCCGCCGTGAAGAAGGCGTTGGCTGCGAAGGCCTCCAGATTGCTGAGGCCCGCGTCGAGCAGGAAGAGAGTGTTGATGCCCCAGATGAAGGACGCCGCCAGCGTGTTTCCGAGCGTCAGCAGCAGGTAGATCCGCTGCACCTTCCTCGCTGCGTCGTTCAGGGCTTGCTCACTTGCGCAATCTCCTCGAGGGACTCTGGGTTCTCGAGCGTCGAGAGGTCGCCGGGATCCTCGCCCAGCGCCTTCGCCCGCACGGCGCGCCGGACGATCTTGGCCGAGCGCGTCTTGGGTAGGGCCGTGACGAAGAGAACGCGGTCCGGGGCGAAGGGCTTCCCGAGCACGGCCACGACGGCGGCCTTGATTCCCTCCGGGTCCTCCTCGGCGCCCGGCTTGAGCGCGCAGAAGAGCCAGGCGGTCTCGCCTTTCACCTCGTGCGGGACGCCGACAGCCGCGGCCTCGGCCACCGACGGATGGTCGAGCGCGGCGGACTCGAGCTCGGCCGGCCCGATCCGCTTGCCGGCGATGGTCAGCGTGTCGTCGGAGCGGCCGGGCAGGAACCAGTAGCCGTCGTCGTCGATCGACGCCCAGTCGCCGTGCGTCCACACGCCCGGAAAGCGGCTCCAGTACGTCTCCAGGTAGCGCTCGTCGTCGCCCCAGATGCCTCGGGTCATCCCGGGCCACGGCCGGGTACAGACCAGCTCCCCGACCTCGCCCCGCAGAGGCTTCCCCTCCGAGGAGTACACGTCCATGGCCTGGCCGAGGGCGGGAAAGCCCAGCGAGACGGGCTTCGAGGGATCGAGCAGGCCGACCGACAGGAAGCAGGCGCCGACCTCGGTACCGCCCGAGCAGTTCACGATCGGGATGCGCCCCCTGCCGGCTACGTGCTCGTTGAGCCAGTCATACGGGCCGGCGTTCCACGGCTCGCCGGTCGTCGTGATGGCGCGGAGGGAGGAGAGATCGGTCTCGGGCTCGCCCTTCGGGATCAGCGCCCGCACGAGCGTCGGCGATACCCCGAGCATCGTCACGCGCTCTTCCTCGACGAGCCGCCAGAGCCGGTCCGCGGGCCAGTCCGGCGCGCCTTCCATGTAGATCACGCACGCCCCGGCGGCACCGGCTCCGACCACGGTCCACGGCCCCATGATCCAGCCCATGTCGGTGGAGAAGAGGACACGGTCGCCGGCGCGGACGTCGGCCTGATAGGCCGCCTCCCGCGCGATTGAGAGCAGGAAGCTGGCCTGCACGTGCAGCGCGCCCTTCGGCCTACCGGTCGTGCCCGACGTGTAGGCGAGCAAATAGGGGTGCTCCGCGGGAACGTCGAGCGCAGGCAGCTCGCCCGGCCCGAGTACGACGTCCCACTCCATCGTCTCGCGCCGCCACAGCAGTACGGCCTCCACCGAGGGCGACTGCCGCCGCGCTTCCTCGATCGTCTCCTGCATCGGGATGCGCGTGCCGCGGCGGAGCGAATAGTCGGCCGTGATCACGACCTTGACGGCTGCGTCTTGCAGCCGCTGCACGATCGCGGGCGCGGCAAAGCCGGAGAAGATCGGCACCTGCACGGCGCCGATGTGCGCGCAGGCGTGAGCTGCGGCAGCTGCCTGGGGCGACATGGGCAGGTAAATGGCGACGCGGTCGCCGGGCTCGACGCCGAGCGCCTTCAGCGCCTCCGCGATGCGGACGGTCTCGCGCGACAGCTCCGCGAACGTCGACTCGCTCCGAGTCCCGTCCTCGCCGCGAAAGATCGCGGCCGTGGCGTCGGGCGTCCGCTCGGCCCAGACGTGGACGCATGCGGTCGCGACGTTCAGCTGCGCTCCTTCGAACCACGTCGTCCACTCGAGCCCGCGCGAGTCGTCCAGTACCCGGTCCCAAGGCCGCGTCAGGGCGATGTCGAGGTCCGTTACGACGGCGCGCCAGAAGCGGTCTGGGTCGTCGAGCGAGAGGCGATGCAGCGCCGGATAGTCCTCGCAGCCGAGTGACCGCGCGAGCCGGGCGATGTTCGCCGTCTCGAGCTGCTCCCGCGACGGCGTCCAGGCGTACTTGACGCTTGAGTTAGCGTCCACTAACCTAGTGTCCACTAACGTTGGCGGAAGGGATTTTCATGGCTCTCGCAATCTTTTCAGAGGCACGGCGCAAGTGGTGGACGCTCGCCGCCGTGTCTTTCGGGCTCTTCATGATCATGCTCGACAACACGGTCGTGAACGTCGCGCTACCGTCGATCCAGCGCGACCTCGGTACCGGCCTCTCCGAGCTGCAATGGATCGTGACCGGCTACGCGCTCAGCTTCGCAGCGCTGATGCTGATCGGCGGCAAGCTCGCGGACGCCTACGGCCGGCGCCTCATCTTCGTACTCGGCATCCTCCTCTTCACGGCAGCGTCGCTCTGGTGCGGGCTCGCGGACTCCGGGAACATGCTGATCGCCGCGCGCATCGTGCAGGGAGTGGGCGCCGCGCTGATGAACCCGGCGACGCTCTCCATCATCGCCGCGACGTTCCCGCCGAAGGAGCGCGGCATGGCGATCGGAATCTGGGCCGGCGTCTCCGCGCTCGCGCTTGCGATCGGGCCGCTCGTCGGCGGCCTGCTCACCGAGCATCTGAGCTGGCACTGGATCTTCTTCGTCAACATTCCGGTCGGCGTCGTGGCGATCGCCGCCAGCTACCTGCTGATCACCGAGTCGAGGGACGACACGCACGAGAGCCTCGACCTGCCGGGTCTCGGAAGCTCGGCCCTCGGCCTCTTCGCCCTCACCTACGGGCTGATCGAGGCGAACACCTACGGGTGGGCCTCGGCCCGGATCATCGGCTCGTTCGTCGTCGCCGTCCTGGCGCTGAGCGCCTTCCTCGTGATCGAGCGCCGCCGGCGCTCGCCGATGCTCGACCTGAGCCTCTTCCGCAGCGGCACCTATACGGGAGCCAACGTCGCCATGCTCCTCGTCGCGCTGTCGATGTTCGGCGTCTTCTTCTTCGTCTCGCTCTACATGCAGAACGTGCTCGGCTATTCGGCCGTTCAGGCCGGCGCGGCGTTCCTGCCCATGACGATCATCGTCATCCTGGTCGCCCCGATCGCCGGCAAGGCGTCGGACCGCTTCGGCTCGCGCTGGCTGATGACGATCGGGATGGTGCTGCTCGGCGTCCAGCTGCTCTACCTCTCCCAGCTGGGCGTCGACGCGACGTTCTGGAATCTCCTGCCGGGCTTCCTCGTGGGAGGTCTCGGCATGTCGATGACGATGACTCCGACCGCTGCAGCGGCGACTCGCGCGGTGCCGGTGGAGAAGTCCGGTGTGGGATCTGCCGTCCTGAACGCGATGCGTCAGGTGGGCGGGTCCGTCGGCATCGCCCTGATGGGTGCGATTGTCGCCGGCCAGGCGAGCGGCCGCCCGGGCATCGAGGGGTTCATGGCCGGGTTCGAGCGCGCGCTGCTCGTGGCCGCGCTGATCGCGTTCGTGGGGTCGGTGGTCGCCTGTGCACTCGTCCGCCAGGAGGCGCACGAGCAGGAACCGGTGCCGGCCGCGGAGCTGGCCGCCTGAACGCGCCTTCGAAGACGCGCCTGCCGGCGGTCGAACGCCGGCAGGCGATCGTCGAGGCAGCGCAGCGCGTCTTCGCCGGCGGTAGCTACAGCGGCTCGACCACGGCGGACATCGCGCGTGCGGCAGGGGTCTCCGAGCCGATCCTCTACCGTCACTTCGGCTCGAAGCGCGAGCTCTACCTCGCGTGCCTCGAGGCGGCCTGGGAGTCGTTGCGGAACGCCTTCGATGCGAAGCTGGCCGAGCTCGGCGACCGGGAGGCGGTCGCGGCGATCGGCCAGGCGGCCTCCGAGTTCCACGCGGCGGGCGGTGTGAAGCCGGTGACGCTCTGGATTCAGGCGCTCAACGAGGCCGGGGAGGACGACCAGATCCAATCGGCCCTGCGCCGGCAGCTCCGCGATGTCCACGACTACATCGCCCAGGCCGTGCGGCGCAGCCAGGCGGCGGGAGGGGTGCCTGGTGATCGCGATCCGGATGCCGAAGCGTGGGTCTTCGTCGGCACCGCGTTGCTGCTGTCGTTCGCCGACCGCCTTGGCGGCCTGATCGGCGCAGCCGACCTCGCCGCGATCGCCACCCAACGCCGCCGCTGGCTCACGGGGACCGGCTAGCCGGGCCTTCCACCCGTCCACCTGGGAGCGAAGCGACCCGTTCGGCATTGGGCCTGGGAGCGAAGCGACCCTTTAGGGGTCGTGGCGCGGATCGGGATCTGCCCCGCAGATCTCGATCCACGATTGCGCCTGCTTTAGAAAATGGAACGTCCCCGGCTGCGGCTCCGGGGACGATCCGTGTGAGGCAAGCTGCCACGCGGGCGACACTCCGAGGGACATGGCTCTGCGGCTCAGCCACGGCCTCCGGTTGCGGCGGTCGCCTTCTGGGTGGCGCGCCCTTGCGATCGGCCTGGCGTCCGGCGCGATGCAAGTTGGCCCCACTGTAGGAGCCATGTCCGAAAAAGTCAAGTAGATCGGTCAAGTGGATTCGTGGTACCTTCACTTCACCCGCTTTACTTGGTGCATCGGCCTCCGAAGATCCCCGCAAAGGGGTACGCGCCAGACGCCAGTTGCCGCTTCACTCAGTGAACCGAGGTATACCGCCGCCATGTCCGAGCTCACCGCCGCCACCCACCGCCTGACCCCTGCCGCCTCCGCTGCTTCCGCACCCGGCGCTCGGCTCGGCGATCGCCTGCGCCTGCTTCGCGTGGCTGCCGGGCTGACACAGACCGAGCTCGCGGGCGACCGCTTCTCGAAGGAGTACGTGAGCCAGATCGAGCGCGGCAAGACGCGCCCGACCACGGAGACTGTCGAGTGGCTGGCGCAGCGGCTCGACGTCGATCCGGCCTTCCTGTCGAGCGGTGTCTCCACAGACGAGCGCGGCCGCGTCGAAGCCGTGCTTGCGCGCGCCGAGGCGCTCTCGAAGAGCTATCGGTACAAGGAGGCGATCGAGGCCTTCGAGGAGGCCCGCGCCGCAGTTTCGGCGACCAACTCGGTCGAGCTGGAGGTCAGGACGCGCACGGGGGAAGCCTGGGCGCGCATGCAGGAGGGCGACCTGAGAATGGCTGTCGAGCTGCTGAACAAGGCCCGCGCCGTTGCAGAGGGCTCCGTCTTCTCGGATGTCGACCGCGCCGAGATCGTGTTCCAGCTCGGCGTCTGCCGCTACAAGCTTTCGAGCGTCTCCACGGCTGTCGCGCTGCTCGACGAGGCGCTGGCCCTGGCGAAGCGCTCGGACATGCCGTCCGACGGGCTTCAGTCCGACATCTACCACTGGCGCTCCCGCTGCCATCGCCGGCAGCGCGACTTCGAGGCCGCGCGCGAGGACGCCGAGCACGCGCTCGAGCTCGCCGAGGGCGTCGACGACCGCCGCAAGATGGCCGACGCGTACTTCCAGGCGTCGCTGGTGGCCGAGCGCACCGGACATTGGGTGCTCTCGCGCAACTACGCCGAGCGCGCGAAGAACCTGTTCGAGGAGCTCGACGACGAGCGCACGGTGGGCCGGCTGCTGAACAACCTCGGCGGTCTCAGCCTTCTGCTCGGCAAGCCGGAGAAGGCGATCGAGCAGCTGAAGGCGTCGTTCGCCGTCGCCGTCGAAGCGGATTCGCAGGCGGATGCGGGCCAGGCCGTCAACGGCCTCGCCACGGTCTACCTCCGGCTCGGCGACTGGGATGCGGCTGAGGAGAACGCGCGCGAGGCGCTGCGTCTCCTCGAGGGCCGCGAAGACTTTCTCGATGAGATCGGGCAGTCCCAGCTGGTGCTGGGCCGGTCCTTGCTCGAGCGCGATCGCTTTGACGAAGCGGAAGCGTCGTTCCGTTCAGCCGACTCGACCTTCGAGCAGCTCTCGTCGGTCAGTCACCGCGCCGGCGCCTGGGTGGCGTTGGGCGACTTGGCCGCGCGACGCGGCCAGGAAGCAGAAGCGGCCAGGTTGTACCGGAACGCTGCCGAAGCTCTTCAGGACCTGCGGTTCTAACAAAGAAAGGAGGAGGCATGAAGACTCGTTTGCTGTTCATCGTTCTCTCTGCGTCAGTGTTCTTTGCCTCTTGGGGCGGGAAGCTCGCCAACGTCCTCAGCTGGTCGGACGGCAGCTAGGAGCACTGGGCGTGGCTAGACTCGCCCGGTGCTTCGCGCCGCGGCACTCGGTCTAGCTGCCTGCTTCATCGCGGCAGGTTGCGGCGGCTCCTCCTCAGCGCAGGAGGGGCCGGATGGCCCGACCCTGGAGGCGCTCTGGCGCGCACCCGGCGAGGACGTTGCGATCACACCCGCGACCACGGACTTCGGTCCGGGTGCGGTGCGGTTCACGTTTCTCGTCATCGATGGCCAGGGCCGGCTCGTGGCGCGTCCCATGGCGCACATCTGGGTCGCTCGGGGGCTGAAGCAAGAGCCGTTCGCGGAGACGACGGCGCGCTCCGAGAAGATCGGCGTCGCGGGCGGCGATCCCGCTGACGTAAAGGAGATCTTCGTCACCCACCTGCAGCTGCCGAAGGCCGGCAAGTACTGGCTGCTCGCCGAGCCCGTTGGTGGGCGCAAGATCCAGGCCGTCGGTACGGTCGAGGTAAAGAAGCGTACGGCGGCGCCGGACGTCGGCGAGGCGGCGCCTGCGTCGAAGACCCCCACGCTCGCCACGGCCACGCTCGCTCAGCTCTCGACCTCGCGCGTGCCGGACCCCGAGCTCCACCGCAGCTCGATCGCGTCGGCGCTGGCCGAGCACGCGCCCTTCGTCGTTGTCTTCGCGACGCCGAAGTACTGCTCGAGCCGCACCTGTGGCCCCGTGGTCGACGTCGTCAGCGCCGTGCGACGCCGCGACGCCGACTCGGCCGTCCGCTTCATCCATGTCGAGATCTACAAGGACAACGATCCCGCCAAGGGCGTCAACCGCTTCGTGACGCAGTGGAACCTGCCCTCCGAGCCCTGGACCTTCGTCGTCGGGCAGGACGGCAAGATACGCGACCGCTTCGAGGGCACGGTCTCGGTGCGGGAGCTCGACGCATCGGTACGCAAGCACCTGCTGCACTAGTTTCCGGCGTTTTCAAGCGGGGCAAAGCCGTGGTGATGGGGTTGAAGCTCAGGCGCGCGGTCGAAGTCGGGCGTGTCGCGCGCCGCGGCAGGCTGTTGCGCGTGCTCGGCGAGGTCGGTGTCGTAGGCAACAAGCCCGCGACTCGCGAAAGCGCCAGGTCGTTCCGACTCGGGCTGGAGGAGCTCGGAACGACTTTCGTCAAGCTCGGACAGCTGCTCTCCTCGCGCCCGGACCTCCTACCGGACGTGTACATCCAGGAGCTGGGAGAGCTGGTCGACGACGTGCCGCCGTTCCCGTTCGCGGAAGCTCGACAGATCATCGACGAAGACATCGGCCTCGACGTCTTCGCCCGGCTCGACGAGGAGCCCCTGGCGTGCGCCTCGATTGCCCAGGTGCACGCAGGCCTCCTGCGGAATGGCCGGGAGGTCGTCGTCAAGGTGCGCAGGCCGGGGATCGAGGAGCAGGTGGCGCTCGACCTCGAGTTGCTGGGCTCGCTGACCTCCTTCGCCGAGGGGCACTCACAGACGGCGCGCCTCGTCCAGCTCCAGGCGCTCGCCGAGGAGCTGCAGACTCATCTCACCTCCGAGCTCGACTTCGTCGAGGAAGCTCACGGCACCGAGCTGATCGCAAAGCTCGTGGCCGAGCACGAGCTGCTCGTGGTGCCGGAAGTGATCCACCCCTACGTGAGCGAGCGTGTGTTGGTGCAAGAGCGTCTCGCCGGCGAGAAAGTGGCTGTGGGGCACGGTCTCGACGCGGAACGCGCCCGGGCGCTCGCGCGCGAGCTCTTCCGCGCCTACGTCCAGCAGATCACGTTGCACGGCGTCTACCACGCCGATCCCCACCGGGGGAACATCCTGCTCACTCCCGACGGGCGTCTCGGCCTGCTCGACTTCGGCCTGCTCGGCCGGATCGATGACGACACGAGGAGATCGCTCGGCCTGCTGTTGCTCGCGCTCGCGCAGAACCGCGCTGACGACGTCGCGGATTTGATCCTCGGACTCTCCCTGACGACGCTCGAGTCGGACGAAGCGGGCTTCGAGCATGCGTTGCGCCGGAAGCTCCCGCGGTACCACTGGCGCCCGCTCTCCGGCATCCGTGCGGGTGAGGCCCTCTCCGACCTGCAGCGGGTCGCGCTCGTGCACGGCATCAGCCTGCCGACCAGCTTCGCGCTCGTCGGCAAGACGCTATCCCAGGCCGACGAGGTCGCGCGTCTGCTCGATCCGAATCTGGACCCGATCGAACTCTTCGAGGAGGACGGGCTCGAGGTGATGCTGCAGGAAACGGAGCGGCGGCTCGAGCCGAGCAACCTCGTCGCGCTCGCCTACACGCAGCTCGAGCCGCTCGTCCGTATGCCGCGGCGCCTGGGCCAGCTCGTCGGCAGGTTCGAGCAGGGAACCATCAAGGTGGGGATCCAGCCGACGGGGCTCGAGGAGCTCGAGCACGTCGCCCGTTCCACGGCGAACCGGCTCGGCGCGGCGCTGATCATCTCGGCGTTGCTGATCTCGTCGGCGCTGATGGCGCGAGTGAACGACACGGTCGCCTTGGTCGGCTTCGCACTGTCGGTCGCGCTCGGGCTCTTCGAGCTCTGGCGGATCCTGCGCACGCCCGGCGACCTCTAACCCTCTGTCCGCGACGATCAGGCGATCTTGCCGCTCGAGCCGACGCGCTCGATCACGACCTGAGGAACACGTGCGCGCGGGCTGAGGCGAAGGCACATGCGGACGACCTCGGCGCAGTCCTCCGGCTGGATCATCTCGTCCCCGGGTAGGCCTGCGAACTCCGCCATCGGCGTGTCGACGAAGCCGGGGCAGATCGCGATCGCCCGAATCCCCTCGTCGTCGAGGTCTGCGTTCAGGGAATGCGTCAGCGAGATGACGGCCGCCTTCGTCGCGGCGTAGACGGGCAGGATCGGCACCGGCTGCGTGCCGGCGATCGAGGCGAGGTTCACCACCCAGCCCTTCGTCTTGCGTAGGTGGGGAATGGCGGCCTGCGTCACCAGGAGCAGCCCCCGGAGGTTGATCGAAAGCTGGCGATCGACGTGCTTGAGCTGGGCATCCTCGACTCTGCCGGCGATGCCGACACCCGCCGAGTTGACGAGCAGGTCGAGGCCACCCTGCCGCTGAACGTGCTGTTCCACGACGCGGGCGCAGTCCTCCGGGTTCGAGACGTCCGCAGCGACCGCGTCCGCCCCGATCTCGGCCGCGGCGGCTTCCACCTTCTCCGCAGTCCGCGACGCCAGGGTGACGGCAAACCCTTCCTCGCGAAGCATCCGCCCGATCGCGAGGCCGATCCCGGAGGATCCGCCGGTGATGAGTGCCGATGCCAACGTGTTTCGACTATCTCAGAAAGGAGAAAGGACACGCTGACAGGATGGCGAACTGAGGCGCAAATCCTCAGGCTCCTCCTCTCCCCTGAGTGCAACGGCGGCTCCCCGGCCGCCGTTGCGTATTTCTGGGCCGGTCTTCGCGTACGTTTGCGGCATGACCGTGAAGCTCACGTCGCTCGCTCCCAGCGGCGGGTGTGCGGCGAAGTACTCTGCGGCGCGGCTGGAGGAGCTCCTGCGTGGGTTCGTTCCGGCGGAGGCGGAGAACCTCCTCGTCGGACTCGCGCCGGCGGACGACGCCGTCGTCTACAGGCTCGACGACGAGCGCGCGCTCGTCTTCACGCTCGACTTCTTTCCCCCGCTCGTCGACGACCCGGCGCTCTTCGGCCGCATCGCGGCGACGAACGCGCTCAACGACGTGTTCGCCATGGGTGGACTGCCGCTGCTGGCGCTCTCGATCGCGGCTTTCCCGGAGAGCCTTCCCAACGAGACGCTCGCGGCCATCTTCGGGGCGGCAGCCGAGCAGGTGAGCGCCGCGGGGGGCATCCTCGCCGGAGGTCACACGCTCCGGGACGACGAGCCCAAGTATGGGCTGGCAGTCGTCGGGACGGTGCATCCGAAGGGGTTCTGGCCGAAGAGCGGCGCCCGCCCCGGTGACGCGCTCTTCCTGACGAAGCCGCTTGGCACCGGGATGCTGCTCCACGCGGCGCGCGAAGGTCGGCGCCACGAGGACGGGCTCGCGGCCGCGAGCGCGGCGATGACGTCGCTCAACCGGGAGGCGGCGGACGTGCTCCGTCCGTTCGCACCAAACGCCGTCACCGATGTGACGGGCTTCGGACTGTTGGGGCACGCGCACGAGATGGCCGAGCGAAGCTCGGTGCGGGTCGAGCTCGAGGCTGCGGCGCTGCCGCTCTTTCCCGGCGCGCTCGAGTGTGCGGCCGCCGGGGTGCGCACCGGGGGCGACCGACGCAACCGCGACTTCGCCGGGCCGCACGTCGAGGCGGACGGTGTGGGGGAGGACGTGCTTGCGCTCGCTTACGACCCGCAGACGTCGGGCGGGCTCCTGATCGCCCTCCCGGCGGAGAAGGGCGCGGTGCTCGGGGCCGCGTTCGCGGCGCAGGACCTCTTCCTCGCCAGGATCGGCCGCGCCGTGGAGGGCCGTGGCGTCGCGCTTGCCTAGCCTGCGCGCCCTCACGGCGGTCGGCTTCGCGAAGCTGGCGCTCGCGTCCGCGATCTCGCTCTACCTGATCGTGATCACCGGCGCTGCGGTGCGGTTGACCGGGTCCGGGCTCGCCTGCCAGTCGTGGCCAGGCTGCAGCGAGGGCGCGTTCTTCCCCGCGATCGGCGAGCACTCGACGATCGAGTTCGGCAACCGGGCGATGGCGCTCTTTCCGATCACACTCTCGCTGGCGACCTGGATCGCGGCGACGAACATGGCGGGCCTCGCCCGCTGGGTCGTCTGGACGGCCGCGTTCACCTGCCTCGGCACGATCGCGCAGGCCCCCCTCGGCCTGCTGACGATCCGGCTCGGGCTCCACCCGCTGGCGGTCGCAACGCACTTTCTGCTGGCGCTGGCGGTACTCGCGACCGCGATGGTGATCGCCGTGGAGGCGTGGGGCAACGCCCGGGGACGAGTCGGCCCGGCGCCGCGCTGGCTCCGGCTCGTCGGCCTCGTGCTGGCGCTCGCCTGCGGGATCCTGGTCGTCACCGGGACGCTGTCCACCGCGGCAGGGCCCCATCCGGGCGACAAGGCGGAGGTCGACCGCTTCTGGAACCTGCTCGACGCGGTGTACCTCCACGTTCGCGCCACCGCAGCGTTCGGTACGTGCTTCCTGCTGCTCCTCGCCTGGCTCGCGCGCAACCGTGACCGAGCCGGCGTGCTCGTGCCGGGCGCGGGCGGGCTACTCGTCCTGCTGCTCGTGCAGATGAGCGTCGGCGAGCTGCAATGGCGGAATCAGCTGCCCTGGTGGCTCGTCCTCATCCATGTCGGGCTCGCGGCTGCGGTGTGGGCCTGGACCGTCGGGCTCGTCACGGCTCTCTGGCGGACCCCGCGTAAACTGACGGCATGAGCGAGCTTCGGATGGTCGGTCGTCCGGCGCTCGAGCGGCCGGTCCTGATCGCGGCCTTCCGGGGCTGGAACGACGGCGGTCAGGGCGCAACGCTCGCAGCGGGCTACCTCGCGCGGATCTGGAATGCCGAGCGGTTCGCGGACATCGATCCGGAGGGGTTCGTCGACTTTCAGGCCAACAGGCCGCACGTGTCGCTCGACGAGGCCATGGTGCGCAAGATCGACTGGCCCGAGAACGCCTTCTACCACGCTCGCATACCGGGGTCCGAGCGGGATGTCGTGCTGCTGCTCGGCGTCGAGCCGAGCCTCCGCTGGAAGACCTTCTCCAAGCTCGTGCTCGATCTGGCGCGCGATCTCGACGTCCAGCTCCTGGTCACCCTCGGCTCGCTGCTCGCGGACGTGCCACATACCCGCGCGGCGCCCGTCACCGGCGCCGCGAGCGACCCGGAGCTGGTTGAGAGCCTCGGCCTCCAGCACTCTCGGTACGAGGGGCCGACGGGGATCGTGGGCGTGCTGCAGGACGCGTGCCGCCGCGAAGGCATCGCGGCTGCGAGCCTCTGGGCCGCCGTGCCGCACTACGTCTCGCTCGCGCCCAGCCCGCGAGCGGCGCGTGCGCTCTGCGACCGGCTGGCTCAGGTGCTCTCGGTCGAGATCGACACGGCCGAGCTGGCGGAGGCCGAGGAGGCCTATGCCGACCAGGTCACCGAAGCCGTCTCCACCGACGAGGAGACGGCCGCGTACGTCGCCGAGCTGGAGCGGCGCACCGACGAGCTGGACCTCGAAGAGCACGAGAACCTCCCCTCGGGCGACACTCTCGCGGCCGAGCTGACGCGTTTCCTGCGCGAGCGCGACGCCGAGAACGGCGACGACGCCGCGCGCGGCTAGCGCGCCCTTGCGTTACGCGCTGGACGAGCGCGCCCAGAGGTTGATGTCCGCGTCCGTCGCGTAGCGGTCGATCTCTTCGAGCTCTTCGCCGGAAAAGTCGAGCTTGTCGAGCGCTGCGACGTTCCCCTCCAGCTGCTCGAGGCTGCTGGCGCCGATCAGGGCGGAGGTGACACGCGGGTCGCGCAGGATCCAAGCGACTGCCATCTGTGCCAGGCTCTGGCCTCGCCGCTGCGCGATCTCGTTCAGCGCCCGCACCTTGCCGAGCGTCTGCTCGTTCAACTGGTCGGGCGAGAGGGAGAGATTCCGGCTCGCGCGCGATCCCTCCGGGATGCCGCCGAGGTAGCGGTCGGTGAGGAGGCCCTGCGCGAGGGGCGAGAACGCGATGCACCCGATGCCCTCCGCGTCGATCGCAGCGAGCAGGTCGGGCTCGATCCAGCGGTTCAGCATCGAGTAGGAGGGCTGGTGGATGACGACCGGCGTACCGAGGGCGCGGGCGATCGCGGCGGCCTCGCGTGTCTTCTCGGCCGAGTAGGAAGAGATCCCGACGTACAGCGCCTTGCCCTGCCGAACCGCGGTGTCGAGCGCACCGATCGTCTCCTCGAGGGGCGTGTCGGGGTCGAAGCGATGCGAGTAGAACAGGTCGACGTACTCGAGGCCCATCCGCTGCAGCGACTGGTCCAGGCTCGCGAGGACGTACTTCCGCGAGCCCCATTCGCCATACGGGCCCGGCCACATGTCGTAGCCGGCCTTCGTCGAGATGACGAGCTCGTCGCGGTACGGCCGGAAGTCCTCCCGGAACAGGCGGCCGAAGTTGGACTCGGCGGATCCGTAGGGAGGCCCGTAGTTGTTTGCCAGGTCGAAATGCAAGATCCCGAGGTCGAAGGCACGGCGTAGGATCGCGCGGCTCGTCTCGAGCGGCCGATCGTCGCCGAAGTTGTTCCAGAGCCCGAGGGAGATCGCGGGAAGCTGTAGGCCGCTACGGCCGCTACGGCGGTACCGCATCCGGTCGTAGCGCTCGGTCGTGGGCATGTACGACGACATGCCCACGACCTTAACGCAGGCTCACTGACCGCAGGAGACCGCCGGGTTGAACTGGGCGAACGTCCCGCTGGCGTTCGTCTCGTACACCCACACGTGCAGGTCGTAGTGGACGGGCATGACGGGACTGTGGCCGGGCATCGGGCCGTCGAAGGCGTGGCCGAGGACTGCGGGGCGGTCTCCGTCGGTGATCAGGCTCCCGTCGGCATCGCGCTTCCAGTACTCGATCGCGACCAGCTCGATCTTGCCGTCTCCCCTCGGGGCGTACACGAGCACCTCGGGCCGGTCGGGGTCGATCGCATCGTCGGCCATGAGTGCCGGATTCTCGTAGTGGAATCCCATGCCGCCGGCGGGGGACTCGACGCATGGCGAGGCGCGGACGTAGCCGGCCGCCTCCGCCTGTCGCAGCGAGTGGAACCTCGCCGATGCCGCCTTCGCCGCCTGGATGACATCCGGCGGCGAGGCGTTCGCCCCACCCGTCAGCGCGGCGGCGCCGGCCGCGAGTGCGATGACGACCAACGCAGCGAGTGACAGTCTGATGCGCTCCTTCACGATTCCTCCTTGAGGTCGGGCCCCGCCGCGATCGCGGCGGAGATGCGCTCGAAAGGGACGTCCGCCCGGGTGTGCACCGGGCGAATCGCCGCCTCGGAGCCTGCTTCGAAGATCGAGAGGAACGCCTCGCCGAGCACGACCGTCGAATCGACGAGATGCATCCTCACGCGGCCAACGTTAGGTCGCTCGAGGCCCCGTTGAATCGGGCGTTTCCCTACGGTTGGCGGGCGCTCATGGACGCTCCGAGCTCGGCGCGCGACCGAATCCCGAGCTTGCGGTACACCCTGGCGAGGTTCGCCTCGACCGTCTTCGGACTGACGAACGCCGCCTGTGCCACTTCGCGGTTGGTCATGCCCGAAGCGGCGAGCTCGGCCACCCGCCGCTCCGTCTCGGTCAGCTCGTACGGATCGCCGCGCCGCAGGCCGACCCGGTCGAGCTCGTCGCGGGCGCGGCGCGCCCAATCTGGCGAACCGAGGCCAGTGAAGGTCTCGAAGGCGCGCCCGAGCGACTCGGCCGCCGCGCGCTTGCGCTTCAGCCGGCGCTGGAGCGAGCCCTGCACGAGCAGGTTGCGTGCGTGCTCGAACGGCAGCTCTGCTACCACGGGCGCCTGCTCGAGGATGGAGAGTGCGCGGGTCGGATCTCCCTCGGCGGCCGCCACCAGCGCCTGCGCCCGCGGCAGCGCCTGCAGCGTCCAAGGTCGCGGTGCGCTCGCGTGACGCTCCTCGAAGCGGACGAGCAACCGGCGGGCTCGCTCGATCTCTCCCAGGCCGACGACGGCTTCGACATGGTCTGCATCCGGGCGGACGGCGAACGGGACCGTGACGCCGATCGACGCGAGCAGCTCCTCCAGTTCGGCGAAGGCCCGGTCGGCGGCGTCGCAGTCGCCTTCGGTCAGAGCGGCGAACCCGAGCACCTCGAGCAGGAAGGTCGTGAACCACGCGTTGCCCGGCCGCGCCCGAGCATCTGCCAGCATCGGCAGGAGCGTCGCGCGAGCCTCTTCGATCCGGCCGGTGTAGACGTCGAAACGGGCTCGTGTCCAGAACGGCATACCGAGCGGTCCCTGGGAGCCGACCGGCTCGAGCTCGGCGCAGCTCTGCTCCACCAGACGGCGAGCGAGCGCCCAGTTGCCCGCCTGGAACTCGACGAGGGCCAGATGCGACCGTTTCTCCGCGCGCCAGATCTCCTCGCCGCGGTCGCGGTACCACTCGTCCTCGAGCCGGTGTCGCGCGCGCGCGCCCTCATGGGCATCGGTGCATTGCAGCCAGATCAGCACGAGCGAGCTCTTCTCGCTCTCTCGGCCCGCCCGTTGCTCCAACTCGAGCGCGCGCTTCAGCAGCCCTTCGTGGATTCCACGTCCGGTCTGCGCGCCGAAGAACAACACCGCGAGGAGGGTGTAGGCGAGGAGACCGGGATCCAGTTCCGCTTGCAGCAGCGACGCCGCTGCCTCGGCATGCTCGACGCCCTGGCGCTGATCTCCGTCGGAGTACATGCCGAGCTTGGAGTGGATTCGCCCGCGGAGGCGCGGATCGAGGCCTGGCTCCGCAAGCGCGAGGTGGAGGCAGTCCAGCGGGCCCAGCTCACCGGGGTCGATCCACGCGATCGGGCTCAGGAAGAACAGGGCTTCCGCGCGTGCAGGGCCGTGCGGAGCGGCCTCAACTGCCCGCTCAGCGGCCGCACGCGCCTGGGCAGGGCTTCCCGCGGCGTGAAGAGCCGCGGCCTCGCCCGAGAGCCTCCGCGCGCGCGCGGCCCCGTCCACGTCCGGAGTGAGATCGTGTGCGGCGCGATAGAGCTCGGCCGCGGCGTCCTGAGCGCCGCGCCGCGCCGCGCGCGCCGCGGCCGCTTCGATCTCCGCGGCCGCCGGCTCGTCGGGCGAGGACACGCTCAGGGAGAGGTGGAGAGCGCGCTCGTCCGGGTCCTCGACGAGGTCCGCGAGTCGCCGGTGGAGCTCGAGGCGTTCCGCGCCGCCGGCGGCGCCGTAGACCGCAGCGGAGAGTAGGGGATGCGAGAAGCGAATCCGGCCGCGTTCGACCACGAGCACCCCGGCTGCCTCGGCCTCCTGCAGCGCGGCCGGAGGAGCAGCGACGGCCTCCACCGTCGGCCGCGTGAAGGCCGAAGCGAGGAGCACGGCCTCGCGGGCGGCCGAAGAGAGCGCCTCGATGCGTCCGGCGACCAGCTCCTGGAGCGACTCGGGGACCGTGAGGGGAACGCCGGGCGCGTGGCCAGCCGGCGCCCGCGCGAGCTCGAGCGCGAAGAACGGGTTCCCGCCCGAAGTCTGGGCGATGCGAGCGAGCGTCGGCCGCGGTGGCGGCGAGCCCAGGTGCGTCCTGAGCAGATGATGGATCCCGCCGAGGGAGAGCGGTCCGACTTCGATCCGGGTGACCGAGTCGCGGTCCAGCCCCAGCGGCGCCTCGGCGCCGGGCCGCCTGGCGAGCAGCAGCTTCACGCCGGTGGGCAGACGGCGAGCGGCGAACTCGAGCCCAGCCGTCGAGGCGCGGTCGAGCCACTGCGCGTCGTCGATCGCGAGCACGACTGGATCAGTCCTCGCGAGCGCACCGAGGAAGTTGACGAGCGCGCTGCCGATCGTGCGTGCGTTCGCGCTGCCAGCACTTCGCAGCAGCGCCGCGTCGAGCGCGCGCTGCTGCGGCTCCGGCAGCTCGCCACGGCCCACGTCATAGACCGGGCCGATCAGATCGGTGAGCGCCGCGTAGGAGAGCTTCGCCTCCCGCTCCGCGGGCTCGGCGCGGAGGACGCGGTGTCCCCGCAGCTCCGCGGCCCGGGCCGCATGGAGCCAGAGTGTCGTCTTGCCGATCCCGGGCTCGCCTTCGACCAGCAAGGCAACACGCGCCGGATCGGTGATGAAG
>DATLDK010000056.1:0-2767 GCA_035525905.1 Gaiellaceae bacterium | reverse complement strand
TGCGGCAGGGCGACGACGTCGAGGAGCTGACGATGGAGCGTGCGCTCGAGCTGCTCGCCGAGCGCCGCGCGAAGGGCCCGTCGACGAAGAAGAAGCCGGCGGCGCGGAAGCGCACGGCCAAGAAGAGCTAGCTCGTACACTGCCGCCGGAATAGCGCGTCACCGCGCACGTTTCACTCTGGCGGAAACAGGATTTCGCTCGTATGGTGAGAAGGTCTTTGATTCCACTCGATGCAATGCCGAAAGGACTGAGTAGACCCTGACGCAGAACCAGATGCACGAGTTGCTCGAGACGGATGGGGCCAAGGCGATGGTCGAGGGCGCGCAGGAGCGCGGCTATCTCGACCCCGCCGAGCTCGAGGCGTTCTGCGTCGAGCTCGAGCTCGAGGCCCAGGACGTCGAAGACCTGACCGCCGAGCTGGAGCGCATCGGCATCGAGATTGCTTCGCCCGCCGCGATCGCAGAGGCGGAGAAGGAGAAGGAAGCGCAGAAGGAAGCCGAGCTCGCAGCTGCCGAAGCCGCAGCGCAGGTCGGCGGCGCGGGCGACAGCCTGCAGCTGTTCCTCGCAGATGTCGGCAAGCACAAGCTGCTCACCGCTGCGGACGAGGTCATCCTCGCCAAGGCGATCGAGCGGGGCGACCCGACCGCGAAGCGCCGCATGATCGAGTCGAACCTGCGTCTCGTCGTGTCGATCGCGAAGGGCTACCGCGGCCTCGGCGTGCCGTTCCTCGATCTGATCCAGGAAGGGACGCTCGGGCTCAACCGCGCGGTCGAGAAGTTCGACTGGCGGCGCGGCTACAAGTTCTCGACGTACGCGACGTGGTGGATCCGCCAGTCGGTGCAGCGCGCCGTCGCGAACCATGCGCGCACGATTCGCGTTCCCGTCCACGTCGTCGAGCGTCAGCAGAAGCTGTCGCGTGCGGCCCGCCGGCTCGAGGTCGAGCTCGGCCGCGAGGCGACGAAGGAAGAGCTTGCGGAGGCGACCGGCCTCCCGATGCAGCACATCGAGGAGGCGCTCGGCGCCGCGCACGCCTCCGTCTCGCTGAACCAGACGGTCGGCGCCGACGACGAGGGCGAGCTCGGCGATCTCTTCGCCGACCGCGAGGCCGCCGACCCGTTCGAGGAGGCCGAGGAGTCGCTGCGCCGCCAGGGCGTGCGGCGTGCACTCGATGCGCTCCCCGAGCGCGAGCGGCGGATCCTCGAGCTGCGCTTCGGCTTCGAGGGCGAGCCCTGGACGCTCGAGGCGATCGGCCACGAGCTCGACCTGACGCGCGAGCGCGTCCGGCAGCTCGAAGGGCAGGCGCTGGCGCGGCTCGGTGCGCTCCGCGACCTGATCCACGTCGCCGCCTAGTTGCAGCCGACCGAAAAGTTAGTAGGAAATCTCCTTGTCATTCAGGGCCTGCTGCCCTGATACTTCCCGGCCAATACGGTCGAAAGGAGCAACACGTGAAACGCAGGAGGGGTAGGGCCGTCGTCGCGGCCTTGATCGCAGTGGGCGCGATCTGGATGGCAGCGGCGGCAACAGGGAGCGGCAAGGCATCCACGACGTTCGTCTTCGGCACCGAAGCCGATGCGACGTTGATGGACCCGTCGCTCGTGTCGGACGGGCCGTCGCTGCGTCCGACCGATCAGATCTTCGAGAGCCTCGTCGGCTTCAAGCTCGGCGGCACGACGGTTGTGCCGGAGCTGGCGACGAAGTGGAGCCCGAGCAAGAACGGGCTGAACTGGACGTTCACGCTCCGCAAGGGCGTCCGCTTCTCCGACGGGACGAAGTTCAACGCTGCAGCGGTGTGCTTCAACTACAACCGCTGGTTCAACTTCCCGGCGCCGCTGCAGAGCGACGCGCTCTCGTACTACTGGATCACCGTCTTCCAGGGCTTCAAGAATCCGGCTCAGGGCAACCCGGGCCCGAGCGACGCGCTCTACAAGGGGTGCAAGGCGAACGGTCAGTACTCCGTCACGCTGCAGCTGACCCGCCGCTCGACGTCGTTCCTCGCCGCGATCGGCCTGCCGAACTTCGGCATCGCCAGCCCGACGGCGCTCAAGAAGTACCAGGCGGATGCAGGCACCGTCGACTCGACGGGCGTGTTCCATCCGACCGGCTCCTTCGCGACGCAGCATCCGATCGGCACCGGGCCGTACATGCTGAAGTCGTGGAACGTCGGCAACAGCATGGAGCTCGTCCCGAACAAGTTCTACTGGGGCAAGAAGCCGAAGATCACCCGCGTCATCCTGCGCCCGATCGGCGACACCGCCGCCCGGCTGCAGGCACTGCAGTCCGGTGAGGTGCAGGGGATCGACGGCGTCAACCCGTCCGACTTCGCGACGGTCAGGTCGAACCCGAAGCTCACGCTGAAGGTGCGGCCCGTGTTCAGCGTCGGCTATATCGGCATCAACCAGGCGAAGCCGCCGTTCGACAAGCTCGCGGTGCGGCAGGCCCTCGCGTATGCCATCGACAAGAACACGGTTGCGAAGGCGTTCTACGGCGGTGTCGGAGTCGCGGCGAACCAGTTCCTCCCGCCGGCGCTCTTCGGCAACGCGAAGACCGGCGTCCCGGCGTACACCTACAACCCGGCGAAGGCGAAGCAGCTGCTGCAGTCGGCCGGGCTGTCGCTGCCGGTGAAGGTGGACTTCTGGTACCCGACGTCGGTGTCGCGGCCGTACATGCCGGACCCGCAGCGGAACTTCCAGGCGTTCCAGGCCAGCATGGAGCAGTCGGGCTTCTCGGTGACGCCGCACAGCGCACCGTGGCGCCCCGACTACCGCTC
>DATLDK010000030.1:0-54838 GCA_035525905.1 Gaiellaceae bacterium | reverse complement strand
CGGGAATGACGGCGCACATGACCTACTACGAGACGAAGTCCGGGGCGAAGGTGTTCGCCGCAGGCGCCTTCACGCTCGCCGGCTCGATCCGACAGCCGGCGGTGCAGCGCCTGCTCGTCAACCTCTGGGAGCGATTGGGTGACGAGCGTTGACACACCCGACGTCTACGATTCCCGGCCGATGCGCCGTCTCGCCCTCGTCGTGGTCGCCCTCGCCTGCGCACCCAGCGCCGGCGCCGCCGACCTGACGATCGCGCCCAAGGACTTCTCCCCAGCGGCGGAGCGGCTCCGGATCCAGGCCGCGTTGCCCAGGACCGCTCGGGTGGGCCTCCAGCTCGCAACGCCCGGCGGCCGGCCGATCGGCTGGATCGCGGAGCCGCAGCGGCGCCGCTACCTGACTTTCCGCTGGAACGGCCGCCTGCGCGGAGCGCGGGTGCCGGACGGCCGGTACCTGATCCGTCTCGTCGGCGGCGGGCGCGAGGTCGCCTCGTCGCCGTTCCGGCTCGACCAGACGACCCCGAAGCTGACGAAGTTCGACGTGCGGAACCGCGACCGCAACCCGTTTCAGGGCGACAACGTGCGCCTGACGACGATCTCGCCCAATGGGGACGGCGTGCGCGAGTCGGCGAAGATCTCCTTCACGCTCAGCGAGCGGGCGCTCGTGCACTTCGAAGTGACGCGAACCGTCAGCGCGCCCCAGACAATCTACGAGCTCACCGCCAACCTGCCGCCGGGTCGCAACACGTTCACCTGGCAACCGCAGAAGTCGGTCGGCGCACGCACCTATCTCGTCAGGATCACGGCCACGGACGGCGCCGGCAACCGCCGCACCTACGGCGCCGACAACGCCCGCGAAGGACGGAAGCTCAAGTCGGCGGTCGTGCGGATCCTCGGCGTCGATGCGGGTTTCACGGCCGAGAGCTACATCGCCACGAGCTCGGGACGGCTCGCGATCGAGACCGACGCGGAGGCGCTGACGCTGCAGACGTTCCGCGCCGGGCCGGAGGACACCCCGACGCACAGCGACACGCTCATGAACGGCGTTCCGGTGAACGCGCCCGTGACGATCCCCTGGAGCGCGCGCAGCCGGCGGGCGACGCTCAACTTCGCGGTCGGGCCGTGGCCGACCGGGGTCTACTTCGTCAAGCTGACCGCGAACGACGGCCGGATCGGCTACGCGCCGTTCGTCGTGCGGCCCACCGCACTCGGCGCCACGAGCCGCGTCGCGGTCGTGATGCCGACCAACACCTGGCAGGCATACAACTTCCGCGACGCCGACGGCAACGGCTGGGGCGACACGTGGTACGCGAAGGGCGCGCAGAGCACGGCCGCACTCGGACGACCGTTCATCCGCCGGGGCGTGCCGCCGCAGTGGCGGAAGTACGACGTCGGCTTCCTGCGTTGGCTGCAGTGGACATCGAAGCAGCCGGAGGTGCTGACCGAGACGGACCTCGAGTCGATCCGCACCGCGGAGGAGCTGATCAGCCTCTACGACTTCGTCATCTTCCCGGGGCACACCGAGTACGTGACCCAGCACGAGCACGACCTGATCCGAAACTACCGAGACCTCGGCGGCAATCTCGCCTTCCTCTCCGCGAACAATTTCTTCTGGGAGGTGCGCCTGCAGGCCCGCGAGTTGCGGCGGACGCGGCTGTGGCGTGACCTGGGCCAGCCCGAGTCGGCGATTCTCGGCGTCCAGTACCGCGCGAACGACGATGGGCGGATCCAGAAGCCGTTCGTCGTCCGCGCCGCGGCCACCGCACCGTGGTTCTATGCGGGCACCGGCCTCGCCGACGGCGGGGTCTTCGGTGAGACGCTGGGCGGATACGGCATCGAAATCGATCAAACGACGCAATTCACACCGCCCGGCACGATCGTCCTGGCCGAGATCCCCGACCTGTACGGGCCGGGGCTCACGGCGCAGATGACGTACTACGAGACCGCCAACGGCGGCAAGGTGTTCGCGGCCGGGGCCCTCGACTTCGGCGGCACCGCCACGCTCTGGCCGATCCGGCGAATGCTCGAGAACCTCTGGGTCCGTCTGGCGGTGCCCTAAGCCGCGGCCGGCTCGGCTTCGGGAAGCAGCTCGCCTCCACGCCGGAAGGCGATGGCGGCGAAGACGAGCGCAGTCCCCGTCATCCCGACCGCCACGACCCCGAAGACGCGGAGAACGCCGAGGGGCTCGAGCAGCTGGCCCGCCGCGAGGAAGCCGAGGGGCGCAGTGAGCGTCGAGACCGTGATCAGCGCGGTCATCATCTTCGGCCGCAGGTCGACCGGCGTGCGGGCGGTGATGACGCCGATCACGGGCCCGTTGACGAGCGGGGCGAACAGCATCGCCGCGAAGAGAACGGCCATGACACCAGTCGCGGGCAGGCCGAGCGGGAGCAGCCAGAGCGGCAGGGTCATCGCCACGATCGCCAGGCCGGAGAGCTTGAGGGGAGCAAGCCGCTTGACGACGAGGACCGCCCCGATGCTCCCGAGCAGCGCGCCGGCTCCCATCGCAGTGAAGAAGAGACCGGCCACCTTCGAGTTTCCGGCGAACTCGTGGTAGGCGTAGTAGGGAAGCGTCGCGGACAGGGCCGCGCCGAGGAAGTTGAGCACGATCACGGTGCTGCTGAGGGGACCGAGCAGGCGGTCGCGGAGAAGAAACCGGATCCCAGCGAGTGCGCCATGCCGTGTCTCGCCGGCGGGAACGGGCTTCCGCCGGGGGACGAAGCCCGCCAGCAAGAGGAACGAGACGGCGTACGTGGCAGCGTCCACGTAGAGGACATTCGGCGCCCCGAGGAAGGGGATCAAAATCCCCGCGAGCGCCGGCCCGGCCAGGCCCGCGAAGGCCGTGCCGCCCTCGATGACGCTGTTCGCCTGGGCGATGGTGGTCTCGTCTTCCCCGACGAGCTCCGGCAGGATCACCCGCTGGGCGGCGAAGTACGGCGCCATGAAACACCCGAGCAGGAACACGAGCGCCAGCAGGACCGAGAAGTGGAGCATGCCAGCGGCATGCAGAATCGGCACGGCGAGGAGGAGCGGCGCGCGCGCTGCGTCGCACACGAGCATCGTCGTCCGTGCCCCGAGGCGCTCCACCACCATCCCGCTCGGGATGCCGAAGAGCGCCATCGGCACGAGCTCGGCCGCGAGAACGATCGACATCTTCGCCGCGGACCCGGTCGTGACCAGCACGAACCACGGCAAGGCCAGATAGGTCATCCGGGAGCCGAGGATCGAGACGACCTCGGCCGCTACGAGCGCCGCGATGGGCGCGTTCTTCAGCTTCATGATGTGATAATAGTACGTCCGTACGTTTTTGTAAAGTGAGCCACATGCCCAAGGTCTCGAACGAGCACAAGCAACGCCGGCGCGAGGAGATACTCGAAGCGGCGCAGCGCGTCTTCGCCCGGCACGGCTACGAGGGCGCGACCGTACGACGGCTCGAAGAGGAAACCGGCCTCTCCCGCGGCGCCATCTTCAGCTACTTCGACGACAAGGACGCGCTTTTCGTCGCCGTCGTGGCCGAGTCGTCTGACCGCCTCGTGGGGATCTGGCTCGAGCGCGGCTTCCGGGCGCTGCTCGACGCGCTCGCCAAGGAGGATCCGGACTGGTTGTCGGTCCAGTTCGAGGCGGCGCGGCGGATCCGCACCGATCCGCGCTTCGGCGAGCAGGTCTCCAAGCTCGAACGGGACGTCTCCGGGCAACGAGAGGATCGCTTCGCCCGTCTGCGCCCGACCGTGCGCGACGACGTTCCCATCGAGGCGGTGGCGCAGTTCCTCAGCCTGATCGCGAACGGTCTCGCCTTCGCCCGGGTCACGGGCGACGAGCTCCCGGACCTCGACGTTCTGAACACGCTCGTGGAGACTGGCGCGCAGCCCCGACGCAAAGCGCAGCCGACGCGCGCTTCGCCGAAAGGCTAGGGCAGACCGAGCTCGGAGGCATAGGCGTCCGCATAGATCGCCTTCAGCTCCCGTACCCGGTCGACGTAATGGCGGGTCTCGGCGAACTCGATCCCCCGCCCCTCCGCACGCCAGCGGTCCACGTTCGCCTGGCCGGCGTTGTAGGCGGCGAGCGCGAGCCCCTCGTCGCCGTACTTGTCGAGCAGGTGGCGGAGGTACCACGAGCCGTAGCGGATGTTCAGCTCCGGATTCTTCAGATCCTCCGGTTTCCACGTGTTGCCTCCGGTGCGGTCCGCGATCCCCTGTCCCGTCTCGGGCAGCAGCTGCATCAGCCCGACGGCGCCCGACGCCGACACCGCGTCCGCCTCGAACTTGGACTCCTGATAGATGACCGCGGCCACGAGCTGCGGCTCGAGCTCGTAGTTTTGGGCGTGCCCGACGACGATGTGCTCGTAGCGCAGCGGGTAGCGAGCCCGCTCGTACCACGTCGGCTCCGTCTCGAGGACGTACACGGCGAACGCCGCGACCATCACCCCGAGCAGACCGACCATGGCCAACCTCATGCCGTCAGCTCCCGCATGACGCCGACGACCCACGCGTCGAGCTCCTCGAGCGTGCCCTTGTTGACGTAGGCGAAGTCGGCGCGCCGGAGCTTCTCCTTGTCCGGAAGCAGGCGCTGGTCGCGATCGTCGCGCGTCACCCGGCGGCGCTGCTCGCGCAGCTTTGCTGGGGCGGTGATCACGACGACCTTGTCGAAGCGCTGATCCCCGCCCGTCTCGTAGAGAAGCGGCACCTCGGTCACCGCTACCCGTGGCGGCTCAGGCAGTGCCGCCAGCTGCTCGCGCCACGCCAGGTACTCCGCGGACACCTTCGGGTGCAGAAGCTGCTCCAGGAAGTCGAGCTTGGTGCGGTCTGCGAAGACGATCTCCGCCACGCGCGCCCGGTCGATCGAGCCGTCCTCCCCCAGCACACCCTCCCCCAGCTCGGAGACGATCGCCTCGCGCACCTCCGAATCGCTCCGGAGCAGGTGGTGGACGATCTCGTCGCTGGAGACGGTGGCCGCGCCCGCTTTCTGGAAGGCGAACAGAGCTTCGCTCTTGCCGGCGCCGATCCCGCCGGTGATCGCGACCGCGATCGGCCGCGGCACGGCCTAAGCGGCTTGGTCGGGCTCGGGCTCGTCGCCCGCGGCTGCGTCCGCGTCGGCGGTCGACTCCGCCTCGAGCTCGACCTCGGCGGCAGCGTCGGATTCGGGCGCAGGCGTGTCCTCCAGCTCCGGCTCGGCCGGCTCGGCCGCCGCCTCGGCGTCTGCCTCTCCAGGGGCCTCCGCTGCGGAGTCCTCGACCTCGAGCGGCGGCGCTTCGTCCGCGTCGGCCGAAGCTGCACCGGCTGGGAAGACGTCTTCGGAGAGGTTGAGGTTCGGTGTCAGGTGCACGGACTCGCCGCCGTCGGCGCGCGGGAGCGGCTCCTGGCCTTCCTCGACGCGCTTCAGCGAAAGCGAGAGGCGGCGACGCTCGGCGTCGACCTCGAGGATCAGCACGTTGACGGCGTCCCCTTGCGAGACGACTTCACGCGGGTTCTCGACGTGATGCTGGGCGAGCTCCGAGATGTGCACGAGCCCCTCTACTCCCGGCAGGATCTCGACGAAGGCTCCGAAAGTGACGACCTTGGTGACGCGACCCTCGACAACGTCGTTCTCCGAGTAGCTCTCCAGCACCTGCTGCCATGGGTCGGATTGCGTCTGCTTGAGCCCAAGCGAGATGCGCTGGCGGTCGCGGTCGATGTCCAGCACCTTGACCTTGACCTCCTGGCCGATCTCGAGCACTTCCGACGGATGGTTGACGTGGCTCCACGAGAGCTCGGAGATGTGGATCAGGCCGTCCATGCCGTTCAGGTCGACGAACGCTCCGAAGTCGACGATGTTCGAGATCGTGCCCTCGACGACGTCGCCCGGGTTGAGCCGGTCGAGGATCTGCTGGCGCTGGTCCTTGCGCTCGTCCTCGAGGACGGCGCGACGGGAGAGCACGACGTTGTT
The DNA here is from genome assembly GCA_035525905.1 of Gaiellaceae bacterium. GTDB lineage: Bacteria > Actinomycetota > Thermoleophilia > Gaiellales > Gaiellaceae > Gaiellasilicea. The sequence continues at coordinate 48,923 of DATLDK010000030.1, read as the reverse complement.
GCGGGAGCGGTTGAGCTCGATCACCTTGCAGCGGAGCTCGGTGCCCATGAACTCGTCCAGGTCCTGGACCCGGCGGATGTCGACGAGCGAAGCGGGCAGGAAGCCACGGACGCCAAGGTCGAGGATCAGTCCGCCCTTGACGACCTCGATCACGCGGCCCACGACGGGCTCGCCGGACTCGGCGGCAGCCTCGATCTTCTTCCAGGCGAGCTCGAATCGAGCCCGCTTCTTCGAGAGGATCAGACGGCCTTCGGCGTCTTCCTTCGTGAGCACGAGCGCATCGATCTCCTCGCCGACCGAGACTTCGTCGGCGGGGTTGACGGAGCGGCGGATCGACAGCTCTGCGACGGGGATGACGCCCTCGGACTTGTAGCCGATGTCGACGAGCACCTCGTCCTTGTCGACGCGGACGACCGTGCCGTGCACGACCTCGCCCTCGTTGATCGTCGGGAAGGTCGACTCGTAGTCCGGGATCAGCTCCCCGTCGGGACCGGCTACCCAGACCCCCGCCTCGGCCTCCTGAGGCTTCTCGATGGTGTCATTCGCCATAACGAGTTGCGCAGTATAGCCACGTTGACCGGCCGGTCACGGACGCGCGCCGGGGGCTCGTGACAGTCTGTTACTTGGCCTCGTTCCAGTCGTCGCCCATGCCCACGTCGACCGCCAGCGGGGGGTCGAGCGGGTAGGCGTTGCACATCTCCTCGCGCAGCAGCTCTTTGATCGCGCTCGTCTCGGTCTCCGGCGCCTCCAGCAGCAGCTCGTCGTGCACCTGGAGGACGAGTCGCGCGCTCCGGCCCTCGTCGCGCAGCCGGTTGTGGATCCCGATCATCGCCACCTTGATCACGTCTGCAGCCGTGCCCTGCATCACCGAGTTGACGGCGAGCCGCTCCCCGAGCGCACGCGTCTGCCGGTTGCGGACCCGGATCTCCGGGACCGGGCGGCGGCGGCCGAGCAGCGTCGTGACGTAGCCGTCCCGCTCCGCCTGCTCGATCGTCCGCTGGATGAAGTCCTGCACGTGCGGGAAGCGCGCGAGGTAGGTGTCGATGTAGTCCTGGGCCTGCTCGCGCGGGATCTCGAGGTTCTCGGAGAGTCCGAACGACGAGATCCCGTAGATGATGCCGAAGTTGACCATCTTGGCAACGTTTCGCTCGTCCTTCGTCAGCGTCGCAGCATCCTTGCCGAGCACCTCGGCCGCCGTCGCCGTGTGGATGTCCTCGTTGCGGGCAAACGCCTCGCGCAGGCGAGGCTCGCCGGACACGTGCGCGAGGATGCGCAGCTCGACCTGGCTGTAGTCGGCCGAGATCAGCCGGTGCCCCTGCTCCGCGACGAAGGCCGAACGGATCTCTCTCCCGAGCTCGGTGCGGATCGGGATCGCCTGCAGGTTCGGGTTCGTCGTCGAAAGCCGGCCGGTCGACGCCGCAGTCTGGTTGAACGTCGTGTGCAGCCGGCCATCAGCTTCGGAGATCAGCAGGGGCAGCGGCCGGAGGTAGGTGTTGACGAGCTTCGAGAGCTCTCGCCACTCCTCGATCACCTCGACGATCTCGTGCTCGCCGCGGATCGAGCGAAGCACCCGGGTATCGGTCGAGTAGCCCGTCTTGCCCTTGCGGCCGGGCGTCAGCTCGAGCTTCTCAAACAGGATCCGCGCCACCTGCTGCGTCGAGCCGATCAGGAAGTCCTCCCCAGCCAGCTGGAACGCCTTGGCCTCCAGCTCCTCGACACGGTCGGCCAGGCGGGCCGTGATCTCGCCCATCCGGTACGTGTCGATCTTGACGCCCGCGTCCTCCATCGCAGCCAGCACGGCGGTCAGCGGCAGCTCGATCTCGTCGTAGAGCCGCTCGGAGCCGCGCTCGACGAGGCGCTCGCGCATCGGGCCGGCGAGACGGCGGGCCGCTTCCGCACGGGTGATCAACCCGGCGGTCTCCTCCTCCGTCGCCGGCTCCGGCAGAACCTCCAGGCCGTACTCCCGCTGGAGGTCCCCGATCGCGTACTCGGACCGCCCCGGCTCGATCAGGTAGGCGGCGATCATCGTGTCGTCGGCAGGCGCCATCGTCAGGCGCGGCAGCGCCTTGTAGTCGTGAGCGACGAGCTGGGCCTCCCGGAGCCTGGGCAGCAGGCTCTCGTCCCACGCTCCAACCGTGACGCCCTCGTCCTGGGCGAGCGCGAAGCGGCCGTCGGCGATGGCTATCCCGGCGCGGCCGCGCACCAGCGGCAGTTCGCCCTCGCGCCAGGGGACGACCGCTCCCGCCACCGGGACAGGCACGGCGGAGGGGATCGCATCCTCGAGGTCCTCGATCCGGTTCAGCAGGCCGCGGAACTCGTACCGCCGGAACATCTCGCGCAGCTGCGACCGGTCCGGTGGCTCGAGCACGATCTGCGACGGGTCGAAGTCGAGATCGAGATCTCGTCGCATCGTCGCGAGCTCCTTCGACATTCGCGCCTGTCCGGCGAACTCGGTGATGTTCTTCCGCCGCGCCGGCGAGAGCTCGTCCGCGTGGGCGATCACCTCCTCCAGCGAGCCGTACTGCGCGATCAGCTGCCCGGCCGTCTTGTCGCCGATCCCCGGGACGCCGGGGATGTTGTCGGATGTGTCCCCCTTGAGGCCGATGAAGTCGGGAACCTGGTCGGGCCGGACGCCGTAGCGCAGCTCGACGCGCTCGGGCGTGTAGACGTTGACGTCGGCGACGCCGCGTGGCGTCATCATCAGGGCGATGTTCGGTGAGCAGAGCTGGAAGGCGTCTCGGTCCGTCGACACGACGGTTGTCTTGATCGCCGCATCGTCGGCTCGCGTGGCGAGCGTCGCGATCACGTCGTCGGCCTCCCAGCCCTCGAACTCGAGGTTGCGGTAGCCGAAGGCCTCGACGATCGGACGGAAGTGCGGGAACTGCTCGCGCAGAAGGTCGGGCATCGACCGCCGGCCCTCCTTGTAGACGACGTCCCCTGCCTGGGCGATGGCCGCTCGCTCGGTCGGGCTCGAGTCCCAGGCGACGGCAACCCCCTTGGGGCGGTAGTCCGAGAGCAGCTTGAAGAGCATGTTCGCGAACCCGAGCAGGGCGTTCGTGGGGAAGCCGTCGCTCGTCGCGAGCTCTTCCGGCAGTGCGAAGAAAGCGCGATAGGCCAGGTTGTTGCCGTCCACGAGGAAGAGCTCGGAGTCGCGCGCGGGGCCGTCGTCGAGCTGCAGCTCCTGTCCTGTGAGCGTCTTCGGCATCGACCAACGGTATCGTCCTCGCCCGATGTCCCGCCTCGAGATTCGCCCATTTTCCGACGAGTTCGTGGCGGCCGCAGGAGAGCTGCTCGCCGGCCGCCATCGCGCACACAGGGAGGCAGAGCCGCTCCTGCCGCCGCGCTACGAGGAGCCCGGGGCGGCCGCCGCGGAGATCCAGGAGCTGGCCGGCGTCGAGAACGCCTCGGGTGCGGTGGCGCTCAGTGAGGGCCGCGTCGTCGGCTATCTCCTCGGCGCACCGCGCACGCAGGCGATCTGGGGGCTGAACGAGAACATCTGGGTCGAGCTCGCTGGCCATGCGGTCGAGCAGGCCGAGACTCTCCGCGATCTCTACGGCACGGCAGCATCGCGGTGGTTCGACGAAGGGCTCGTGCGGCAGTACTCCCTCGTCCCGGCGAGCGACGCCACGCTGGTCGAGGCCTGGGCGCGCGTCGGCTTCGGGCAGCAGCACGCATACGGGATCCGCGAGGTTCCGGAGGCTGCGTGGCCCGACGACGTGCGACTCGCCGACGACGGCGATCTGGACGCGCTCGTCGAGTTGACCCCGTTGCTCGCCGACCACCAGGCGCGGTCGCCCGTGTTCGGGATCAGCGTCCCGCGCGAAACGCCGGAGGAGATCCGAGCCGAGCTCCTCGAGGATCTGCACAAGCCTGAGATCGGGGATCTGGTCGTCGAACGGGACGGCCGCATCGTCGGCGCCTTCCAGGTCGTACCGGTGGAGCTGTCGAGCGTGCACGCGGGACTTGCGCGTCCAGAGGGAGCGGCGCTCCTCGGCTGGGCTGCGACCGACCCCCGGGTGCGCGGCTCGGGCGCCGGCGTCGCGCTCACCGAAGGCTCGTTCGCGTGGGCGCGGGAGCGCGGCCACCGGACGATGGTGACCGACTGGCGGGTGACGAACCTGCTTTCGTCGCGGTTCTGGCCCGCGCGCGGGTTCCGGCCCACGTTCCTGCGGCTCTACCGGCACCTCCCCTAACCGTGCCGCGGATCCCGATCCTCTCGGGCTCCCGCGTCGCGGTGGTCAACGTGCCGGACGACGCGCTCGTGCTGCGCCCGCGGCCGCCGTCCGAGGCGATCGCAGACGTCGGGGCGGCCGTCCGCGACGCGCTCCGTTTTCCGCTCTCGGGCGCGCCGCTGGAAGCGCTCGTGACGACAGGCGGCAAGGCGACGATCGTCGTCGAGCCGCCGGAGCTGCCGCTGCCCGGGGCGCCGAACGATCCGCGCCAGGAGGCCCTGGCGACAACGATTGCGGAGCTGGAGCGGCTCGGGGTGCCGTCGCGCCAGCAGACGATTCTGATCGCAGGGGGGTTGAACCGGCGGGCGGGACAGCGCGAGCTCGAAGCGCTCGTCTCGCCCTCTTCAGCGCGGCGGTTCCACGGCCGCGTCGAAGTACACGACGTCGAGGCGGATGACCTCATCCACCTCGCCACCGACGCCGGCCGGCCGTTGCGGGTCAACCGGCTGCTCGCCGAGACCGATCTGGTGGTCTGCGTCACGGCCGCCGAGACGGTGCTGCACGGCGGACCCGGCGCGCTCGTCGGCGCGTGTGGAGCCGAGACGCTGCGTGCATCGACCGCGTACTCCCTGCTCGAGACCGCGGCGGCCCGCGGCTGGCAGCTCGGGCTCACCCTGGAGCGCGCTCTCTCGGCGCGTGTCCCGGTGATCGGCGCCTCGCTCGTCCTCAATCCGCCACGCTTGCAGGGGCGCTTCCGCGGCTACCCCTACGAGGACGCGTCGCTCTCGCACCTCGCACGCTCACCGCTCCGACGCTACTCGCTCCTGCCGGCCGGCTGGCGCCGCCGGATCCTCCAGGATCTCAGCCGCGAGCTCACCGCCGTCGCCGCGTTCGCCGGGCCGCCCTCGGTCGCGCATGCCGAAGCGCTCCTGCGCGGGATCGCCCGCCGGGCCACGCGGCTCGAGCAGCCGGTGGACGCACTCGTGATCGGGATGCCCTGGAAGCACCAGCACTCGCCGCGCGAGCGGCTCAACCCGTTGACGGTGGCGACCGCCGCGCTCGGACTTGCCCTGCGGCTCTGGCGAGATGCCTTCCCGATCGTGGAGGGCGGCACGGCGATCGTGCTCCACCGGCTCGGGCGCCACTTCGAGCACAGGACGCAGGACCCCTACCGAGCGCTCTTCCACGCGCTTCGCGACGGCCGGACGAGCTCCGATCTCGCCGCCGCCGAGCGGGCGGCGGCCGCGGACGAGCGCGCACTGGCGGCGTACCGCTCCGGCAGAGCCTGCCATCCGCTGCTGCCGTACGCGGACTGGGACAGCTGCCGGCCTGCGCTCGGCCGGCTCGGCGCGGTCGTGATCGCGGGCTGCCGAGACCATCAGGCTGCGCGGACGCTCGGGTTCGTTCCGACGCACGGCATCCCCAGCGCGCTCGAGATGGCACACGGCCGCGCGGGAGGGCAAGCGCGGATCGGCTACCTGCTCGCTCCGCCGTACTTCCCGCTCGAGGTCGGAGCGGCCTAGTCTTCGCCCAGGTAGGCCTTGCGGACCCGCTCGTTCTGGCGCAGCTCCTTGGCCGGCCCCTCGAGCGCGATCGTCCCGGTCTCCATCACGTAGCCGCGGCTCGCCGCATCGAGGGCCATCAGCGCGTTCTGCTCGACCAGCAGGATCGGGGTGCCCTGCGCATTGATCTCCGCGATGATCTCGAAGATCTTCTCGACGAAGATCGGCGCGAGCCCCATCGAAGGCTCGTCCAGCAGCAGCAGCTTTGGGCGCGCCATCAGCGCCCGGCCCATGGCGACCATCTGCTGCTCGCCGCCGGACATCGTCCCTGCCTTCTGCTGCTTCCGCTCCGCCAGCCGCGGGAAGAGCTGGAAGACGCGATCCATGTCCTCCTTCATGTTCCCGCGGTCCTCGCGCTGGAAGGCGCCCATCTCGAGGTTCTCGAGCACGGACATGCGCGGGAAGAGTCGCCGCCCCTCCGGCGACTGGGCGATGCCGTCCTTGACGATCCCGTGCGGGGCTGCGTTCGTGATGTCGCGGCCGCGGAAGCGGATCGTTCCGCGGCGCGGGTGGTTGAGCCCGTTGATCGAGCGCAGGGTCGTCGACTTGCCCGCCCCGTTCGCCCCGATCAGGGTCACCACCTCCCCCTCATTCACGACCAGCGAGATTCCCTTGAGAGCGTGGATGGCGCCGTAATAGGTGTGGACGTCGTCAAGCTCGAGGATCGGGCCCCCGTCCCGGGCCGGAGTGCTCACGTGGACGCCGCTCCCTTGCCCAGATAGGCCTCGATCACGCGCTCGTCCTTCTGCACCTCTTGCGGCGTCCCCTCGGCGATCTTCTCGCCGTAGTCGAGCACGGTGACGCGGTCCGAGATGCCCATCACGACCTTCATGTCGTGCTCGATCATCAGGATCGTCAGCCCCTCCTCGTTCTTCAGCCGCGAGACGAAGGAGGTGAAGTCGGCCGTCTCCTGCGGGTTCATGCCGGCCGTCGGCTCGTCGAGGAGCATCAGCTTGGGCTCGGTCGCGAGCGCGCGCGCCACCTCGAGCCGCCGCTGGTCGCCGTAGGGGAGGTTCCGCGCGAGCTGGTCGTCGCGTCCGCGCAAGCTGGAGAAGGCGAGCAGCTCCCGGGCGCGCTCTCGGGCCTTCGCCTCCTCGCGGCGGATGCCCGGCGTGCGCAGGATCGAGCGGATGATGCCGCCCTTGAGCCGGCAATGCATGCCGACGAGGACGTTCTCCAGGGCGGTCATGTGCTGGAAGAGCCGGATGTTCTGGAAGGTGCGGCCGATCCCGAGCTCGGTGATCGCGTGCGGCGGCTTGCCGGTCACGTCCCGGTCGCCGAAGACGATCGTTCCGGCGGTGGGCTTGTAGACGCCGGTGAGCATGTTGAAGAACGTCGTCTTGCCGGCACCGTTCGGGCCGATCAGGCTCACGATCGACCCGGTCGGGATCGTGAAGTCGATGCTGTTGACGGCGACGAGCCCGCCGAACTCCTTGCGAACGTCCTGCGCCTGGAGGAGGTCAGTCATTGTGCGCCTCGCGGTCCGTGTCCGAGCCCTCGTGCGTGACGTCGTAGAGGGGCGTGTCCGCGACACCGAGCTCGATCTCCTGCTTGTGCCGGCGCTCCGTGATCAGGCCGGTGGGTCTGAACAGCATCATCAGAACGATGATCACCCCGTAGATCCCGAACTGGTACTTCGTCGGGTCGAAGTGCACGCCCGCCTCGTTGAACTTCGAACCGATCGTCGCCAGCCCCTCGACGTTCAAATAGCCGAGGATCATCCCGCCGACGAGCGCGCCCCAGACGCTGCCCATCCCGCCGAGGATGACCATGCAGAGCAGGAAGACCGAGATGTTGAAGTAGAAGTCCGCGGGGAACGCGCCCTGCTTGAAGCTCGCGTAGAAGGCGCCGGCGACACCGCCGAAGAAGGCGCCGAGCGCGTACGACCAGGTCTTCGTCCGCATCAACGGCACGCCCATCGCGGCCGCGGCGGTCTCGTCCTCGCGAATGGCGATCCAGGCGCGGCCGAGCCGCGAGTCGCGTAGCCGCACCGAGCAGAAAACGGTCAGCAGCAGCAGCGCGAGCGCGGTCCAGTAGAACCACTTCGCGCGGTCGAAGGACTGCTGGTAGCTGAGCGGCAGGCCGAGCGAGTCACCGACGCTGCCGAACCCCGGCGAGTCGATCGGGCTGATGCCGAACGTGCCGTGCGTCAGGTCGAAGCCGAAGACGTTGTCGCCGTTGCGTACGAACTGCGGCACGATCTCGCCGAAGCCGAGCGTCACGATGGCGAGATAGTCACCGCGCAGCCGCAATGTCGGCAGGCCGATCAGGATCCCCACGATCATCGTGAAGAGACCCGCCATCAGGAGCACGAGCCAGATCGAGAGATGGAGGCCCGGGACGGCCTTGCTGATCCCCACCGAACCGAAGTGGAATGTCCATTGGTCGAACTGCTGCGACGCGAACCACGCCGCCATGTACGCACCGGCCGCGTAAAAGGCGACGTAGCCGAGGTCGAGGAGGCCCGCGTAGCCGACGACGATGTTCAGGCCGACGGCCATCATCGTGAACACGATCATGATCACCATCGAGTTGACGGACGGGACGAAGTCCCCGATGGCGGGGAGGTCCTGGAGTGAGTCGACGTAGCTCGAGTAGAAAACGGCGAGGAGGATGGCCGCGAGGGGCAACGCGAACCGCTTGAGCAGGTTCTGGTCCAACTCGATGCCCCGCACGCGGTCGACCATCAGGCGCCCTCGGGCGTGCGCTCGCCCAGCAGCCCCTCCGGGCGGAAGACGAGGATCGCGATCAGGATCCCGAACACGATCGAGCGCGTCCAGTCGCTCCCGGGCGTGTGCCAGCTCAGGCCCTCGTTGAAGGCCTGGATGAACCCGATCACGAGTGCGCCGACGACGGCGCCGCTGAGGTTGCCGATCCCGCCGAGCACCGCGGCGGTGAACGCGATCAGCCCGAGCTCGAAGCCGGTGTCGTAGCGCATGTTGAACTGGAGCAGGTAGACGATGGCGGCCGCGCCGGCGAGCGCCCCGGCGATCGCGAACGTGACGGAGATCGTCCGGTTCACGTTGATGCCCATCATCGCCGAGGCCTCGGTATCCTGGGCGACGGCCCGCATGGCCTTCCCCTGCTTCGTCGACGTGACGAACCACGTGAGCAGCGCGAGCACGGGCAGCGTGATCACGACAACGGCGAGCTTGTTCCAGGAGTAGCTGATCCCGGCGATGTTGAAGGCCTCGGAGCGGGGAATGAAGCTGGGCACGGACCGGTAGTTCACGTCGTACATGGCCAGCGAGACGTTCTGGACGATGAACGACATCCCGACCGCTGTGATCAGAGCGGCCAACCGGGGCGCCGAGCGGAGACGCCGGTAAGCGACGAACTCGATCGTGACGTTCACGAGTGCGAACAGCGCCATGATCACGACGAGCGTCAACAGCATCCCGCCGAGAATGGCGATCACGCTCGCGTCCTTGTCGAGCCCGAGCCAGGAGACGATCATCGTGCTCGCGACGAGACCGGACAACGCGAAGACGTCGCCGTGCGCGAAGTTGATCAGCTGCAGGATCCCGTAGACCAGCGTGTAGCCGAGCGCCACCAGGCCGAAGATGAGCCCGTTCGTCAGCCCGATCAGGCCGACCTGGATGAACTCCTTCGGGTCCTTCGCGAAGTTCACGATCAGCCAGACGGCCACGAGGGCGAGCAGCGCGTAGCCGAAGAGGGCCGTGAGGCCGGACTTACGCAGCCGGCCGAGAGACTGCATCAGTGGCGCATCCGCCATCAGGTGCAGAACCTAAACGAAAGCCGGGAGAGGTCATAACCCCTCCCGGCTCCCGCATTACCTATGGCGACTAGCCGCGTGCGGCTTCGACGTTCTCCGGCTTCGGAGACACCGTCTTGACCGTCTCGAGCTTGTCTGTCGCCTTGTAGATCGTGAAGCCGACGACCGCGCCCTCGGCGCCGCTGGGATCGCCGTTCTCGTTGATCCCGAAGGTACCGAGATAGCTGTCCGTGACCTTGGTCGCGAACATCTTCGCGATCACGTCGCCCCGGCTCCCGTCCGATGCAGCGATCGCGTCGAGCATGACCTGCGCAGCCTGCGCGCCGTAGATCGCGTACGGGTCGATGTTCTTGCCGCCGAGCCGCGGCTTGAACGCCTCGGCGAACTCGGCGCCCTTGCCCTTGAACTCGTCGATCGGCACGCCGGCGACGCTGAGGAACATGCCGGGCGTGGCCTCCGGTGCCTCGTCGATCGTCTGCTGCGTCGTGAACCCGTCCGGTGCGAACAGCTTGACCTTGCCGTCGTTCGGACCGAGTACCGCGACCTTGTCCTTGATCACCTGGGCGCCGTTCTCGTCGATCAGGCCACCGAGGAAGATCGCATCGGCAGCCGTGCCGCCGATCTTGCGGAACAGTGCCTCGTAGCTCGACGCCTTCGGATCCCAGGCCTCGAAGCCCGCGACCTTGATGCCGACGGCCGCGGCCGCGTTCTTGAAGTTCGTCGCGACGCCGAGACCGTAGGCCTCCTTGTCGTTCAGGATGTAGACGCTCGTGACGCCCTGTTCCTTGGCGAACTCCGCCACTGCGGCGCCCTGATATGCGTCATGCGCGACGACGCGGGCGTAGTTCCGGCTGCCCGAGGGGTAGTACTTGTCGGGCTCGGTCGCATCGCAACCGGGACCGCCCTCGGTCAGGCAGACGTACGTGTTCGCGGGCGAGATCATGGCGACGCCGCCGCCGGGAGCCTGGTTCAGGACCGGAATCTCGATCGCAGCACAGCCCGAGTTGAAGGTGCCGATGACGCCCACGACCTTCTCGTTGCCGGCATAGGCCTGTGCGTTCGTCGAGCACTTGCCCGAGTCCCACTTGCCCGCCTGAGCGGTCGCGTCGTCACAGGACTGGTAGGCGACGTTGTGGTCGCCCGCCTTGTAGTTCGACTGCTCGAGGAGGTAGCGGATCGCCTCCACGATCTGAATCGTCTGGGTGCGCGACGAGCCCTGGAGCGGGAAGTCGGACGCGAGCAGAACGTCCGCGTCACCTTCGCCCTTGTACTCGACGGCCGTGCACGAGCTCGAAGGCAATGCCTCGATGCCGCCTCCGCCTCCGCCGCCGGTGGCCTCGGTGGTCCCACCGCCGCCGCCGCTCGACTCGTCGTCGCCCCCGCAACCCGCCGCAACGAGCGCCAGTGCTGCGACGAACAGGGCCAGAACGCTCAACCAACCACGTCTGCTGAAATTCAAAATCGTTCCTCCTCCGTCACCCTTTGGCCTACCCGACGAGGTTCTGCACGTGCATCTGCAGCCCTTGAAACGGGCGAATGGGGCCAGTATCCCGGGACGACGCGCAGGATTCAACTTTCAACGGAGGGGGCGGTCGGACAACGCTACGATCGTCCGAGGCCGAAGTGGCGGAACTGGCAGACGCGCCGGACTCAAAATCCGGTTCCCCTCGGGGAGTGGGGGTTCGATTCCCCCCTTCGGCATCCCGCTCCTGAGCGCTGCGAGCTACGCCTGCAAGACGACGTCGTCTCTCAGCGGCAGGCGCTCGTGGGCCTTCTCGCCGAGTACCAGAGCGAATTCGTGTCGCCCTGCCACCGCGCGGACGTCGTCGACGCCGAGCGAGCCGTGGCGCTCCAGGATCAACGCCGGCCGGCCCTCCTCGTCGAGCGCGAGCTTGTGAAACGCCAGGATCGAGGTGGACATCGGCAGGTGGTGAGAGTAGGAAGCCCGTGCAGCTCCCTCGTCGCGGTGGCCGATCAGGACGATGCCGTCGCTGCCGCCGAAGTCGTCCTGCATGCCGCGGAGGTCGTAGTGCGCCGCTTCGACCTTTCCCGTCACGCCGCCGGAGACGTTCGCGGAGGTGATGAAGAGGAAGTCCTCGCCCGTCCGCGCCAGGATCTCCTCGACCAGCTCGTTAGAGGCGCAGCGGTAGCCAGGGCCGATGATCTGGGTCGTCCGCAACTCGTCGTCGAGGGAGGTCAGGTGCCCGGGGACGTGATGGGCGGCCGGGCCGCGAAAGCCCATCGGGCCGAGGCCGTAGAAGTCGTCCATCAAGGCGAGGACTCGCGCGCGATCGAGCCCCGCGGGTAGCAGCGTCCAGTCGAATACCCGATCGAACCGGTCGCGCGTCGTGGTGAGGCTGCCGACCTGATTTTCGGGCCGGCCCTTCAGCAGGTTCACGCGCTTGACCGAGTCCCAGCGCGGATGTGCGGCGATGGCACAGAAGTTGCCGAAGTTGTAGAACAAGGCGACACCGAGCGCGGTTGCGTGTGCGGCGAACGCTCGATCGGCGGGATCTGCGAGGTCGCGCTTCGTCCGCGTCCAGTCGGTGGCAGCGACTACGTCGAGCGCCTCACGGTCGTCGTCGCGGAGCTCCGGCTGCAGGATCGCCGCCAGCTCCGCGACGGGGATGCCTGCGTCGGGGAGCAGCTCCGGATGCCCCGGCGCGATCCCGGCTCTCGTGACAATGGCGAACTCGAGGCAGTCGATGAGCGCGAGCCAGCTCGAGTGCAGGAGGTCGGAGGAGCTCCCGACTGTCGTCCAGCGCTCGGCTCCCGGCGCGGTCCCGGTGATGCGCACGCGGATCTGCCCGCGTCTTCCTTCGCGATTGCGGGCGATCGAGGAGCGAAAGTCGGTCAGCGAGACGTTCGCCAGATGCGGGTAGGCCGGGACGAGCGCACGGCGGAAAGCCTGCTCGAGCGCATTCACCGGCCCCAACCCCGTTGCCTCGCCCCGAAGCACCTCGTCGCCGACCCCGACCTCGGCAGTGGCCACCGAGGTGCTGCCGTCGTCGTCGCGACCCTTGCGGGAATCGACCGCGTAGGCAAGCGCCGCGAACGGCGGGTGGTAGTCGTCAGCGGCGCGTCGCACGAGCAGCTCGAACGAGGCCTCAGCGTCCTCGAACTGGAACCCCTGCTCCTCGAGCTCCTTGATCCTCGCGACCACTGCCTTCGCCGCGGACGATGACGGATCGACCTCGACCCCGAGCTCGGCGGCCCGCGCAATCACGTTGCTTCGGCCACTCTGCTCGCTGATGACGATGTGCCGGCGGTTGCCGACGAGCGCCGGGTCGAGGTGCTCGTACGTCCGCGGATCGGCAGCGATCGCGTGCACGTGGATCCCGCCCTTGTGCGCGAAGGCCGCATCGCCGACGAACGGCAGGCGCACGTTCGACTCGACGTTGGCGACGTCGTCGACGTAGCGCGACAGCTGGGTCAGTTGGTCCAGATGCTCACGCGCCGCAACCTCGACGCCGAACTTGAGCGCGAGGATGGGCACGATCGAGGAGAGGTTGGCATTCCCCGTGCGCTCGCCGTAGCCGTTGATCGTGCCCTGCACCTGCCGCGCGCCCGCCCTCACTGCCGTGAGGGAAATCGCCACGGCAAGCTCGCAGTCGTTGTGGGCGTGGATGCCGATCCGGTCTCCGAACGTGGCGACGGCGTGCGCCACTGCCTCGGCGACCTCGGACGGCAGGGACCCGCCGTTCGTGTCGCAGAGGACGAGCCAGTTCGCGCCCGCGTCCGCAGCTGCCTGCAAGACCGCGAGTGCGTAGTCGCGGTTGGAGCGGTAGCCGTCGAAGAAGTGCTCGGCGTCGACGACCACCTCGCGGCCGTTCGACTTCAGAAAGGCGACGGAGTCGGAGACCATGGCGAGGTTCTCGTCGAGCGTCGTCTTCAGCACCGCGTCGACGTGGAAGTCCCAGGCCTTGGCGACGAGCGCAACCGTCGGCGTCTCCGCTGCGAGCAGCGTCTGCAGCCCCGCATCGTCCTCGGCATGGATGCCGGCGTGCCGGGTGCTGCCGAACGCGCTCACGCGGGCGTGCCGAAGGCCCTCCTCGCGCACGGCGACGAAGAACTGCGAGTCCTTCGGGTTGGCGCCCGGCCAGCCGCCCTCGATGTAGTCGACTCCGAATTCGTCCAGCTTCCGCGCGATCGAAAGCTTGTCGTGCAGCGACAGCGAGATCCCGGTGCCCTGGCAGCCGTCGCGCAGCGTCGTGTCGTAAATCGTGACGCGGTCGCTCACGGGGTCATCTTTCCACCTTCGGCATCATGGTTCGATGCTCAGGCGGGTCTGGAACGCGAGGCTCACCTGGAGAGCGGGGCTCCAGGCGACCGCCGTGCTCTGCGTGGCGATCCTGGTCACGGCGGGGATTGGCGGAGCTGCCGGTGCAATCGCGCTGCTCGCCCTGGTTGCCGCCTGGCTCCTGCTGTTCTCGCGGATGTCCGACAACGAGGCACGGCACGTGCTTGCCGTCGCGAGCGCAAGCGGCCGCACGATCCCCCTGCGGCGGGTGCGCCGGCTCCTCCTGCCCTGGTGGGTACGCGCGGCTCTCGGCGTGGCAGCACTCGGTGCGACGCTGGCTGCAATCGTCGCGTTCGACAGCGACGGTCTGAGCGCACTCGTCTTCGCGCTTGCGTTCGGCTCGGCCTGGCTGGCGGAGCGCGCGGTGATCGCCGTACGCGCTCGGAACCGCTAGTCGATCGCCAGCTTGCGCGCCTGCTTCTCGGGCGGGATGCGGACGACGTTCCAGGCGAGGCCCACACGTTCGAGCAGCCAGATCAGCCAACCGCCCGGATCGATCTCCGTGGCGCGCAGGCCGTGGAACGCAGAGCTCGGGAACGCGTGGTGGTTGTTGTGCCAGGACTCACCGAACGACAGCCAGGAGAGCCACCAGACGTTCCGCGACTGATCGCTTGACGCAAATCGCCGTCGCCCCCAAAGATGGCAGATGGAGTTGATCGAGAACGTGACGTGCTGGAGCAGGAAGATCCGCACGGCCCCGCCCCAGAAGAGCCCAGCGAACACGCCGTACCGGCCGCCGAGCAAGAGCCAGCCGGCGAATGCCGGAACGGCAAGCGATAAGAGCACGAGCGGCAGGAAGAGCTTCGCGATCACACGCATGCCGCGGTCGCGCAGGAGATCCTTGGCGTAGCGCGACTGCTCAGCACGGCCGGCACCGGAGAACAGCCAGCCGGTGTGAGCGTGCCAGAGCCCGCGCAGCTCGTCGAGCACGCCATCGCCGAACCCGACGTGCGGGCTGTGCGGATCGCCTTCCTGATCGGAGAATTGATGGTGCTTCCTGTGGTCCGCGACCCACGCGAGGACGTCACCCTCGACGGCCATCCCACCCAGTACCGCGAACGCATAGCGCACGGCCCGATACGTCTCGAATGAGCGGTGCGTGAAGAGACGGTGGTACCCGACGGTGATCCCGATTCCGGTGAGCACGTAGCCCACCGCGAGGATCGCGAGCTCGGTCGGACCGACCATACGCTCCCAGAGGACGACGATCGCCACGACGAGCCCGACGAACGGCAGGACGATCCCGGCGAGGTTGACCAGCTTGTGCGTGCGCGTCATGGTCTCCCCCCGGCCCGACTGGGGCCTGCCGACGTGGTGTCCTCCGTGGGCTGGCGGACGAGCGGACGCGTCGGGGGCTGAGACGCTGAATCGACCGTACCCATTGTCCGAGCCTTTCGAACGCCCGCGGCCCCACGTCTCCTTAGACTGGAGCCGTGGCGAGGCTCGGAATCCTCACGGGCGGGGGCGACTGTCCGGGGCTGAACGCGGTCATCCGCGCCGTGACACGGCGGGCGCTCGACCGGGACTGGGAGGTCGCAGCCGTCCGCGAAGGGTGGCGTGGGCTCGTCGACGGAATCGTCGAGCCGCTCGGCCGGCGCGAGGTCTCGGGGATCCTGCCCCGCGGCGGGACGATTCTCGGCACCACCCGCACCAACCCGTACAAGGTCGAAGGCGGGGTGGAAAAGGTGCTGGCGAACTTCGAGCGGGAGCAGCTCGACGCGCTCGTCGCGATCGGCGGCGAGGACACGCTCGGCGTCGCCTCGAGGCTGTTCGCGGAGCACGCGTTTCCGGTGGTGGGTGTGCCCAAGACGATCGACAACGATCTCAACGGCACCGACTACACCTTTGGGTTCGACACCGCCGTCACCATCGCGACGGAGGCGATCGACCGTTTGCACACGACCGCGGAGTCGCACAACCGCGTCATGGTCGTCGAGGTGATGGGCCGGCACGCAGGTTGGATCGCGCTCCACTCGGGGATCGCGGGCGGCGCGGATGTGATCCTGATTCCGGAGCAGCCGGTCACCGTCGAGGACGCCTGCAACCTGCTCGAGCACCGGCATCAGACCGGAAAGGACTTCTCGATCGTCGTCGTGAGCGAGGGCTACGAGCTCACCTACGCCTCGGGCGAGCGAACGCTCGTCGCCGGCGAGGCGCGCGCCACCGACCAGTTCGGCCACGCGGTGCTCGGCGGGATCGGCGACGCGCTCGGTCGCGAGATCGAGGAGCGCACCGGCTTCGAGACGCGGGTCACCGTCCTTGGTCACGTGCAGCGCGGCGGTACCCCGACACCGCGCGACCGCGTGCTGGCCACGCGCTACGGGCTGAAGGCCGCCGACCTCGTCCAGGAAGGCCGGTTCGGGCAGATGGCGGCCCTGCGAGGCGACGAGATCGTCGACGTCTCGCTCGAGGAGGCGACGCGGGAGCTGAAGACGGTTCCGCCGGAGTGGTACGCGGTGGCGCAGGCGCTCGCGGGCTGAGCCGAGCTCTAGCCGAACAGGAGCAGCAACGCGTCGGTCGGCGCGTAGTCGTCGGTGAGCACGGGGACGTCGGCGGTAGAGACAGGCGCGTCGACGCGGCCGCGGATCGCCTGACCGAGGTCGGGTGCGCCGGGCGAACGGCGGCGCACGTGGGCCCAGCGCTCGAGCAGGAACTCCTTGGATGGGGCAGCGCTCTCGCCCGCGACGAGGATGATGTTGTTGATCGTCTCGAGGTCCTGGGCGCTCGGATCGACGACCGGGTGGATGCTTACCGTGGGGAACACCGCGCGATACGTGCGCAGCATCGACCGGAAGAGGCGCGACTGGGGCCCTTTCACGGCGCCGATGATGTTCGCCGCCACCAGGCCGCCAGGCGCGAGCCGCGAGCGCGCGAGCTCCAGGAACTCCCGCGTGGCGAGGTGGAACGGGATCGAGTCGGAGTAGAACGCATCCACGACGATGACGTCCCACGGCCCTTCGTTCTCGCCGAGGAAGCGGCGGCCGTCCTCGACCTTCACGCTCAACCGCGAGTCACGGGGGACGGCGAAGAACTCGTAGGCGGCGCTGACGACCTCGGGATCGAGCTCGACCACGTCGATGCGCATACCGGGGAAGTCGCGCCACGTGCGCTTGGGCGCCGAGCCTCCGCCGAGCCCGACGTAGAGGATGCGCCTGGTCTCCGAGCGGTAGGCGATCGGCAGATCGAGGTAATCCGTGTATTCGAAGCGCGTCTTGAACGGGTCGTCCACGTACATGCCGCTCTGGAAGGAGCTGTCGAAGCGGAGGTAGCGAGTCGTGTCGTCCTCGACGACCGCGATCCGGTGGTACTGGGAGTCCTTCGTGTGCAGGATCTCGTAGCCGGTCTGGGTGTCCTCGATGTCGCCGACCCGGTCGGCCGGGGACTGCTGGCGGTACACCGGCGACCAGTTCCGCAGCTGCGACCCCGACACAGTCCCACCGGACTCCGGCTCGAGGGAGACGACTGCCCCGACGCTCGCACCCGCGAGGGCGAGCGCGACGGCCAGGGCCACGGCAAGCCGTTCGACTAGAGCCACCGCGGCTGCGGCGAGCATCAGCGCGACTGCACCGGACGCGAGCACCTGGTCGGTGCCGAGCTCCGGGATCAGCCAGAACGCCGTCAGGAACGTTCCTGCGATCGACCCCGCAGTCGAGACCGCGAAGAGCCGGCCGGCGGTGCGACCCAGGTGCTCGAGCGATTGCGCCTTCAGGCGAACGGCTACGGGTGAGACGGTGCCGAGCACGACGCTGGGGATGCCGAAGAGCAGGATCGTGGCGACGAGTGGGTTGAGGCGCAGACCAGGATCCCAGTCGACCACCCGGTCGAGGATCCAGCCGTCGACGAACGGAATCGCGAGGACGAGCAGTGCGCCCGCCCCGAGCAGAGACACGAGCAGCCGCGGCTGCGGCCAGCGGTCGGCGATGACGCCCCCGAGCCAGTAGCCGGTCGACAGCCCGGCGAGCACGACGCCGATGAGGGCCCCCCACACGTACAGCGAGTTGCCGAAGTGCGGCGCCAGCACCCGGCTCGACGCGATCTCGAGCCCGAGTAGCACGCCCCCCGCAATGAAGACCGCAATTCCGATCGCGATCGAGTTGCGGCGGTCGCCCCCCATCTACTGCGGGCGGACGAGAACGGCGTCGACGCCGGCGCGCTCCAGCGCGTCGATCTCGACCTGGGTGATGCCGTCGAGGTCGACGATCGCCAGCTTCCCAGCGGGCACGTCGGAGAGCAGGTCGAGCACGTGCTGGAGGGGCTCTTCCTCGTGGTGGGCGCAGAGAACGAAGAGCTCGGGATCGAGCCGCTCGAGAGCGGCTTCGAGCTCGTCCTCGTCTTCCACGCGCACCACGAGCTCCACGCCGTCGCGAAGATCGAACTCCTCGGACGGCCGGACCACGCGGGCGTCGGCGGCCCACTCGCCAGAGGTGAGGATGGGTAGGGCGCTGGCGGCGCGGATCGCATCGAGGTCGCCGTCGACGAGGAGTGCCTCCGCTCCGTCGGCATCGGCGCGACGAGCTCCGTCCGGCCCGTCGACGGCGACGATCAGCGAGATTCCGTCGCCCTCGGATATGGCCTGGCTCAGACGTCTCGGGCCGGTCACGCGCGGCAATGGTACCTCAGCGGTCTTTCGCTACCGTGCCCGCATGCGGCTGCGGTTGGCAATCGTCGTTCTCGCAGCTGCCCTACCGGCCGTTGCCACGGGAGCTGCCCAGAAGACGGTGCTCGGCACCGAGCGCGCGGACTTCCTGGCGGGTACCGAAAAGTCCGACCGGATCCTCGCTCGAGGCGGAAACGACCGGGTCGCCGCGGAGTACGACGGCGGCCTGGATCGGGTCACGTGCGGCGCGGGTCGCGACGTGGTCGTCGCAGACGCCCGCGATCGGATCGATCCCGATTGCGAGGTCGTCAGCCGCCGCATCCACCGCGACCGGCACGCGAACATCGAGAGCCAGCACGAGTCGGAGGTGGAACCGGATTCGCAGACCGTCGGGCAGACGACGGTCGCGGTGTTCCAGGTCGGGCGTCGCGGCGACGGTGGCGCCGCGAGCATCGGGTTCTCCACCTCCAAAGATGGCGGGCGAAGCTGGCGCGAGGGCCTGCTCCCGGGGCTGACCGTGAACACGGCGCCGCGAGGGCCCTCGGCAAAGGCGAGCGACCCCGTCGTCGCCTACGACGCCGCACACGGGGTCTGGCTCGCGAACTCGCTTGCAATCGCCGGCGATGCGACCCGCCTCACGATTCACCGCTCCCCCGACGGCGTTTCCTGGACCGGTCCGATCGACGCGGCCGTGTTGCGGGCACAGCACCTCGCCTACGACAAGAACTGGCTCACGTGCGACAACGGTCCGACCAGCCCGTTCCGCGGTCGGTGCTACCTCGCGTACACGTTGATCGGCGAGCGCGAGGACGATCTCGCGGTGCAGCGCTCCGACGACGGGGGCCGCACGTGGTCGCAGCCAGTGACGTCGCACCTGCCCGTGACGGGCGTGATTCCCGTCGTGCGTCCGGACGGCATGCTCGTGCTCGTCTTCTGGTCCGGGCGGAGCGGCATGGTGGCGGTCTCCTCGACCGACGGTGGCGTCACCCTCGGCCCGGCGGTCGTCATCTCCGACCTGAAAACGCACGACACCAAGCCGCTCCGAGCACCGTCACTGGTCGCCGCCGACGTCGAGCCGAGCGGCCGGATCGTGGCCGTCTGGCAGGACTGCCGCTTCCGGGCGGCCTGTACGGCCAACGACGTCGTGCTCTCCCGGTCGACCGACGGGACGACATGGTCGCCTCCGGCGCGCGTGACCACGGGACGGAGCATCGCCGTCCCGACGATCGGCGTCGAGCCGGGCACCGGCCGCTTGGCGATCGCCTACTACGCGATCCAGCCGAATGGGATCGACGCTGAGCTCATCACCTCCGCCGACGGCGTGCGCTGGACCGTCCCGCAGCGGCTGAACGCGCGGCGGATGCCGCTCGCGTGGCTGCCCGATACGACGCTCGGAAAGATGCTCGCGGACTACATCGGCGTCAGCTGGTCGCGCGGTCGGCCGCTCGTCGTCTATGCGCTGGCCTCACCTCCCAAGCAGGACGAGTTCCGCCAGGCGATCTACGCCGCCCGCGGCTGAGCGGCGCTACTCGATCGGCTTCGCCATCGCGACACACGGAATCGCCACCCCGTCGGGCATGGTGACCTCCACGTCCTCGAGCGCCGCGAAGCCGTACGAGAGATAGAGCGGCAGCCCGGGCAGAGTCGCCACCAGCGAAAGCCGGCGGAAGCCTTCTGCTCGTGCCGCTCTCTCGCACTCCTCGAGGATTTGGCGTCCGAGGCCGCGACGCGTCCAGTCGGCCCGAACGAACATCGCCCGGACACGCGCCGGCTCAGTTGCGGGATCGAGCCGGCGGGCATCGTCCCCCGCGTCACCGCTGCCCGTGTAGAGCTTGTCGCGCCGGCTCCAGCCGCCGCACGCGACCGGAGCACCGCCCGCTTCGAGCACGAAGTACGTCCCGTCGTCGAGCAACATCCGGTCGATCTGGGCCACGAAGCGAACGGCGCTCTCGGACTGGCGCTCGTCGTAGAACCGTGGAAAGAGAGCCGCGGCGGACTCCTTCATGAGAGCATCGAGCGCAGCCTCGTCCTGCAGCCTCGCGACGCGAAGGACGGCCTTGTCGAGGGCTACTGGCCGATCGGGTGCCACACGGTCTTGAGCTCGAGGAAGCTCGCGATCGTCCACGGGCTCTGCTCTTCTGCGGAGCCGTGAACGACCCGTTTGACGTTGTCGGCCGCGAGCCGCTCCAGCTCGGGCGAGTGGCCGTTGGCGCCGGTCAGGTCGAGCGCGTTCACGTCCATGTGACCGGCGAGGATCGGCGCGAGCTCCTCCCGGTAGCCGGTGAGGATGTTAACGACGCCGCCGGGGACGTCCGAGGTCGCGATCGCCTCGGCGAGCTCGATCGCCGCGACCGGGTGTGTCTCCGAGGCAACGACGACGACAGCGTTGCCTCCGACGAGGGCGGGAACGGCCCGGGAGAGGAGTCCGCCGAGCGCGGGCTCGTCGGGCGCCAGAATCGCCACCACCCCCGTCGGCTCGGGAAAGGTGAAGTTGAAGTACGGCCCTGCGACCGGGTTCGAGGAGCCGATCACCTGCGCGAGCTTGTCCGCCCAACCGGCGTACCAGACGACGCGGTCGATCGCCGCGTCGACCTCCTTCCTGCCGGAGCACACCGCGGCGAGGTCGGCGGCGCGGGTCTCCATCATCTCCGCCAGGCGGTAGATGACCTGCCCACGGTTGTACGCGGTCGCGCCTGCCCAACCGGGCTGCGCCTTGCGCGCTGCGACCACCGCGTCGCGCGCGTCCTTGCGTGAAGCGCGAGCGACGTTCTGCCCCTCGGCCTCGTACGTGCGGCCCGACTCCGAGCGCGGGAAGGCGCCGCCCACGAAGAGCTTGTACGTCTTGCGAACGGGAAGCCTGCTCATCTGACGCTCCCAAAGCGGCGGTCGCCGAGCACGAGGGCGACGAGCCCGCCGAGCAGGAGCAGCGGCACGCGGAAGCGCCTCATGCGCTCTTCCCCTCGCCATCGAAGGCGAGGTAGGGCTCGAGCCCGTGCCGGCCCCCCTCTCGGCCGAAGCCGGACTCCTTGTAGCCGCCGAACGGCGAAGCGGGATCGAAGCGGTTGAACGTGTTCGCCCAGACGACGCCGGCGCGCAGGCGCTCGGCCATCCAGAGGATGCGCGAGCCCTTCTCGGTCCACACGCCGGCCGACAGCCCGTACGCGGTGTTGTTCGCCTTCTCGACGGCCTCCGCCGGAGTGCGGAAGGTGAGCACGCTGAGGACGGGACCGAAGATCTCTTCCTGCGCGATCCGGTAGCTCTGGGCCACGTTCGTGAAGACCGTCGGGACGAACCAGTAGCCCTTCTCCGGCAGCTTGCAGGACGGCTGGAAGATCTCTGCGCCCTCGTCTGTACCCGACTGCACGAGCTCGGTGATGCGGTCGAGCTGCATCTTCGAGTTGATCGCGCCGATGTCCGTGTTTTTGTCGAGCGGGTCGCCGAGGCGGAGCGTCTCGAGGCGGCGCTTGAGCTTGGAGATCGTGTGCTCGTAGATCGACTCCTGCACGAGCAGCCGCGAGCCGGCGCAGCAGACGTGGCCCTGGTTGAAGTAGATGCCGTTGACGATCCCCTCGACCGCCTGGTCGAGCGCGGCGTCGTCGAAGATGATGTTGGCCGCCTTGCCGCCGAGCTCGAGCGTCAGCTTCGTGCCGGTGCCGGCGAGCTCGCGCTGGATCGCCTTGCCCACTCCGGTCGAGCCTGTGAAAGCGATCTTGTTCACGCCCGGATGCTTGACGAGCGCCGCGCCCGCGCGGCCGTCGCCCGTGACGATGTTGACCACACCCGGCGGCAGCTCCGCCTGCCGGCAGACGTCGGCGAACAGGAGCGCGGTCAGCGGCGTCGTCTCCGCGGGCTTCAGCACCACGGTGTTCCCGGCGGCGAGCGCCGGCGCGATCTTCCAGGCGAGCATGAGCAGCGGGAAGTTCCACGGGATGATCTGTCCGGCGACGCCGAGCGGCTTCGGCCTGCGGTTGGGGAACGCGTACTCGAGCTTGTCCGCCCAGCCCGCGTAGTAGAAGAAGTGCGCGGCAGCGAGCGGCAGGTCGACATCGCGGCTCTCGCGGATCGGCTTGCCGCCGTCGAGGCTCTCGAGGACGGCGAGCTCCCTGGAGCGCTCCTGGATGATCCGCGCGATCCGGAAGAGGTACTTGGCGCGCTCGGAAGGCGCGAGCGAGGACCAGCCGTCCTCGAAGGCGCCGCGCGCGGCCTGCACAGCGAGGTCGACGTCCTGGTCGTTCGCCTGCGCGACATCTGCCAGCGGCTCTTCGGTGGCAGGTGACGTGGAGGTGAACCACTCGTTCGACTTCGGGTCGGCGAAGGCGCCCCCGATGAAGAGCCCGTAGCGCTCCTGCAGCTTGACGATGTCGCGCGCCTCCGGGGCGGGGGCGTACTCCCACTCGGTCAGCGCGGGCACCGGCGCGTGGCTCTTCCGCTCGAGCTCGGTCACGGCCTTTAGTCCAAGGTGAAGTAGTCGGGGGACTGATATTGGCCGGTCTTCTGCTTCCGGATCTGCAAGAGCACATCGTTCAGGAGCGAGGAAGCGCCGAACCTGAAGAGGTCCGGCGTCATCCACTGGAGACCGAGCGTCTCGTGCAGGACGACCAGATATTGCACGGCCTGCTTCGCGGTGCGGATGCCGCCCGCGGGCTTCATCCCGATCACCCGGCCCGTCTCCTCGTGGACGTCGCGGATCGCCTCGAGCATGCACAGGGTGACGGGCAGCGTCGCGGCTGGGCTGACCTTGCCGGTCGACGTCTTGATGAAGTCGGCGCCGGCGGCCATCGCGAGCAGCGACGCCCGGCGGACGTTGTCGTAGGTGCCGAGCTCGCCCGTCTCGAGGATCACCTTCAGGTGCGCATCCCCGCAGGCCTCCTTCACCTTCACGATTTCGTCGTAGACCTTCGCGTACCGACCCGAGAGGAACGCGCCGCGGTCGATCACCATGTCGATCTCGTCCGCGCCGAGCTCCACGGCCTCCCGCACATCGGCCAGCTTGACCGCGAGCGGGGACTGGCCTGAAGGAAAGGCGGTCGCGACCGACGCCACCTTGACCGTCGATCCGCGCAGCCGCGCGACCGCGGTGGGGACGAGGTTCGGGTACACGCAGACCGCCGCGACCGAAGGGATCGAAGCGTCGACCGGGTCTGGGCGCATCGCCTTGGAGCAGAGCGCGGCCACCTTGCCCGGCGTGTCGGCTCCCTCGAGCGTGGTCAGGTCCATCATGCGGACAGCGAGCTCGAACGCCTGCAGCTTCGATTCCTTCTTGATCGAGCGCTTGGCGAGCGTTGCCGCGCGCTCCTCGAGCGCAACGGCGTCAACGGAGCCGATTCGCGGCAGCCTCGGCTCCAGCGGAAGCTCGAACCCGCGCGCCAGGGTCGAAGGAGCTGGGGCGGAGGCCTGGGCCATGCGCGAAGTGTACTTCCGAGGGAGTGAGAACTGGCCCCGCGGGAAACAGGGCGGTCATGAAGTGGCGAGGACGAGGCGGCGCCGGCCGGATCGAGGACCGGCGCGGGATGGGCGGCGGCAGCTTCGGCGGCGGCGGCATGCCCTTCCCGATGGGGAGGGTAGGGGGCGGCGGCATCGGCACGATCCTGATCGTCCTGCTCTTCCTGTTCTTGTCCTCACGCGGAGGAGGGAGCGGCCTCGGTATCGATCCGGGCACCGGCCAGTTCGCGCCGGCACCGGGCTCGTCCTCGACCGACCTGAACAAGCCGCCCGCCGACGATCCCGCGAAGTTCATCGACTTCGTCGCGGGCGACGTCGACGCGACCTGGCAGAAGATCTTCGCCGAGAGCGGCAAGAAGTACGAGCAGCCGGTGGTCGTCCTCTACGAGAAAGGCGTGCAGTCCGCCTGCGGCAACACCCCGTCCACGGTCGGCCCGTTCTACTGCCCACGCGACCACAAGGTGTATCTGGATCTCACGTTCATGGAGCAGCTTCAGCAGCAGCTGAATGCGCCCGGAGACTTCGCGCAGGGCTACATCGTCGCGCACGAGATCGGCCATCACGTGCAAAACCTGCTCGGCGTCATGGACGACGTCAGCCGCGAGCAGCAGGAGAATCCCGACTCTGCGAACGAGCTCTCCGTCCGGGTGGAGCTGCAGGCCGATTGCCTGGCGGGGGTCTGGGGTCACTCGGCCTATGCGAAGGGCGATCTGCTCGAGAGCGGCGACGTCGAGGAGGGGCTCAACGCAGCGGCCGCGGTAGGCGACGACCGGATCCAGAAGCAGGCCGGGCGCGGCGTCGATCCGGATTCCTTCACGCACGGATCGAGCGAGCAGCGCGTGAAGTGGTTCAAGGCCGGGTTCGACTCGGGCGACCCCACCGCCTGCGACACGTTCAAGGGCGACGTCTAGGACGCGTTAGGGCCGGGAGGCGGGCTGCGCAGCCGGCTCGGGAGTCCCGCTCGAGTGGATCAGGTTCCTGATCTCACGGACGGCGACCGATAGCCGCGCGAGGTCGAGCGTGCCGCCGCTCCTGATGTCGGCGAGCACCTGCAGCGAGCGGTCGATCGCGCTCGCGTTCTCAGCTTGCCAGCGCTCCACGCCGGCGCCCGTTCGCAACACTTCCGACGTCAGGCCCGCCTGCTCGGAGTAGACATCGTCCCGGAGCGCTGCGCGCGCCATCGCCTCCCAGCGTGTCTCGCGGGGGAGATCGACGATCCGGTCGCGCAGCCAGTGCAGCTCGAGCCTCGCGCCGAGCGCGAAGTAGACCTGCGCCGCCGCCGCGACGTCCTGATCCGCCGCCGCCGCGATCTCGACCAGGTCGAGGGTAGGCACGAGCGACGGGAGGTGCGCGACCCGCTGGGCGAGCTCGGCCGGAACGCCGACGTCTGCCAGAGCCGCCGCCCTCGCGAGCGCGTCGTCGAGCTCGGAGCGGCCGAGCAGCGAGGGCAGCGCCTGCGCAACGGCTGCCGCTCCCGGCCCGTAGCGCGCGACCGCCGCGGCGATGTCGATCGGGCGACGACGGTTGCGCAGCAGCCATCGCGTCGCTCGCTCGAGCAGGATGCGAGCCCGAAGCAGCATCGCGGTCTGCGCCTCGGCGGGTACCCGCCCATCGAGCGCTTCGATCTCGGCCCAGAGTCCCTGCAGCCCGAACACCTCACGGGCGACCGCGTAGGCCCGCGCGATGTCGTCCGCGCCGGCGCCGGTCTCGTCACTCAGCCGGAAGGCGAAGGTCGTCCCGGCACGGTTGACCAGATCGTTGACGACGCGCGTGGCGATGATCTCGCGGCGGAGCGGATGCCGCTGGATCCGCGCCGCGAATTCATCCCGCAAGCGCGCCGGGAAGTAGCGCTCGAGCTCGCTCGAGAGGTACGGATCCTCCGGCACGTCCGAGGCCAGGAGCTCCTGGGCGATCGCGATCTTCGTGTGCGACAGCAGCGTGGCGAACTCCGGAGCGGTGAGCCCGACGCCCGCTGCCTCGCGCTCGTCGAACCCTTCTGCGGTCGGGAGGAACTCGAGCTCGCGGCTGAGCGTGCCGTCCTGCTCGAGGCTGCGGACGTACCGTTCGTGCACCTCGACCATGGACTCGGCCTGCGCGGTCGAGCTCGAGATCGCCTGGGTCTGCTCGTAGTTGTCCCGCAGCACGAGCGCGGCGACCTCGTCCGCCATCTCGGCGAGCAACGCGTTCCGCTGCTCGCCCGTCAGATCTCCATCGGCGACGCTCGTGTCGAGCAGGATCTTGATGTTGACCTCGTGATCCGAGCAATCGACGCCCGCGGAGTTGTCGATCGCGTCCATGTAGATCCGCCCGCCGTTCCGCGCATACGCGACCCGCGCCCGCTGGGTGAAGCCCAGGTTTCCGCCCTCGCCGACGACCCGGCAGCGCAGCTCCTCGGCATCGACACGGACGGCGTCGTTGGCACGGTCGCCCACCTCGGCGTGCCGCTCCTCGCGCCCTTTCACGTACGTGCCGATGCCGCCGTTCCAGAGCAGGTCGACGGGAGCACAGAGCAGCGCATGGATGAGCTCGCTCGGAGTCAGCGACTCCGCCTCGATTCCAAGCGCGGCGCGGGCCTCGGACGAGAGGGCGATCGACTTCGCTTCCCGGGGGAAGACGCCGCCACCGGCCGAGATCAGCCCCGGGTCGTAGTCGGCCCAGGACGAGCCCGGCAGCGCAAAGAGCCGCTCCCGCTCGCGGAAGCTCGCGGCGGCATCCGGCGTCGGGTCGAGGAAGACGTGGCGGTGGTCGAACGCGCCGATCAGCCGGATGTGCTGCGAGAGCAGCATTCCGTTGCCGAACACGTCTCCGGACATGTCTCCGACTCCCGCGACCGTGAAGTCGGTCGTCTCGATGTCGGCCCCCAGCTCGCGGAAGTGGCGCTTGACCGACTCCCAGGCTCCGCGCGCGGTGATCCCCATCTGCTTGTGGTCGTAGCCCGCCGAGCCACCCGAGGCGAACGCGTCGCCGAGCCAGAAGCCGTACTCGATCGCGATTGCGTTCGCGATGTCCGAGAACGTGGCCGTGCCCTTGTCCGCGGCGACGACGAGATACGGGTCGTCCTCGTCGTGGCGCACCACCTCGGGCGGCGGCACGACCTTGCCGCCGCTGATCGTGTCGGTGACGTCGAGCAGGCCGCGCATGAAGGTGCGGTAGCACTCGACCACCTCCTCGAGCAGTGCAGCGCGGTCGCCACCGAGCGGCGGCCGCTTGACGACGAAGCCGCCCTTGGCACCGACCGGGACGATGACGGCGTTCTTGACCGTCTGCGCCTTCATCAGCCCGAGTACCTCGGTGCGGAAGTCCTCGCGGCGGTCGGACCAGCGGATCCCGCCTCGCGCGACCTTGCCGCCGCGAAGATGAACGGCTTCGACGCGCGGCGAGTAGACGAACACCTCGAACATCGGACGCGGCTCCGGCAGGTCGGGCACGAGCTCCGGGTCCAGCTTGAGCGAGAGGTAGGACTTCGCCTGGCCACCGGAATCGGTTTGGAAGTAGTTCGTTCGCAGCACCGCGCGGACGACACGAAGGAAGCCGCGCAGGATGCGATCCTCGTCCAGGCTCTCCACAGCGTCGATCGTCGACTCGAGCAGGCGCTCGAGCGCGCGCGAATCGGCATCCATGTCGGCCGTGCGGGCAGGATCGAGCCGCAGCCGGAAGAGCTCCACGATCGCGCGCGCGATGTCTGGGTGCGCCGAGAGCGCATCCTCCATGTACGTCTGGCTGAAGGTGCTGCCGCCCTGGCGGAGGTATTTCGCGATCGCGCGCAGGACCGTGATCTCACGCGCGGTCAGCCTTGCCGAGAGGACCAGGCGGTTGAAGCCGTCGTTCTCCGACTGGCCCCGCCAGACGCGCGCGAAGGCGTCCTGGAACATCTCGCGCACCTCGTCCGCCTGGAACTCCGAGTCCGCGTCGTGGCGCAACCCGAAGTCGTAGATCCACACGGGTTGGCCGTGTGTGGGCCGGACCTCGTATGGACGCTCGTCGCTGACGCGGACGCCCATGTTCTCCAGGAGCGGCAGCACGTCGGAGAGGAGGATCGGCTGGCCCGAACGAAGGAGCTTGAACGCGAGCTGGTCCTGTGTCGACGCAAGCGGCACATAGAGGCTCATGCCCAGGTCACCGCCGGGGTCTAGGCGCTCCAGCCGCTCGATGTCCAGGACCGCCTGGTCGGCCGTGAAGTCCTCGCGGTAGGCGCCGGGGAACGCCTCTCCGTAGCGGTCGAACAGGGGCCGCGCCCGGTCCTCCCCGAGCTGGTCGGAGAGCGCGTCGCGCAGATCGTCGGCCCACGCGCGCGTCGCCGCGGCGAGGCGGGCCTCGATCTCCGCCACGTCGTAGTCCGGGATCGCGCCCTGCTCGGTGTAGACGACGACGTGAAGCCGTGCCAGCACCGACTCCGACACCCGCGTCGTGTAGTCCACGCTCGTGCCCTCGAACGCCTCCTGGAGGATGTTCTGGATTCGGTTGCGGTTCGCGGTGTCGAAGCGTTCCCTCGGCAGGTAGACGAGGCACGACAGGAAGCGGCCGAAGGCGTCGCGGCGCACGAACAACCGCACGCGGCGCCGCTCGCCGAGATGGAGGATCCCGAGGGCGGTCGCGAACAGCTCGTCCTCGCTGATCTGGAACAGCTCGTCGCGCGGGTACGTCTCCAGGATCTCGACGAGCGCCTTGTGGTCGTGACTTCCGTGCAGGAGGCCCGACCGCTCGACGACGCGCTGCACCTTGCGTCGCAGCCCCGGAATCTCCCACGGGCTCGCGCTGTAGGCGGTGTGCGTGTAGAGGCCGAGGAAGCGCCGCTCGCCGGCGACCTCGCCCGCCTCGTCGAAGCGCTTGACGCCGACGTAGTCGAGATAGGAGGGGCGGTGCACCGTCGCTCGCGAGTTCGCCTTGGTCAGCGTGAGCAGGCTCTTCTCACGTGCGAGCCGCCGCACCTCGGCCGGCAGCTGGGCGAAGCTGACGGAGACCGGGCGTTCGTCCCCGGCACGGAGGATGCCTAGCCCGGAGCCCGACACCGCACGGAGGACGTCCTCCCCGCCCTCCGCGAGCACGTCGTACTCGCGGTAGCCGAGGAACGTGAAGTGGCCGTTCTCCATCCACTCGAGCAGGTCACGCGCCTCCGCGCGCTCGCCGGCATCGACGGGGGCCCGCTCGAGCTCCTCGACGACGTCGTGCACACGCGCGCGCATCGCGCGCCAGTCCTCGACTGCTGCGCGCACGTCGCTCAGCACGCGGCAGATTCCGGCGCGGAGGCGCTCCAGCTCCTCCGGCCCGGCCTGGCGGTCGATCTCGACGTGGATCATCGATTCGGGCAAGCCGTCCTCGGACCCGACGTCGAGCAGCCGCCCCTCCGCGTCGCGCCGCACACGCATGATCGGGCGGATCACGAGGTGGATGGCATTGCCGTTCCGGGTCACCTCCATCGACACGGAGTCGACGAGGAAGGGCATGTCGTCCACGACGGTCTCGACGACGGTGTGCGGCGAGCCCCAGCCGTCTTCGTCCGGATTGGGCGTGTACACGCGCGCTTTGAGCTCGCCCGGAGCGCGCACGAGCGCAAGGCTCCGGTGCGCAAGCGCTGCGCCGTACAGGTCGGCCGGACTGCGGTCGGTCAGGTCGTCGGCCGCAACGTTCGCGTAGTACGCACGCACGAAGCGCTCGACGTCCTGGGCCTCCGCGCCGTGTGACTGCTCGTGGACGCACGCGACAGCCGCCTCGAGGAGCGCCGCCTTCCTCTCATTCGGGCTCGTAGCCACGCCAGCCGCAGTATGAGCCTAGAGCCCCAGGCGTTCCAGGGCCGCGTCGTCGCGGCGCCACTTGGGGCGCACCTTGACGACGAGCTCGAGGAAGACCTTGTGACCGAGAATCGCCTCGATCTCGGGGCGCGCACGCGTGCCGATCTCGCGGATCATGCCCCCTTTCTTGCCGACGAGTATGTGCTTTTGCGAGTCCGTCTCCACGAGCACGAATGCGCGCAGCCGCTTCTCGTCCACCTCGTCGAGCTCGACCGAGATCGAATGCGGCACCTCGTCGCGCGTCAGTTGAAGGGCCTTCTCACGGATCAGCTCGGTGATCCGCTCCGCGCTCGTCTGGTCGGTCGACGACTCGCGCTCGAAGTACGGCTGACCCTCGGGCAGCAGATAGAGGAGGTCGCCGCGGAGCTCGTCGATCCCGTCCTTGGTCTTTGCACTGACCGGGTGGAGCGCGTGGAAGTCGCCCAGCTGGCCGGCCGCCTTCATCTGGCTGATGATGTGGCCCGGCTTGAGGTTGTCGACCTTGTTCACGGCGATGATCACCGGCTTCTTCAAGGCGAAGACCCGGCGCGCGATGAAACGGTCGCCCGCTCCGATCCGGTCGCGCGCGGAGACGACGAAGAGCACGACGTCGACGTCCGCGAACGAGGTGTCGACCGTGTCTTGCATCCGCTTCGTCAGCTTGTCCATCGGGCGCTGGAACCCCGGCAGGTCGACGAGGACGAGCTGGTGATCCTCACCGTTGGCGACGCCGTAGATGCGGCGCCGCGTCGTGTTCGGCACCGAAGAGGTGATCGCGATCTTCTCGCCCACGAGGGCATTGACGAGCGTCGACTTGCCGACGTTCGGACGGCCGGCGACGGCGACGAAGCCGGTCTTCACGCCTCCGGGAAGTCCCAGGTGTCCGGCAGCAGCTCCGCCGCCTCGTAGGTCGCGATCGACCCGTCCGCGCGCCTGAAGCTGACCTCGGGGATCCTGAACTCGTACAGCCACTGGCGGCAGCCGCCGCACGGCGAGGCGGTGATCCCGATCGCAGCGATCCGGCCCGGGCCGTACCCCGCGGCGACCGCGGCCACGAGGGCGCTCTTCTCGGCGCAGACGCCGAGCGGATACGCCGCATTCTCCACGTTGACCCCTTCGACCTCGACCCCGTCGTCGGTGCGGGCGACGGCGCCGACGTTGTAGTTCGAGTAGGGCGCATAGGCCTTGGCGGCCACGTCCTCGGCCTTGACGACGAGCTCCTCGCTCACTTCGCCGGCTCCACTACTGGGCGACCTGGAAGACAGCGAGCGTCACGAGCGCTCCGAGTAAGCCGCCGTAGAGGACCTCGACGGACGAGTGCACCCCCGATTCGACGCGCGTCTGGGCCACGAGCAACGCCATGATGAACGTCAGGGACGAGATCAGGAAGTGGTGGCGGGAGTCGCCCAGGATCAGCGTCGCGGCCATCCAGCCGGCGAAGGCGACGGCGGCGTGGCCCGAAGGCAGGCCGCCACGGAGCGGGGTGCCTCGGCCCGTGAGCGCTTTCGTCCCGATCACGACGATCGTTGTGAGGACGAGTGCGACGAGCGTCAACTCGGCGGAGGCGTCGGTGAGCCGGTCGAGCAGCTTGGAGCTGCTGGTCGCCACCTGGCCCGAGAAGACGAGGTAGCCGACCGCGACCGCGACCGCAGTCGCGATCAGCACGGCGCCCGCCGCGATGTCCTTCGCGAGCTTGGCCATCGGGTCGAACGACGTCGTCGCGACGTCGACGGCCGCCTCCACGGCGGTGTTCAGCATCTCGGCGATCAGCACGAACGCGATCGCGAGGAGGAGCGCCATCAGCTCGAGCTTGTCGACGTCGGACACCAGCGCGGCGATGAGCACGACCACGGCCACGATGAAGTGGATGCGCAGGTTCCGTTGCGTCCGGAGCACGTGGATGATGCCCTCGAAGGCGTAGTTGAAGGACTCGAGAACCGAAGGCGTCGTCCGGGGTCTCATGCGTGCATTGCCTCGCGCGCCTCCATCGCGTCGCCGTGGTCGTAGCCGAGCAGGTGCAACAGGCCGTGCACGAGCGGCTTTCGCCACTCCTGCCCGACGACCTGCGGGCAGAGCACGACGTCGCCGAGGGCGCGCGGGAGTCCATCGGCCAGCTCATCTCTGCCGTCGATCGGGAAGGAGAGGACGTCCGTGGCTTCGTCCACCCCGAGGTGGTCGCGCTTCAACGCGCGCATCTCCTCGGAGCCGGCGAACGCGAGGCCCAGCTCGCCATCCTCTACGCCCTCGGCGGCAAGGACGCGGCGTGCGAGCTCGATTGCGCCGCTCTCGTCCACCTCCGCCCCGCTCCGGTTCTCGACCTCGATCGTCAGCATCTCACCGCCTGCGGGCGGTGCCGGTTTCCTCTGCGTGCTGCTTGTACGCCTCCACGATCCGCTGCACCAGCTTGTGCCGGACCACGTCCTCGTGCGAGAACTCGACAAACTCGATCCCGTCGATCGCGCCGAGGATGTCGCGCACCTGGATCAGTCCGGAGGACTGGTCGCGAGGGAGGTCGACCTGGGTGACGTCGCCGGTGACGACCACCTTGGAGCCGAATCCGAGCCGCGTCAGGAACATCTGCATCTGCTCCGGTGAGGTGTTTTGCGCTTCGTCGAGGATGATGAACGAGTCGTTGAGAGTCCGTCCCCGCATGAACGCGAGCGGCGCGACCTCGATCACCCCGCGCTCCATGTGCGCGGTCAGCTTGTCGGCGTCGAGCATGTCGTGGAGGGCGTCGAACAGCGGGCGCAGGTAGGGGTCGACCTTGGCGAGCATGTCGCCGGGCAGGAATCCGAGCCGCTCGCCGGCTTCGACGGCGGGCCGCGTCAGGATGATCCGCCCCACTTGCTTCTCGGAGAGCGCAGCGACGGCGAGCGCCATCGCCAGGTAGGTCTTGCCGGTGCCCGCCGGCCCGATCCCGAAGGTGACGGTGCGGTTCCGGATCGCGTCGACGTAGCGCTTCTGGGTCACCGTCTTCGGAGAGATCTTCTTGCCGCGGTGACGCCACACGACGTCGGAGAAGACCTCGCGGATGTCCTCCGCCTGGTCGAGCGCCGCGACGACGGCGCCGACCGTGTCCGGGCCGATCTCGTGGCCGCCCTCGACCAGCTCGACGAGCTCGTCGACGACGGCCCGCGCGGCCGCGACCCGGCCGTCGTCGCCCTCGATCGTCAGCTGGTTCCCGCGCAACCGAAGCGTGCAATGAAGCCGTTCGCGCAGCGAATCGAGCACGCCGTCGCCCACGCCGGCGAGCTCGGCGGCGACTTCGTTCGGGACGGAGAGCACTTCCTGCACCGCCGGTCAGTGTAGGCATCACCCACCAAAAGGGGTATTGCGCCCCGCTGGGGCTTCGGGAACCATTTCCGGCGATGCCGCACCCGCCGACCGTGGAGACGGACGCGCGCGCGCTGATCCACAGCGCGCTCGTCGGCGAGGCGCTCGAGAACGGCCCGGTCGCGGTCTTCGTGTTCGATGAAGAGGGTCGCTACCTGAGCGTGAACGGCTTCGCGTGCGACTTGCTCGGCTTCGAGCGTGAGCAGTTGCTCCGGCGGTGCGTCGGGGAGCTCTCGGCTCTTCCGGAAGGGCTCGCAATCGAGTCGTACCTGCACGCCGTGGAAACCGGCGGCGAAGCCACGACTTCGGTGCGGCATGCTGACGGGTCGGTCCTCAAGCTGCGCTTTCGAGCCAACGCGACGCGATTGGCCGGGATGCCCGTGTTCGTTGGCGTCGCCTGGCCCGCGCCCGCGTAAGCGCGCTCAGCCCTGGGTGAAGGCCTCGAGGCTCTTGGTGAGGTCGAAGACCTGTGCCGCCGGCGGCGCCTTTACTCCCACCTCGACGCCGAAGTCGAAGTAGTCCGTCAGCACTTCCAGCGAGAGGTTTTCCCCCTCGACCGTGGAGGTCATCGTCATCGACATGCGACGGAGCAGCCCTTCATCGTCGACGAACACGTGAACGGGGATCCGGTCCACTCCGGACTGCTTCTTCAGGTGCTGCGCCGCCGCACGCATCTCCTTCCGCTGCTGCTCGCTGAGCCCGAGCTCGTCCGCGGTCACGGTCAGAGCCTTGTCGAGGTCGAGCATTGCGGTGTAGTGCCTGGTGTCCGTGCCGCGGACGGTCGCGTTCCCCGCCTCTCGCACCGACGTGCTCGAGGCTCGGAGCAAGCGGAGCATCTGCGCGGGATCCTGCTGCAGCTGGCCCGGGGTGAGCCTACCCAGTCCGGCCGCGTCGAAGGACTTCCCGAGATCGAGCCCGAGCCATTTCTTGCCCTGCGGCAACTGACCGGAGAGGGAGTCGGGGAGGCGCAGGTACATCATCGTCCCGAGCATCCGCATCTCGATCGTTCCGCCCGCTCCAGGGACGAGCGACGACGTATCCATCGTCATCGAGCCACGGGCCTCGTCGTACGCGAAGATGCCGGCGCCGGCGAGCGTGATCTTCTCGCCCGCCGCGGTCGTCGTCACCTCGAAGGCCACCCTCGAGCTGCCGGCGTCCGTCGTCTTCGATGCAGCGTCTGCAACCGGGTCGAGCTCCAGGGCGTCCCGGGCGCCGCAGCCGGTCGCAACCGCGAGCAGACCTGCCGACAGGAGCAGTGTGAGGGCGCGTCTCACGCCGCGAACGTTACCGGAGGCGGGTCGGCCGACCTTTACGCGAGCTTTTCGCGGACGAGCTGGCTTACGGCCGACCCGTCTGCGCGGCCCGCGACCTGCGGCATCACGTCAGCCATCACCCGGCCGATGTCGCGCATGCTCGTGGCGCCGACCTCGGCGATCACGTCGTCGACGATCGCCTCGAGCTCGTCCTCCGAGATCGGCTCGGGCATGAACTCCTCGAGCACGTCGAGCTCGTCCTCTTCCTTGTCGGCCTGCTCTGCGCGGCCCCCGGCACGAAAGGCCTCAGCGGCTTCAAGGCGCTTCTTCCGCTCACGCTGGAGCACCTGCAGCTCCTCGGCTTCGTGCAGCGGGCGCTGCAGCTCCTTCTCCGCGCCGCGCAGGCTGGAGAGGATCAGGCGCAGTGTGTCGCGGCGCGCGGCGTCGCCCTCGCGCATGGCGTCGGTGAGCTGGGACTCGATTTCGGCGATCAAGGTCATTGCGGGAACCCTCGGATTCTCCCACCAAGGACGTGCCAGTGCAGGTGGAAGACCGTCTGGCCGCCACCGGCACCCACGTTGACGAGCACGCGGTAGTCCTCCAGCCCCGCGTCCCCCGCGACCTCGGCGACGAAGTCGAGCATTCGCTTCGCCTCGTCGGCGGGGAACTCGGCGATGTCGCGGAAGGTGTCGACGTGCCGCTCCGGCAGCACCAGAAGGTGGGTCTCCGCCTGCGGGTTGATGTCGCGGATCGCGACGAAGCCGGCTGTCTTCCCGACGTGCTCCCCTTCGCGGACGAGCCTGCAGAACAGGCAGTCGTCACGTGACATCGGCAAGGATCCCCTCTTCGGTGACCGCGCGGCCCGTGACGGGAACGAGCTCGCCGAGCCTGCCGTCGACGAGCCAGGGCGAGTAATCGGCGCCGTAGCCTCGGCCGGGCCGGTCGACAAGTACCACGTCGGACCGGCCGACCTTGCGCTCCCAACGGGTGCGGCAGGCCTCGTCCGACAGCGCACGCAGACGAGCACTGCGGTCCCTCTTCACCTCGGGCGGCACTGTGTCCTCCGCCGCCGTCCGGGTCCCTGGCCGCGGGGAATACGGAAAGACATGCACCTTGGTGAGGCCCGCGGCGCGCACGGTCTCGAGCGTCCGCTCAAACGCAGGCTCGTCCTCCGCCGGAAAGCCGACGATCACGTCCGCAGTCAGGTTGAAGTCGCCGAGCGGCTCGAGCTTGCGCAGGTAGGTCTCGACGGAGTAGCGACGAGACATCGCCCGCAGGACGCCATCGTCGCCGGACTGGAGAGGGACGTGGAGGTGCGGTCCGACGACAGGCGTCTCCCGGAGCGCCGCGATGAGCTCGTCGTCGACGTGGTTGACCTCGATCGAGGAGAGGCGGAGCCGTTCGCAGCCCTCGATTGCGCCGGCCGCGCGTATCAGCGAGGGGAGCGTCTGACCGGCGGTGCGGTCGCGGAAGCAGCCCAGGTTGACGCCCGTAAGGACGATCTCCCGGTGCCCCTGGGCCACACGCCGGCGAATCTCGGCGAGCACCGCGTCGGCGCTTCGGCTTCGCGTCCCCCCGCGGACGAGCGGGATGACGCAGAAGGCGCAGGAGAACGAACAGCCGTCTTGGATCTTGACGAAGGCACGCACACGGTCGAGCCTGGCGCCCTCTTGCACGCAGCCGATCGCTCCGACGTCGCCGGCCACAGTCTCGACAGCCTCCTCGATCTGCCCCGCGACGACGGACACGTTGGCAGGCAGCCCAGCGAACGCCGACTCCGAGAGTCGAGCACCGCAGCCGGTGACGTAGACGCGGGCGTGTGTCCGCGCCGCGCGTGATGCGGCCTGACGCGACTTCGCGAGACCCTCGTTCGTGACGCAGCAGCTGTTGACGACCGCGACGTCTGCGCTCCCGTCCACCTCACGGTGGCCGTCATGCACGAGTCGCTCACGCAGTGCCTGCGCGTCGGTCTGCGAGACCTTGCAGCCGAGGAACCTGACGGAGAAGCTCGCCATCCGGCGCGAAAGTTACTGACGCACGTGCAGGTCCGCAGCCCAGCCGCCATCCTGGACGCGGCGCTCGAGCCTGTACCCGTCGAGCGAGGGATCGTCCGAGACGAGGTAGCCGGATGTGATCACACGCTCCGCCTGCAGGCGCGACGAGAGCGCGAGCACGGCCTCGGCGGCGATGTTCGCGAGCGCGAGCGCGGTGCCCGGGAGAGCGTCCTCGCGCAGGTCGGCCTGGCGCACGTCGATCGAGACACCGTTGTCCGCCGCGTTCCGCTCGCTGGCCTCGACCGCCTGGGGATCGAAGTCGAACGCGAGCACCGGTGCGAAGCCAAGCTTGGCCGCTGCGATCGAGAGCACGCCGGAGCCGCAGCCGATGTCGAGCAGACTGCCTCGCTCCTGTGCCTCGAGCAGCTCGAGGCAGAGCTGCGTCGTCGGGTGGCCGCCGGTGCCGAACGCGCGGCCCGGGTCGATCACGACGGCGATGGCATCGCCGTCGGGCTTCTCCCAGGGAGGACCGATCCAGAGTCGGCCGACGCGGACCGGCTTGTGGAACTGGCGCCAACGATCCTCCCAGTCCTCCTCCACCTCCGCCGAGGCCGCGCCGCCGAACGCCTGCCAGATCCGCTCCTCGCCGGCGGCATTCGTGTACGCCGCGATCTCGAGTCCGCCGGCTCCCTCGATCTCCTCGAATCCCTCGGGAAAGAGCTCGAGCATGACGGCACGAGCCTCCTCGGACCGTGCCGGCGGGACCGTGATCGAGACTCGCTTGAGCAGCGTCAACGAAGCGCGCTTCTGAGCTTCTCAAAGAAGCCCTCGTCGCGTCGATAGGTGTCCTCTCCGGAGAGCGCCTCGAAGCGGTCGAGCAGCTCGCGCTGCTCGTCGGTGAGCTTGCGCGGCACCGCCACGTTCACGAGCACGCGGTGGTCGCCGCGGCCGGAGTGCTGCACCGACGGCATCCCCTTGCCGCGAAGGACGCGCACCTCGCCCGGCTGGGTCCCGGCGGCGAAGTCGAGCTCCACATCGCCCTCCAGCGTCGGAACTGTGAGCTGCGCTCCCGTTGCGGCCTGCACGATGGTCAGGTCGACCGAAGCCAAGATGTCGTCGCCGTCGCGCTCGAAACGGGGATCGCTCCCGACGTGCACCTCCACGTAGGCGTCGCCCGGAAGGCCGCCGCCAGCACCGGCATGGCCCGCACCGCGAATTCGTATCTGCTGGCCATGGTGGATCCCCGCGGGGATCTCCACGTCGAGCTCGGTCTGCTCGAGGGTGCGTCCGGCGCCTTCGCAATTTGTGCACGGGGTCTCGACGACCTGCCCGGCGCCGGCGCAGGCCGGGCAGGCCTGCGTGCGCACGAACTCGCCGAAGACGCTGCGCGAGACCTGTCGCAGCTGTCCCTGGCCGCCACAGGTGGTGCACGTGACTCTTTCGGTGCCCGGCTCGGCACCATCGCCGTCGCAGCGCTCGCAGGTGGCCGCCACCTCCACCTCGGCCGTGCGCTTGACGCCAGTGAAGGCCTCTGCGAGCTCGATCGAGACGGCGAGCCCGAGATCACCACCGCGTGCGCGTCCACCGCGATTGCGCCCGAACAGGTCGTCGCCGAAGAAGGCGGAGAAGATGTCGGTCAGGTTCGAGAGGTTGAAGTCCGCAGGCGTGTAGCCGCCCCTGCGCAGGCCGGCATGCCCATAACGGTCGTAGAGCTGCCGCGTTTCGGCCTTGGAGAGCACCTCGTAGGCCTCCGCAACGGCCTTGAAGCGCTCCTGCGCGTCGGCTTCCTTGGACACGTCGGGATGCAGCTCGCGGGCGAGCTTCCGAAAGGCCTTCTTGATCTCGCCGTCGGTGGCGCCGCGCCCGACGCCCAGCAGCTCGTAGTAGTCCCGTTCCGCCGTGGCCATGCGAGCAGGGTAGCGGGGCGATCAGTCCTCTTCGTAGGCGGACGCGACGAGCCGCGAGAGCTCGAAGGACGCCGCTCGCACCGTCCGGACGGCCTTCGCGTAGTCCATACGGACAGGACCGAACACGCCGATCGTGCCGAGCGTGCGCGTCGGGAGCCCGTACGTGGCGCCGACGAGCGCGACGTCGTGCAGGCCCGGGTGGTCGAGCCCGACCCGGACGAAGGGCCGACGAGCGTCGAACGCGTCGTTCATCAGCTCGAGCACCGCCGCGCGCTTCTCGAGCACGGCGAGGAGGCGGCGGCAGGCCTCCAGCTCGTCCGCGCGGACGTCGTCGAGCAGTGAGGCGGCTCCGCCGACGTAGAGCGACTGCGCGGCAGGCGTGACGAGCTCGACGAACGCGGGCTTCAGCGCGTCAAGGAAGGCGCTCTCTCCCGCCGAGAGGCTCGGGTCGTCGAAGCGCTTCCGCACCTGATGGGTTCCGAGCCCCACCCCGGTCAGACGATCGTTCAGGTACTCGTTCGCCCACGCCGCCAGGCCTGGATCGACGGGTGCTTTGAACGTGACGAGCTTCTTCGCCACGCCGCCCGCTGAGGTGATCGTGACGACGACGACGAGGGTCGGCTGGAGCAGAAGGACTTCGATGTGGCGCACGGTCGCCGTCTCGTGGCCGGGCGCCGAGACGAGCGCGAGCAGTCGAGTCACCTGACCGAGCATCTCTGTGGTGGACTGCAGGGCAGCCTCGACCTCGCTCCGCATGGACGTCAGGTCCAGTGGGAAGCGCTCCGGCCGGAGCACTTGCCGCTCGAGCACCTCCCCCGCATAGAAGCGGTAGCCGGAATCAGTGGGGATTCGACCGGCCGACGTGTGCGGGTGCGTCAGGAGGCCGAGCGATTCCAGCTCGGCGAGCTCTCCCCGGACGGTGGAAGCGGACACGCCGAGCCCGGAGCTGTCCACGATGGTCTTCGAGCCGACGGGCTCGCCCGTGGCGATGTACTCCTCCACGACCCGCCGGAGGATGTCCCGCTTGCGTGTGCTCAGCTGCTCCATTTGCAGGGGATTTTACCCATCCGACAGGAGCTCGGCGGTGACGCCGCCGCCGAGGAACCGGCCTCGGCGCGTCAGGGCGAGCGAGGAGCCGCCCGCGCTCGTCACGGCGAGGCCGAGCCCCTCCAGCCGCTCCACGGCAACGGCGTCGACCGCGTCGCCGAGGCCGGCCAGGCCGAGCGGCTCGTCCAAGCGGAGGCCGAGGAGCACGCGCTCGCGGGCCTGGACGCCAGGGTCGAGCGGCTCGAGCTCGCGAGGCGGCCGCTCCCCACGCTCGAGCGCCGCCACGTAGCGGGCCAAGCTCGGAGCGTTGCGCCAGCGAGCGCCGGCGACCGTCGACACGGCGCCGATGCCGATGCCGAGGTAGTCGCGACCGCGCCAGTAGGCGAGGTTGTGGTGCGCTCGCAGATCCCGCTCTCCATCGAGCCGGCAGAAGTTCGCCGTCTCGTACCAGCGGTACCCCGCTTGGGTCAGCGCCTCCACGACGCGCTCGAAGTAGTCCTCCATCGAGTCCGCCTGTCGCTCGAGCTCCTCGCCGTGCGCGTGCGTGAAGCGGGTGCCCGGCTTGGCCTCGAGCTCGTAGCACGAGAGGTGCTCCGGCTCCAGGCCGATCGCTTCCTCGAGGTCGCGCTCGAGGTCGGCGAGACTCTGGCCCGGAATCCCGTAGATGAGGTCAAGCGAGATGTTGTCGAAGCCGGCCTCCCGCAGCGTCGGCACCGCGGCACGGACGTCTTCCGGGCGCGCGCGCCGCTCGAGCATCTCGAGCAGGTGCGCCTGGAAGCTCTGAGCGCCGAGGGAGATGCGGTTGACCCCGTGCTCGCGCAGCAGCGCGGCCAGCCCGGGCGTGATCGTGTCCGGGTTGGCCTCGACCGTCGTCTCGGCAGCGCGTGGCAGACCCGCGAGGAGGCGCGCGAGCGCGGCGGGCTCCGTGAAGCTAGGCGTGCCGCCGCCAAGGAAGACCGTGTCCAGCTCGCCCGCGAGCAGGTCGCGCTCCAGCTCGAGCTCTGTGAGCACCGCGTCCACGTACGCGCCGTGATCGCCCTTGCGACCTACGACGGTGACGAAGTCGCAGTAGCCGCACCGGTGCGCGCAGAACGGGAGGTGGACGTAGAGGTGCCGGGCGCCTGTCATTTGCGCTCGTTGTCCAGGTTGAGGACGGCGAGGAAAGCCTCCTGCGGCACCTCGACGCCGCCGACCTGCTTCATCCGCTTCTTACCCTTCTTCTGCTTCTCGAGCAGCTTCCGCTTGCGGCTGATGTCGCCGCCGTAGCACTTGGCGAGCACATCCTTGCGCTTCGCCTTCACGGTCTCGCGGGCGATGATCCGCGCGCCGATCGCGGCCTGGATCGGCACGTCGAAGAACTGGCGTGGGATCTCCTTGCGTAGCCGCTCGACGAGCAGCTTGCCGCGGTCATAGGCGAACTCCCGGTGGATGATCAGCGACAGCGCATCGACCGGCTCTCCCGCGACCAGCACGTCGACCCGCACGAGGTGCCCCGCCTTGAAGCCGGCCATGTCGTAGTCGAAGCTCGCGTAGCCGCGGGTGCGCGACTTCAGCTGGTCGTAGAAGTCGAGCACGATCTCGCCGAGCGGAAGCTCGTAGGTGAGGTGGACCCGGTCCTCGGACAGGTACTCCATGTGGTCGAACGTGCCCCGCCGTTCGTTGCAGAGCTCCATCACTGCGCCGACGTACTCCTTCGGGACGATGATCGACGCCCTGATGTACGGCTCCTCGACCGCCTCGATCTCATTCGGCATGTCGGCTGGGTTGTGCACCTCGAGCCAGTCGCCCCCCGGACGGGCCTGAACACGGTAGGCGACGGTGGGCGCGGTCACGATCAGGTCGAGGTCGAACTCCCGCTCGAGCCGCTCGCGCACGATCTCCATGTGGAGCAGGCCGAGGAAGCCACAGCGGAAGCCGAAGCCGAGGGCCTGTGACGTCTCGGGCTCGTAGAAGAGCGCGCTGTCGTTCAGTTTCAGCCGCTCCAGCGAGTCGCGGAGCTCCGGGTACTCGTCCGAGTCGGAGGGGAAGAGCCCAGCGAACACCATCGGCTTGACTTCCTTGTAGCCGGGCAGCGGCTCGGCCGCAGGCAGCTTCTCCGTCGTGAGCGTGTCGCCCACCCCGAGCTTCGACACGTCCTTCAGACCCGTGATCACGTACCCCACCTCGCCGGCGCGCAGCGCCTTGACGGGGTGGCGTGCCGGCGTGAGGAAGCCGAGCTCCTCCGCTTCGAAGCGCGTCCCCTGCGCCATGGCGCGGAGCGCGTCGCGGGTCTCGAAACTGCCGTCGACGACGCGGACGAACGCGACCACGCCCCGGTACTGGTCGTACGAAGAATCGAAGACGAGCGCGCGGGCGGGCGCGCCCGAATCCCCGTCCGGCGATGGGATCCGGTCGACGATGGCGTCGAGCACGTCCTCGACCCCGGCGCCGGTCTTCGCGGAGATGCGCAAGACGTTGCCGGGGTCGTCGCCGATGAGATCCGCGACCTCGACAGCGGCGCCGTCAGGATCGGCCTGAGGCAGGTCGATCTTGTTCACGAGCGGGACGATTTCCAGGTTGTTCTCGATCGCGAGGTAGGCGTTCGCGAGCGTCTGCGCCTCGATTCCCTGCGCGGCGTCGACGACCAGGAGCGCGCCCTCGCAGGCCTGCAGGGAGCGCGAGACTTCGTACGTGAAGTCCACGTGGCCGGGCGTGTCGATCAGGTTCAGCTGGTGGCCCTTCCAGAGCACGCGGACGGCCTGCGCCTTGATCGTGATCCCGCGCTCGCGCTCGAGGTCCATCGAGTCGAGAAGCTGCTCCTTCATGTCGCGGTCCGCGACAGTGTCGGTGAGCTGGAGGATGCGATCGGCCAGGGTCGACTTCCCGTGGTCGATGTGGGCGATGATCGAAAAGTTGCGGATGTGTGCTTGGTCCATGCGTGATCAGGCCCTGCGGAAGCGGTCTCGCAGCGATAGTAGCGCCGTGATCTCGCGCACCCGGAGCGCCTTGCACGCGATCAAGTAGACGATCCCGCCCAGGACGAGCGCCGAGCCGAGCGAGACCAGCTGCGCGGCGAAGGAGCGGCCGAGCACGTCGTCGAGCACGCGCCAGGCGCCATAGGACACTGCAGCGAGCGCTCCCGATGCAAGCGACACGAGCAGGAACGAGCGCGTCGTCGAGCCGAGGTCGATCCGGCCGATCCGGCGGCGCAGGGCGACGAGCAGCATGGCCACACCGGCGATATTGGCGAGCGAGATGGCGAGCGGGATCCCCCAGACGCCGACCCGGTAGAAGACGACGTAGAAGACGACGTTGAGCGCCAGGTTCGCCAGTGCAACCAGTGTCGGGATCCACGGTTCCTGCAGGCTGAAGAAGCCACGGTTAAGCATCAGCATCATCCCGTTGAAGGTGAGCCCAAGGGAGAAGGCAGCGAGCGCACCCGCAACGACGTGTGTCTGGTCTGGCTCGAACGCTCCGCGCTCGTAGAGCAGGCGGATGATCGGCTCGGCGAGAACGATCGAGACAACCGCACACGGGATCAGCAGGAAGTTGATCTGGCGGATGCCCTGGCCGATCGTGTCGCGAAAGCCTGCCGTGTCGCCGCGGG
Source organism: Gaiellaceae bacterium (assembly GCA_035525905.1). Lineage (GTDB taxonomy): Bacteria > Actinomycetota > Thermoleophilia > Gaiellales > Gaiellaceae > Gaiellasilicea. The sequence continues at coordinate 6,226 of DATLDK010000030.1, read as the reverse complement.
CCGCGAAGCGGGCGAGCGTCGGGAAGAGGACGGTTGCGACCGCGACCGAGAACATGCCTTGCGGCAGCATGTAGATCCGGAACGCGTAGTCGATCGCCTTCGGGGCGATCGTCGGGTCGATCCACTTGGAGGCGACGAAGGTCCCGATCACGGCGTTGACGTTGATCAGGCCGAGGCCGAGCATCACCGGCCCCATCAGCTTGAAGACCTGCCTGACCATGGGATCCCGCAGGTCGAGCACCAGCCGCAGCCGGCCGTCCCGGCCACGCAGCCAGGGGAGCGGCAGAAGGAGCTGGAGCACCGTGCCGGCGACGATCGAGGCTGCGTAGATGTAGAGCTTCGAGCTGTCGGAGTCGGCCTGGGGCACGCCGAGCACGAGCCCGGCGATGATCGCGAGGTTCCAGAAGACGGGCGTCAAGGCCGGGATCGAGAACTCGTCGTAGCTGTTCAGGATTCCTGTGACGATTCCGAAGAGGCCGAGCAGGACGACGATCGGAAAGAGGATCTGCGAGAGCGTCACGGTCAGGTCGTCGTAGGCGTCCGTCAGCGGCGGCATCAGCAGCGGGGCTGCGAGGATGAAGAGCGCGGTCAGCCCGCCGACGAGCAGGAGGAAGAGCCAGAAGACGGTGGACGCGACGCGCCACGCGCGCGCCCGCTCACCCTTCTCGAGCAGCTCGCTGAAGACGGGCACGAAAGCTGATGACAGCGCCGCATCGGCGACGAGCGCGCGGACGAGGTTCGGAATCTGGAAGGCGACGGTGAAGGCGTTGATCGGGCCACGCGCGCCGAAGTAGTTGGCCGCGACGATCTCGCGCACGAGCCCGAGCACGCGCGAGAGCCCGGTGGCGGCGGAGAAGATCGCAGTCGACCAGGCGAGCCTGCGTCGCTGGGCTCCCTCCTCCACGCAGCGAGTATAGGAACGCGAGTGGTCTGCTACGATCCGGCCGCCCGCCGAGTGCGGGCATTACTTCGATGCCGAACATCAGACAACAGGAAAAGCGCGTCCGCTCCGCCGTTCGTCAGCGCGACGAGAACCTGCGCTACCGCTCCACGGTCAAGACCGTGACGAAGCGGCTGGAGGCAGCGGTTGCCGCTGGCGACAAGGACAAGGTCGCGGCCGAGCACCTCGAGCTGGTGCGCACGGTCGACAAGGCGACGTCGCGCGGGGCGATCCACAAGAACACCGCGGCGCGCAAGAAGGCCCGCGCAGCTCGCCTCGCCGCAGGCTCCGGCTCCTAAGCCTCGTCGCTCAGGTCGATCAGCGCCCTCTGCAGCTCGAGGTCGGGCGTGAGCTTGCTACCGCCCTTGAGCGCATGGTCGAGCCGGGCCAGCCGGACGACCCCTTCGCGGAGCTCCTCGTCCGAGAAGTTGGACGCCTGCGCGAAGACCTTCTCGACGTAGAACGGATGCCGCTTCAAGGTCGCCGCGGCGTCGCGCGGCCGAACTCCGTCAGCCGCGAGCTGGCGGCAGCGGCGCATGAACGAGAGATGGTTCACAAGTGCGCCGGCAAGGCGGGGGGCCGTGTCGCGGCGGGGCCGTCCCTCGCGCTCGAAGATCGTCTCGCTGGCCGCGAGCGTCCGCCCGGTGTCGCGCTGCGCCCAGGCGTCGGTGAGCGCGAAGGTCGGCGTCTCGGCGACCGCGGCGACGAGCAGCTCGACCTCGTTCTCCCCGATCGGCTCGTCACCCGCCCAAAGCGCGAGCTTGTCGATCTCGTTCGCGAGCTGGTGGAAGTCGTCTCCGACGAGCTGGATCAACGCAGCGCATGCGTCGGGCTCCGCGCGCGCTCCCGCCTGGCGAAAGCGCTCGGCAACCCACTGGTTGACGTTCCGTTTCGCGACCTCGAAGGCGAGCACTTCCCCGGCTTTCGCGCACGCCTTGGTCAGCGGCGCATCCTTCTTCAGCTCCTCGGCGACGAGCGCGAGCACCGTGCCGGGCGCCGGGGACGAGAGGTAGGCCTCGATCGCCTTCACGTCCGCCGCCTTCCAGCCGTTTGCGAGCCTGCCGTCCGCGTTACGCCGGCCGTCGACTCCCTCGACGACCACCAGCCTGGCGTCGCCGAAGAGGCTGCCCACGTTGCAGAGCGCGGCCGCGTCGTCCCCGCTCAGATCCTGCGCCGAGACGAGCTCGACGGCCTCGGGCTCGAAGTGCCGTCGCAACCGGCCAAGCGCCGTTTCGATCTTCGGGCGGTCGCTCCCGGTGAGCAGGTAGATCGGCTTCAGGTCGGGCGACGCAGCCACGTCGCCAGCCTACTCAACGGGCTGTGCGGACACTGATCCGGCGTCCGTCGGACTCGACGACCACCTGACCGTCCTGGTCAGTACGGAAGAGAGTGAGCCCCGGACTGGCTTCGAGCGCCGCGACGGTCGAGGCGCGCGGGTGGCCGTACTCGTTGCCGAGGCCACAGGAGATCACGGCGACCGCGGGCCGCAGCTCCCGGAGTTCGTCCGCGAGGCCCGGGTCCGCGGATCCGTGGTGGGCCACCTTGAGGATCTCGATGTGACGGGAGAGCAGTGGCGCGGTGACCCCGGTCTCCGCGTCCGCAGTCAGGAGCACGTCGACCTCGCCGTAGGTTCCGAGCAGGACGATCGGGAGCAGGTTCGGATCCTCCGTCGCCGTCCCGGCCCGGTCCGGCCAGAGCACGCGAATCCGCAGCCGCCCCAGCCGGAAAGCCGCGCCGGCGCGCGTCTCGTCGACCTCGACACCGCGCTTCGCCGCGGCGTCGAGCGCAGCCCGCTCGTACGGTCCGGAAACCGCGAGCCGCGGGTCGAGCACGCGGTCCACCGCGAGACGCCGGATCACGTCCTCGGCGCCGCCGATGTGGTCGCGTTGCGGATGGGTCAACACGACCGCGGCCAGGTGGCGCACGCCGAGGCCTCGTAGCTGCTGGGCGACCTTCGCCTCGGGCGGTCCCTGGTCGACGAGGATCGCCCCCTCGGGCACCTGCAGGAGCGCGGAGTCCCCCTGCCCCACGTCGAGGAACGTGATCCGAAGCCCGGTCGGGGGCGGGAGGTGCGCCCTCGGATACAGCTGCCAGACGAGCACCGCGGGCAGGAGCGCCGCCACGGATGCAATCGCCAGCGGACGTCGCCACCGCGGCAGTCGGTGGAGTGCGAGGAGCGCGAGCGGCGTGCCGAGCAGGACGCAGACTGCCGCGCCGGAGCCGATGCTGGCGAAGGGCAGCGCACCGACGAGGCGCGCGCAGGCGGTGATGTACGCGGCGATCCAGCCGTTCAGGAACGCCAGCGCGTAGGCCGCCGACGGCAGCAGCGGCTGGAGGAGCGAGCCGACGAGCGCCAGCCCGAGCAGAGGGCCGACGGCCAGCGTGACGAGCACGTTCGCCGGCAGCGAGTAGACCGGCACGCTTCCGAACTGGAGCCACAGAATCGGAGCGGTTGCTGCTCCGCAGGCGGTCGAGACCGCAAGCGCATCCCGCAGCCAGTCGGTCAGCGGATAGCCCTCGAGCGCCGGGCGCAGTCGCGGCAACAGCAGGAAGATCGAGCCAACGGCCGCGAAGGAGAGCTGGAAGCCCGGCTCCAACAGGTTTGCCGGCGTCCAGGCGAGCAGGACCGTGGCGCCGAGCGCGAGGAAGTGCCAGCGGTCGCGGGGTCGCGAGAGAAGCCAGGCGAGCGACGCCAGAGCGCCGGCCACGCCCGCGCGGACCACCGAGGGTTGCCAGCCGACGGCGAGCACGTACGCCGCAATCGCCCCCATCGCGCCCACCTCGGCGGCGAGCCTGGGGATGCCGAGCAGCCAGCCGAGGCCCAGCACGCCGAGCGCGAGAAAGGTGATGTTCTGCCCCGACACAGCCAGCAGGTGGTAGAGGCCCGATGCCTTGAAGCTGCTCCGAAGCTCGTCGGAGAGCCCTTCGTCCTCTCCCAGCACGATGCCGACCAGAACCGCACGACGCTCCCCGCCCAAGCCCGGCGCGATCGCCCGGGCCACATGCTGACGGAGCCGGTCGGAGATGCCGCCGATACCGCCTCGCCGGCCGACGATGCGCCACTGGCCGCCGTGGAGCACGACGTGCACGCCGCGTCGCGCCAACCAACCGCGTTCGTCGAAGCCGTCCTCGGGACCTCGAGGAGCAGCCACCCGCGCACGGAGGATGAGAATGGCTCCTTGAGGCGGCGAGCGACCTACAGGCAGCTCGAGCAGGACACGTTCCCGCAGCACGGCCTGTCCGTAGCGGTGCACCTCGGCAGGCACCCGCAGCGCGAACTCGGTCTTGCGCACTGGACCGGTCACGACCGCGGTCACCGCGGCGGAACGGCCGACCTCCGGCTCGAGCACGCTCCGATCAAGAGCTTCCAGCCGCGTCGAGCCGAACCACCAGCCGGCGAGCGTGAGCGCGAGCACACAGGCCGGGAGGCGAATGCGAGGGGCTAGAACCCCGCCGGCAGCGATGACCACGACGAGCCCGAGCACCAAAACGGGCGCGCGGACGGCATTGGCGAGCGCGAGCCCGAGACAACTCGCGACCACGAGCAGGGTGGGCCACGCGCGCTCGATCACGGCGTCACCAGGTCGCGGAGCTGCTCGATGCGGGCAGGCCCGATCCCCGGGATCGAGTCGAGATCGTCGACCGAGCGGAAGCCGCCGTGCGTCGCCCGGTAGTCGAGGATCTTCTGCGCCGTCACGGGCCCAACGCCGGGTAGGGCGTCGAGCTGCTCGACCGTGGCCAAGCCCAGGCTCACGCGTGCGGGCGGCCCCGTTGCCTCTCCCGGCGCAGCAGACCCCGGGGGAGCGGCACCCACCTGGATCCGCCGAGGCACGACCACCTGCATGCCGTCGGCGAGGGGCGCGGCGAGGTTGATGGCAGCGGTGTCGGCCGGCGCGGTCGCTCCGCCCGCACGGGCGACCGCGTCGGCGACTCGTTTGCCCTCGGCCAGCCGGTAGAGACCCGGCCGCCGAACGGCGCCGGCGACGTGGACGACGAGCTTTGGAGCCGCGGCAGCGCGCTCGGGTACCAGCGCGGCGGGCGGCTGCGACGTCGCGGTACCCGCGCCCGCCAGCGTGCGCCCGGCGACGACGAGCAGCAGGAGCGCTGCCGCCGCGAACACGAGCGCCCGCTGGCGCGACACGGGCAGGGAGGGCATGCCTCGAGCGTGCCGGGAAACCCGTCACGGAAGGCCTACGCCTCCGTGCCGATTCTGTGCCGATTTGGCTAGAGAACGAAGTTGACCAGGCGACCGGGCACGACGATCGTCTTCTTCGGCTCGCCGCCGTTCAGGTGCGCCTGCACGCGCTCCGACGCGCGCGCGAGCGCGACCAACTCCTCTTCGCCGGTGGACGCCGGCACCTGCAGCCGGTCGCGCAGCTTGCCGTTGACCTGAACGACGACTTCGACCGTGTCGCGCTCCAGCAGTGCCGGGTCGGCCTCCGGCCACGGCGATTCCCACAGCCGCTCGTAGCCGAGTCGCGCCCACAGCTCCTCTGCCACGTGGGGCGCGTAGGGCTGGATCAGCGAGACGGCCGTTTCGGCCGCCGGGCGCGCCGCCGGATCGTCGGGAGTACGGGCGATCTCATTGACGAGCTCCATCATTGCCGCGATCGGCGTGTTGAAGGTGAAGCGCCGGTCGATGTCGTCCGTCACCTTCGCGATCGTCTGGTGCGCTTTCTGGGCCAGCGGGCCTGTCGCCCCGTCGACGGGCTCCTTGTCCGCCTGCACGAGCACGACGCGCCAGAGCTTGTTCAGGAACCGCCACACGCCCTCGATCCCAGAGTCGTGCCACTCCATGTCCTGGTCTGCCGGACCCAGGAAGAGGGTGAACGTCCGCACAGCATCGGCGCCATAGCGGTCCGCGAACGCCAGCGGGTCGACGGTGTTGCCCTTGGACTTCGACATCTTGGCGCCGTCCTTGTGGATCATCCCCTGGTTGAACAGGCGGGCGAACGGCTCGCGGAAGCCCACGAGGCCCATCTCCTGCATCACCTTGGTGAAGAAGCGCGCATAGAGCAGGTGCAGGATCGCGTGCTCGACGCCGCCGATGTACTGGTTGACCGGCAGCCAGTAATCCGCGATCTCGCGCGAGAACGGCTCCTCGGCGTTCTTCGGATCCGTGTACCGGATGAAGTACCAGGACGAGTCGACGAACGTGTCCATCGTGTCCGTCTCGCGGCTCGCCGGCCCGCCACACTTCGGGCAGTCGACGTTGACCCACTCCTCGGCCGCGGCGAGCGGCGAGCGCCCCTTGGGCAGAAACTCGTCTACGTCGGGCAGAACCAC
>DATLDK010000026.1:0-21742 GCA_035525905.1 Gaiellaceae bacterium | reverse complement strand
ACATCTTCGAGCGTTACCGCAGTCCGGCGTAGGCGCTGAGCACCGCGCGCGCGGTCTGCGTGCCGAGCGTGAGGTGCTCGACGAGGAGTCGTTCGTTCGGGGCGGGGATGTTCCCGTCGGGGACGTCGAACCCGGTGAGCACGCACGGGACGCCGCGGGCGATCAGCGCCGGCATGAGCGGCAGCGAGCCGCCGGTTCGAACGAGTACGGGCCGCACACCCAGCGTCTTCTCGAACGCCTCGAGGGCGAGCGTGATCGCGGGAAGGTCCGGCGGCACGATCGCGGGCTCGCACGCCGAGAGCAGGTCGAGCTGCACCGTCGCGCCATCTGGAGCAGCGTCGCGCCGGAGCCGCTCGAGTGCAGCGGTCACGTCGGCGACCTTCTGCCCCGGGGCCAGGCGCATCGACACGTTCGCGTGCGCCTCCGACACGACGATCGTCTTCATCAGGTGCGGCGAACCGGCTTCGATCCCGTTGACGTCGAGCGACGTCGCGCCCCAGGTCCGCGTGTAGAAGTCCTCCGCCGCCCTCGCATCCATGGGAACGGCGCCTTGCGCGTCGAGGACTTGCTGTCCCGGCGGCAAGTCACGCCAGGCCGCGAGCTCGGCTGCAGGGGGTGAGAGCGTCCCGGCGCGCAGCTCGGCGGGGAGCACCCCGTTCGTCGGGACGGTGGCGGCAAGCATCTCGACGAGGGCATGCGTCGCGTTCAGCGCCGCGCCGCCGAAGACGCCGGAGTGCACGTCGCGGCTGCCGGTGCGAACAGTGAGGTGGAAGTAGGCGGTTCCGCGCGCGCCGAGGTTGAACGCCGGGATTCCCGGCGCCAGCATGGAGGTGTCGAAGATGACGGCGGCGTCGGCCGGCGTGTCGACGGTCGCGAGCCAGTCGGCGGCGCTGCGACCGCCGATCTCCTCATCGGCGTCGCAGACGATGCACACGTTCACCGGCAGCGCGCTTTCGGCTGCGAGTGTCCGGACCGCCTCGAGCAGGATCCACAACTGACCCTTGTCGTCGGCGACACCTCGGCAGTACAGCCATCCGCCGCGAACCGTGGGCTCGAACGGGGGCGTCTCCCACAGGTCGAGCGGCGCCGGCGGCTGCACGTCGACGTGCCCGTACAGCAGGACGGTCGGCGCCGTCGCCGCGTCGTGCGAGGCGGGCACGTCTGCAACGAGCAGCGGCCCGTCGGTTCCGGCGAGAACCTCGCCGGTGCCGCCCGCGGCGGCGACGAAATCCGCGACCCACTGCACCGCATTTGCGACGTCGCCTTTGTGGGCAGGGTCGGCGCTGACGCTCGGGATGCGCAGCAGCTCGAGGAGCGATGCGGGGACGCTCGACATCGGGCACAAGTATGCGCGGCGGATGCCCCCGACAAGAATCGAACTTGTGCACGCGGTTTAGGAAACCGCTGCTCTATCCACTGAGCTACGGGGGCGAGAGCCCAGATTATTCATCCTGGCTTTCAGGGTATCCGCGCTCTCTGCAGGCGGCGGCTAAGCCGGCGCCGTGATCTCGTGTCGCCAGCTCTCGGTCCGGGAGCTGCGGAGCCGCGCATGGGAGGGGCATCACCGCAAGCCCCTCCCACGGCTGACGGTGATCTCTACGCGTGTGCGTTGCTGCCGGTGGGTGCGACCTCGCGCGCCATCTCCTTGACGCTTTCCGCCACCTCTTTGCCCTGTTCACGGCCGCTCTCCCTGGCGCTTTCCTTGGCGCCGGCGACCGTTTCCTGGGCGACCTGCTTGCCGCGATCGAAGGCCTCCTGGCCGGTCTCCTTGACCTGATCCATGACCCGATCCGAGGCTTGGCCGAGCTTTTCGTCCTCGACTCGGGTGGACGGCAGAAGCAGCCCGGCGAGAAAACCGACCGCAGCGCCGCCGATCGCGAGCCCCAGCGGGTTCTCCTTGGAGACGCCGACCTTCTGAGCTCCCTGCTTTACCTGCCCGGCGTCGGGCATCGCACCGGTGACCTTGTGCACGAGCGAGTCTGCGCTTCCCACTACTGCGTCCTTTCCGCTTGTGAACGAGCCGACGACGGCGTCCTTCTTGTCCGCGATCGACTCCTTGACCCTCGACTTCACGTCGGCCTTGTAGCCGATCGCCTCCACGGTGTCGCCCATGCGCGCCCGGGTCTCCTCGATATCCTCGCGGATCAGGTCTGCCTCGGGGTGCTCCGACATCTGGGCGCGCGTCTGCTCTATCTGCTCTCTGATCCGATCTGGGTCTTGGCCCATTGGACGTCCTCCTTAATCGTCTCGACTGTTTGTTCGGGGACGAGCGGGCCTGCTTCCTGCACGCGCCTCTTGCCCGCCTGGTAGAGCGCTGCTGCGAGGGCCACCAGCAGGACGCCAACGAGGAGCGCGGCCAGCCAGTTCGCCATGATCCCGTCCAGGGCGAGGATCAGACACGCCGTGAGCGCGCCCGCAGCCAGCAGACCGACGCCTCCGGCAGCCCCGACCATCCCGATTCCGGGGACTGCCTGACGCCCCTTCGCCGCCATCTCAGCCTTGGCGAGCTGCAACTCCTGCCGGGCCAACGCAACGACGGTCTCGCCGGCCCGGGACGCCTCGGAGCGTGCGAGATCCAGCTCCTTGCGCACCAGAGTGGTCGTCTCCTCGGCCAGCTGCTTGACCAGTTCCGGCAAGGACTGCTCACGAAGCTCAGCCTGCCCTTGGGTGTTACCGACCCGCGTTGCCACTGCTCCCACCACGCTCCGCGCCGGTCGCCGAGGACGGTGATTGATCAGTCTCGCCCAGCTTGGACTGGGTCGAGTAAACCCCGGCCGCGCTCGCCTGCTCGAACCCGGTCGTGAGGCCCGCCTGCGGTGCCGGGTGAGAGCCACCGGCACCGTTGCCCTGATAGCGAGTGTTGCTCGACGCCTTCATGAAGCGCGAGGCGAGGAAGCCCATCGTGGCTCCGCCGACTGCGAAGAGCAGCGGCTGGCGCCGGGCGAAATTCTCCACGTCCCGAAGCATCTGGTCCGCGTTCACCTGGGTCATGTAGGTGCCTAGGCGCTCTGCCCGATCGGCCACGGCGGTGACGACCCTCGCCGGAGTCTCGCTTCCGTCGCTCCGAAGCTGCTCCGCGGTACGGCGCATCGCACCGGCCGTGAGACCCAGCTGCTCTCCGGCCTCGGACGAACGAGTGTCAAGCTCCCGCCGGACACGCTCGCCCGCCTGCTCTTTCACCTCGACTGCCTTTTGCTGTACCTGCTCGGCAGTCTCCTGCATCTTTTCCTTCGCCTGATCCGTGGTCGACTGCTCCACTTCGCGGACCCCAGATCGGCTGGCGGTCTCCGACATCCTTTAACCCCTTTCAAACGGTAAAACGGTGGAGACCGAGGGTGCCCGCTCCAGATCGACGTAAACCTTTCGAAGCCTGAAAGCGCGGACAACCGATGCAGATCCCGGGCCGTTTCTGCCCGCGTCGCCGAGGGAAGCACCCCTTCTCGACGATTCCTACAGAGGAGGCCCCATGAACGAACATGACGACAAGAACGGCGAGCCTGAGCCGGTCGACCCAGACGAGGCGGAGGAGGGCACGGGCTTTACGGGCGGCGGCGGTCCCGCGTCGGTCATCTACGGAGATGGAGCTGACGATGAGGTCGACGACACCGCCGAGGAGATGCTGAAGGCGCCGGACGAGGACGTCTGAGGCGACCGTGCAAGCGCGCCGCGGAAAGGTGCTCGCCCTCGTCCTGGCGGGAGGCGAAGGCGAGCGGCTTAAACCGCTGACCGACAAGCGCGCAAAGCCGGCGCTTCCCTTTGGCGGGGTCTACCGCCTGATCGACTTCCCGCTCTCCAACTGCCACCACAGTCGCCTTTCCGACGTCTGGGTGATCCAGCAGTACGAGGCACACACGCTCTCGGAGCACCTGGCGAACGGCCGTCCCTGGGATCTCGACCGGACCTGGGGCGGCCTCCGCGTCGTGCACCCCACCACAGGAGACGAGAGCGGGTTCTACGAGGGCAACGCCGACGCGATCCACCGCAACCGCACGGCGATCGAGCGCTTCGACCCCGAACTGCTGCTCGTTCTCAGCGCGGACGGCGTGTACAAGCTCGACTACGCCAGGGTGCTCGAAAGTCACCTCGAGCGGCAGGCGGAGGCCACCCTCGTCACGACGACTACGACACTCGAGGAGGCCTCGCGGCTCGGGGCCGTGACCGTCGCCGGCGACGGGCGCGTCACCGGCTTCGAGTACAAGCCGAACGACCCGAGCAGCCAGGTCGTCACGACCGAGGTCTTCGTCTACGACGCGCAGGTGCTCCTCCGCACGCTCGCCGAGCTGGAGGAGGAGGGAGAGGAGTTGTCGGACTTCGGACATTCGCTGCTCCCACGCCTGGTGGAACGGGGCAAGACATGGGGGTACGACCTCGATGGTTATTGGCAGGACGTCGGCACGCTCCAGAGCTACTGGCGGGCGCACATGGATTTGCTCGAGCCCGAACCGCTGCTGCAACTCGACGATCCGGAATGGCCCATCCTCACCCGCGCTTCACAACGTCCACCGGCGCGAATCGAGAAATCAGCGAGCGTCGAGACGAGCTTGATCTCAGCCGGATGCACCGTGCGGGGCACTGTCGTTCGCTCCGTGCTCGGCCCGGGCGTGGTCGTAGAGGAGGGGGTTTCTGTCGTGGACTCCGTGCTTCTCGGCCGCTCCCGGGTGAGGGCGAACCTCGAGCGGGCGATCGTCGATCTCGGCGCCGACGTCGTGGGGACGGCGACGGGAGGAGACGAGCCGGCCGTCGTCGCGTGAGGTTGGCCCAAACGGTGACGGCGGGTCACTAGACTCCTTGCGTGGGCGGCTCGGTCGTCTCCCATGGCGAGCGGTGCGGCTCGGCACGACCTGACCCGCCATGCTCGATCCGGACCCCGCCCCCACATCCGCGACTCCGCCGTCCCGGCCTCTTGGGGAAACGTACGACCCCGGCCCCTTCTACGACGAGATGTTCGAGGCCACCGGTAAGCCGCGCCCGCACTACCGGGCGCTCGCGGGGGAGCTGGGCCGGCTCAGCTTCGAGGAGTTCGAAGAGCGCCGCCACGCCGTCGAGCTCTCCTTCGTCAACCAGGGCATCGGCTTCACGGTCTACGGGCAGGACGAGGGCATCGAGCGGATCTTCCCGTTCGACCTGATCCCCCGCGTCATTCCGAGCCAGGAGTGGGAGGTTCTGGAACGCGGCCTGATCCAGCGCGTGCGCGCGCTCAACCTCTTCCTGGACGACATCTACCGGGAGCAGCGCATCGTCCGTGACGGGCGGATCCCGGGTGAGCTCCTCTTCGGGGCGCGGCATTTCGTGCGGGAGATGGTCGGCGTCGATCCGCCCGGAGGGGTCTACGCGCATGTAGCCGGAGTTGACGTGATCCGTAATGAGCGAGGCGAGTACCTCGTGCTCGAGGACAATCTGCGGGTGCCCTCGGGCGCCAGCTACATGCTCGAGAACCGGGCGGCCATGAAGCGCACGTTCTCGAAGCTCTTCGAGCTGCACGGCGTCGCGGGTGTCAACCACTATCCGCAGGAGCTGCTCGCCGTGCTGAACGCCGTCGCACCGCCCTCGGCCCGCGGCGACCTGACGGTCGTCCTACTCACGCCCGGCGTCCACAACGCCGCCTACTACGAGCACTCGTTCCTGGCGCGCCAGATGGGCATCGAGCTCGTGGAGGGCAGCGACCTCGTCTGCCACGAGGACGTCGTCTACATGCGCACAACGCGGGGGCTGCAGCGCGTGGACGTGATCTACCGGCGAGTGGACGACGACTACCTCGACCCGCTCGTCTTCCGGCGGGACTCGTTGCTCGGCGCGGCGGGGCTCTTCAACGCCTATCGCGCGGGCAACGTCGCGATCGCGAACGCGCCGGGCACCGGCGTCGCCGACGACAAGGCCGTCTACGCGTACGTCCCGGAGATGATCCGCTACTACCTGAGCGAGGAGCCTCTGCTGCCGCAGGTGAAGACCTACCTCGGCTCCGACGAGACCGACCTCGCGTACATCCTCGAGCACCTCGGGGAGCTCGTCGTGAAGACCGTCAACAGCAGCGGCGGGTACGGGATGCTGATCGGGCCGGGCTCTTCCTCGAAGGAGCGGACTGCGTACAAGCGGCGGATCAAGGCCAGCCCGCGGGACTTCGTCGCCCAGCCCACGATCGCGCTCAGCAGGCTGCCGATCTACATGGAGGAGCTGCGCCCGGCTCACATCGACCTGCGGCCGTTCGTGCTCTCCGGCCGGATCACCACCGTCGTGCCCGGCGGGCTCACCCGCGCAGCACTGCGGGCAGGATCGCTCGTCGTCAACTCCTCGCAGGGAGGCGGCAGCAAGGACACCTGGGTGCTGCACGACTGATGCTCAGCCGTGTCGCAGAATCGTTGTTCTGGGGTGCGAGGTCGATCGAGCGGGCTGAGAACACGAGCCGGTTGTTCGACGTCAGCTTCCACGGGCTGCTCGATACGCCTGTGGCCGATCCCGAGCAGGAGTGGAGCGACCTGCTGCGCGCAATCGGACGGGACGAGCTCTTCCGCGAGCACTTCGACGACTACACCCCGCGCGCCGTGACCGAGTTCCTGCTCTGGCACCCGGCCAACCCGGACAGCGTCACGGCGAGCGTCGCACGCGCGAGGGAGAACTTTCGCGGCGTGCGGGAGCAGATCTCGAGCGAGATGTGGGAGCACCTGAACAGGCTTCATCTGCTCGTCTCCCGGACTCGTCACTCGCGTGTCCTCGACGTGCCGCACGACTTCCTCGTCCGCGTCCGCGAGGGCTCCCACGCTTTCCAGGGCGTGACCAAGGCGACGCTTTCGCGGGGCGAGGCCTTCGAGTTCGTCGAGCTCGGAGCCCACCTGGAGCGGGCGGACGCGACGGCGCGCGTGCTCTTGACGGGCGTGCCGCGGCTGGTCGACGGTCCCGGCGGCCGGCTCTGGTCGCTTCTCCGTTCCTGCGGCGGCTTCGAGGCCTTCCGGCGCAACCAGTCCGAGGACGTCCAGGGCGAGCGCGTCGTCGAGTTCCTGCTCCTCGACCGCAGCTTCCCGCGCTCGGTGCTGTTCTGCGCCGAACGCTGCCTCGAGGCCGTGCGCTTCATCTCGGGCAACTCCCAGCAACTGGAGCGCGCCGTGGGGATGCTCGTCGCAAGGCTCACCTTCGCCGACGTGCCCCAGCTCGATCCCCCCTCGCTCGGCACGCTGCTCGGCGACGCACTCGGCGGCGTGCACGCCGTCGGGAACGAGATCAGCGACGCCTACTTCGAGACGAGAGTCGTGCTGCCCGGCCCCTACGCACAGCAACAGCAGCAGCAATGAGGGGCGGCGCATGCTGATCCGGGTCGAGCACACGACGTCCTTTTCGTACGCGGCGCCGATCTCCGAGGCGTACACAGAGCTCCGTCTACGCCCCCTGACCGGCGGCGGCCAACACTGCACGTCCTTTCGGATCGCCACCGATCCGCCGGGAATCCGCATCCGCGCCTACCGCGACCGCCTCGGCAACCACGTGCAGAACCTCGAGGTGCTCGAGGAGCACGATCGAATCTCCATCACCGCCTCCAGCGAGGTCGTCACCTCTCCCGTGTACTCCGATCCCGTGCGCGGCACGACCCCGCTGCAGGTCTACGACTTTCTCGGTCCCACCGGATACGCCCCGTTCTCCGACGCACTGCTGCTGCTGTCGCCGGCGGCGGAAGGCCCCGGAACGGAGGCGGAGCGCGCTACCGAGGTGATGCGCAGAGTTCGCGCACTGATCGTGTACGAGCCGGGCGCAACCACCGTGATGACGAGAGCCGACTCCGCCGTGGTGCTCGGGCGCGGCGTCTGCCAGGACTTCGCCCACGTCATGCTCGCCGTCTGCCGTCGGGCGGGGATTCCCGCTCGCTACGTCAGCGGCTACCTGTACGACCCGCTCGGGATCGGTGACGCCGCGTCCCATGCGTGGGTCGACATCCTCGACTCCGAGCGCGGCTGGGTCTCCTTTGACCCCACCCACGATCGCGAGCAGAACGAGCAGTACGTCCGCCTGGCGGTCGGACGCGACTACGGCGACGTGCCGCCCACACGCGGGTTGTACAAGGGCAGGGCCCAGGAGAAGCTCGACGTGGGCGTCCGGATCTCCGTCCTGTGACCGACCGGCTCGGGAGCGACCTGCTCGGGTGGCGCGTCGAGGAGTACGGCCGCTCGCGCAATGGCGTGCCTCTGCGCGTCTTTCTGCCCGAGGGAGACGGGCCGTCGACCGGCCTGCTGACGGCGGCCCAGCACGGAGAGGAGGCCGATACCGCGCTGCTCGCGAGGCGCCTGCTGGAGCGTGTCTCCGGAGCGGAGACGAAGTGGGCCGTGATCCCCGTGCTCAACCCGGACGGGCTGCTCGCCGGAACGAGGCAGAACGCGGCGGGGGTCGATCTGAACCGCAACTTCCCGGCCTCGACGTGGGAGCCCGGCGTGACGTTCACGTTCCCGCCGGGGATCGATCCCGAGCTCCGCGTCGTCGCGAACCGGACGAACCGCTCCTCGACGGGCACACATGCGGGCTCCGAGCCGGAGACCAAGGCGCTGACCGCTCTCCTCGAGCGCCTCCAACCGCCTGTGGTGGTCGACCTGCACAGTCCGCTGGAGCTCATCTACTTCCGCGGTGATGTCCGGCCGGAGCTGATCGCTGCACTGGCCGACTCGGCGCAGATGCCGGCTCAGGACGAGATGGAAGGTCACTGCCCCGGCGCCTTCGACGATTGGCTGACCGAACGCGGCACAGCGGCGGTCGTCTACGAGATCGAGCACGCGGGCCTGCCGGGGCTCTGCAAGCGTCACCTGCCCGGGCTCGAGGGCCTTCTGCGGACCTAAGCGGGGGGCGAGGTGCGCCGCGGGCCGAGATACTCGACGTCCGTGACGGTGGCACGCTTGCGGGTCGTCAAAACCCCCTTGGCCGCACCCTTGTACGTGCCCGAGGTGGGGGCGACGTCCGCGTAGTCGCGGCCCGTCGCCACGGTGACGTAGCGCAGCCCTGCGCGGCGGTCGTGAGTCGGATCGAAGGGCACCGCCGCGAGGTAGCCCGCGTGCTCGGGATGCGGAACGAGGATCTCCACCCAGGCATGCGTACCGCCCTCGCCAAGGAGATGGCCCGACACGTACCGCGCCGACAGCCCGCAGAGGCGCGCGAGCGCGAGCGTGCAGTGCGCGTAGTCCTGGCACACCCCGACGCCACCCGCCCAGGCCTCCGCCGCGGTGGTCGCAACCGAGGTCACGCCCCACTCGTACCTGAGGTGATCGTGGACCCGCGTGCTGACGAGGTCGGCGAGCTCCAGACCCGTCGCTCCGGTCGACCGCAATTCCGTTGCGACGGAGGTCAGGGCAGCGTCCGGCCGTGTCAGCCTCGAGGGCTGCGTGAACCGGACGTCCGGGGCCAGCGGCGCGGATTGCGCCTCGCCGGCGCCCGCCTCGCGCTCTACGACGATCCACGTCGTGAACTCCACCTCCCGCTCGACGCGCTGCAAGGTCAGATCGAGCACGACGTTGCCGAACGCGTCGCGCGAGCGCTCGGTGTCCGGGTTGGAGCCCGTCACGCGGAGCCTGTGCCTGACGAGCTGCTGGTCGTGGTGGTAGTCCGGCGGCACAACCATCAGCCGCTGTCGCAGGGCTGCGATCGGGCCCGGGTACTCGTACCGGAACGTCTGGTTGATCAGGACGGTTGTGCGGGCGACGTTCTTCCAGTCGATCGCCGCGTCTTCGATCGAACGGGGTGACGCGACCTGGTCGCCGAGCCTCAGCTCGTCGTGCGCCTCATCGAGCACCGGGAAGCACCTCGGCCGCTTGCTCCGCCCACACCGTCATCTCGGTGAGCGTAGCGTCGCCGTAGGTCGTGATCATCGCGACGTCGGCCGCGTCGCGGCCCCGCCCGATCGGTACCCGCCCGATCCGGGGCATGTTGTAGCGGCCGTCCAGGGTCCACCAGCGTTCACCCAGCCACACCTCGAACCACGCGTGGAAGTCCATCGCGATCTCCGGGTCCGGCACGCCGATGTCCGGCATGTAGCCGCAGGTGTAGCGCGTCGGGATGCCGAGCGCGCGGCAGAAGGTGACGCCGAGATGAGCCATGTCGCGGCAGATGCCGCCGCGCCGCTCGATGATCTCGAGCGTCGACGTGGTGGGGAGGCTCTCGACCCCGTACTCGATGTTCTGGTGGATCCATTCCGTGACGGCGAGGACCCGCTCCGCACCGGGCTCGGTCTTTCCGAAGAGCTCCCACGCTCGGTCCTTGAGCGTGTCGGACTCGGCGTACCGGCTCGGCAGGAGCCAGTGCAGCATCTGGTCGGGGAGATCTTCCACGCGGTGTTGCTCGTCCCCGGAGCCGGGTGTGGCTTCCGGGTTCGGGTCTATCTCGACCACGGCGTCGTACTCGACCGTCGAGACGCCCTCCGGCAGCTCCAGGCGGCGGCAGCGGTTGCCGTAAAGGTCTGTGTAGGTGGAGGAGCCCAGCTCCGGCTCGCTGTGCCAGTGATCGTCGACGACTCGCCGGCGGCAGTCGGTGTGTGGCTCCGCGAGCACGACGGACGGCGTCGGCGACTCCGCCTCGTGAATGAACCTGCAGCCGATGCGGATCCTCATCGGAGCATGGTAGTGGCCGTCCTGCCGGCGGCTAGGCGGCCGGTTCCCGCAGGTAATGCTCACGGGCCGACTCGAGGATCCGTTCAGCGGACCGGGGCATCTGCGAGCTGACCCACATCAGGGCGAGCTGAGCGGGCGGCACCTGCTTCCGGCGCAGCTGCTGCCCGACCATGGCATACACCTGGCCCGCCTGCTCGCCGAGCGACTCCTCTAGCGCTGCGTCGACCGCGCGCTCCAGGCGCTGCGAGTCGGCCGCCGGAAGCACGTGCGAATGCGAGCGGCAGATCGCCGGCAGGATGGAAACCTGTGCAGCCTGGTCGAACACGTCGATGCCGTAGCCGCACAGGAGCGAGAAAGACCGCCGCCGTGCGAGGTGGTTCCAGAGCTCCTCCAGCTGGGCGGCCGCGTCGAAGTTTCCGTCCGTGCAGAGCAGGTCGACCATCTCGCCGAAGGCGCGGATCCGCCGGTTCGGGAAGCGCGCCGAGACGCGGTCGAGCAGCCCGCCGACGACAGACTCGAACTGCTCCGGTGACGGCCGGTCGCCGGCCATCACCGCTCTGAGCGTCGTTTCGGCGTCCGCGCAGAACAGCAGGCCGCTCGTTTCGATTCGCGTCGAATCCCAGCCGCTCTCGGCCAGCTCCTCCCCGAAGCGGGCCCAGTGGTCCGGTGTCGCGATCACCACCGCGGGCTCGCGAAGATCGAACCCCACGGCCAGGTACTTCGCAACCGAGTCGGCGAGCTCTGCGACGTCTCGGTAGACCTGAACAGCGTGGGCGGCAGGACCCGCGCCGCGAAGGAACCCAGTCCAGGCGGCTTCCATAAGGCGGGGGATGGTAGCGCAGCCGCTCCCCGCCTGCGGAGACGGGATCGGCGCGTGATCACGGACCGCCGGTGTAGCTTTGCGCGGGCCTTCGATGCACACGACCTCCGCGGAAACGACCTGGTGGCAGCAGGCGCACGGTACTGACGAGCGCGAGCTCCTCGTCGCCTACTTCAGCATGGAGTTCGGCCTGCACGAGCGGCTGCCGATCTATTCGGGCGGCCTGGGGGTGCTGGCGGGCGACCACTTGAAGGCCGCCGCCGAGCTCGGTGTGCCGCTCGTCGGTGTCGGGCTGCTCTATCGGGGCGGCTACTTCCGCCAAGGCATCGACGCGGCCGGCCGCCAGACAGAGGACTACCAGCCAGTCGATCCGGCCGCGGTAGGCGTGATCCGCGAGCCCGTCACCGTCTCCGTCGACCTCTCGGGGGAGACGATCGAGGCGGCCGTTTGGAGCAAGGAGATCGGCTCGGTCACGCTGTACCTGCTCGAAGTAGACCTGCTCACGGACTCGCTGTACGGGGGAGACCGCGAGCATCGGATCCGGCAGGAGCTCCTGCTGGGAGTCGGCGGCGTGCGTGCGCTCGCCGCCCTCGGGATCGAGCCGACCGTCTTCCACCTGAACGAGGGCCACTCCGCTTTTCTGCAGATCGAGCGCGTGCGGGCACTCGTCCAGGAGGGGCAGGACACGGCTGCTGCGCTCGAGCAGGTCCGGGCCTCGTCGGTCTTCACGACGCACACGCCCGTGCCCGCCGGGAACGAGGTGTTCGACGAGGAGCTCGTCTTTCGGTACGCCGGACCGCTCGCCCAGGAAGCTGGGCTCGAGCGCGATGTCCTGCTCGAGCTCGGCAGGTTCGGGGACAGGCCCGGCTTCGGCCTGACCCCGCTGGCGCTGCGACTCTCCGCGTATGCGAACGGCGTCTCGGACCTGCACGGCGCCGTGGCGCGGGAGATGTGGGAGCCGCTGTGGCCCGGGGAGCCAACGCCGATCGGGCATGTCACGAACGGTGTGCACCTGGGAACCTGGCTCGATCCGAGCCTGACCGAGCTGCTGCGCACCGCCGGCGTCAGGCCGGAAGCGCCGCCAGGGGAAGCCAACTGGGACGCTGCCGGCCAGCTCGATCCGGAGGCGCTCTGGCAGGTGCACGCCGCGGCGAAGGCGCGTCTGGCCGAGCGGGCCGGGATCGACCGCGAGGTCCTGACGATCGGCTTCGCGCGCCGGTTCGCGACCTACAAGCGAGCCGGGCTCGTCTTCTCCGAGCTCGAGCGGCTGCTCGCCCTCCCCGTCCAGGTCGTCGTCGCCGGCAAGGCGCATCCGGCCGACGACCCCGGCAAGGACGTTATGCAGGGCATCGTCGAGCTCGCCCGGGACCCCCGGCTCGCGGGTCGGGTCGTCTTCCTCGAGAACTACGACCTCGGGTTGGCGCGCACGCTCGTACGCGGCTGCGACGTCTGGCTCAACACGCCGACCCGGCCGCTCGAGGCGTCAGGCACGAGTGGGATGAAGGCTGCGGTGAACGGCGTGCTCAATTTGTCCGTGCTCGACGGCTGGTGGGCGGAGGCGTACTCCCCCGAGCTCGGCTGGGCGATCGAGGGCACGTCGGACGACGCCGATCGCGAGCAGCTCTACCGGCTGCTCGAAGAGGAGGTCGTCCCTCTGCACACGGACCGCCGCGACGAGTGGGTCGAGATGATGAAGAGGTCGATCGCACGGCTGGCGCCTCGCTTCTCCATGCATCGCGCCGTGATCGAGTACGCCGACCGCTACTACCTGCCCGCGCACGCGGCCGCGCCGCGTTAGTTGCCGGCGGCTGCTAGCGCGCGGCCCTTCTTGCTCGCGCTGGACTGACGCTTCGACGCATCGAGCACGAGCTTGCGCAGCCGCACGCTCACCGGGGTCACCTCGACGCACTCGTCCTCGCGGATGAACTCGAGCGCCTGCTCGAGGGACATCGGCCGGGGCGGAATCAGACGCACGGTCTCGTCTGAGGACGCTGCGCGCATGTTCGTCAGCTTCTTCTCCTTGGTCGCGTTCACGTCGAGGTCTTCCGCACGAGCGTTCTCACCGACGATCATGCCCTCGTACACCTCGGTCGTCGGCCCGATGAACATCGAGCCGCGCTCCTGCAGATTCATGAGCGCGAACGCGGTCGCGGGGCCACGCCGGTCGGAGACGAGACTGCCAGTCGGCCGCGTGCGCAGCTCGCCGTGCCAGGGCTCGTAGCGGTCGAAGACGTGGTGGAGGATGCCCGTGCCGCGCGTCTCGGTAAGGAATTCCGTCCGGAAGCCAATCAGGGCGCGCGCGGGCACGAGGTACTCCAGCCGCACCCAGCCCGTGCCGTGATTGACCATGTGCTCGAGCCGCCCCTTGCGGAGCGCGAGCAGCTGCGTGAGGACGCCGACGTAGTCCTCGGGGGCGTCGATCGCCAGGCGCTCGACCGGCTCGTGCACCTTGCCGTCGACCGTCTGCGTCACGACCTGCGGCTTGCCGACGGTGAGCTCGAACCCCTCGCGCCGCATCAGCTCGACGAGCACCGCGAGCTGGAGCTCGCCGCGGCCCTGGACCTCCCAGGTATCCGGCCGCTCGGTCGGGAGGACGCGCAGCGAGACGTTGCCGACTAGCTCCTGGTCCAGCCGGCCCTTCAGCATGCTCGCGGTCAACTTGTCCCCCTCGCGCCCCGAGAGCGGGGACGTGTTGATCCCGATCGTCATCGAGAGGCTCGGCTCGTCGACGGTCGAGACGGGTAGCGGGCGTGGATCCTCGGGGTCGGCGAGCGTCTCGCCGATCGTGACCTCGGGGAGGCCGGCCACGGCGACGATCTCGCCAGGGCCTGCTTGGTTCGCGTCGACGCGGTCGAGTGCCTCGGTGACGTAGAGCTCCGTGATCTTCACGCGCTCGATCCGCCCGTCCGATCTGCACCAGGCGACCTGCTGACCCTTTCGCATCGTCCCGTGCTGGATCCTCGCGAGCGCGAGCCGGCCGACGTAGGGCGAAGCGTCGAGATTCGTCACGAGCGCCTGCAGCGGATGATCCGGGTCGTGCTCGGGCGCCGGGATGCGTTCGAGCAGAAGCTCGAACAGCGGCCCCAGGTCGGCCGCGAGCGCCTCGGGCTCGGCGCCGGCGCGCCCTTCGCGAGCATTCGTGTAGACGATCGGGAACTCGACCTGCTCCTCGTCTGCGTCGAGGTCGAGGAAGAGCTCGTAGACCTCGTCCACGACTTCTTTGATCCGTGCGTCGGGACGGTCGACCTTGTTGACGACGAGGATCACCGGCAGCCGCGCCTCGAGCGCCTTGCGCAGGACGAAGCGCGTCTGCGGCAGCGGGCCTTCGCTCGCGTCGACCAGCAGCAGCACGCCGTCGACCATCGTCAGCCCGCGCTCCACCTCCCCGCCGAAGTCGGCGTGACCGGGCGTGTCGACGATGTTGATCTTGACGTCGCCGTAGTGAACGGCCGTGTTCTTGGCGAGGATCGTGATCCCCTTCTCACGCTCGAGATCGGTCGAGTCGAGCACGCGCTCGCCCACGTCCTGGTTCGCGCGGAAGGCACCGGACTGCCAGAGCATGGCGTCGACGAGCGTCGTCTTGCCATGGTCGACGTGGGCGACGATGGCGACGTTACGGAGATCGGTGCGGCTGGCCATAGCCGCGCAGATTAGCGATCAGGGTTCTGTGATCTCGGCGTGCCGCTCGGCGACGCAGGCCTCGGCCCAGCGCTGCGCGATCATGAGCGGCCTCTGTGTCTCCACCGCGCCGAGCTCGATCCGGATCTGGTGCACCGACGCCTCCATGTCGCGATCGGCGATCGTGCGCTGCTCGGCGACGATGGTGATGGGCTCGAACTCCGCGAGGAGCTCGCGGGCGAGCTCGTCGATCTCCGCCTGGGTGGCTTCCCGGCCGGCGAACATGCCGAAGTTGATCCGGATGTCTCCGGCCTCGTCGAGGAAGGCGATCTGGGCGAGCTCCTGCATTGCAAGCAATGGTACCTCGATTTGAAAGTCCCTTAGCGCTCGCGCGGCTCCCAGCCGAAGCGCCGGCGCGCGACGATATACCCGAGCGCGCCCCAGGCGACCAGCACCGCAATCGCCGTCGGCCGCTCCCAGAGCGCGTCGCCCTGGACGTAGCCGCCGAGCACGAGCTGGAGCAGGTAATGGAGGGGCAGTGCGTCCCGCAGCAGCTTCAGCGCTCCGGGGAGGTCGTTGGCGGGCCCGAAGGAGCCCGACAGGAAGGACATCGGCAGGATCAGGACGTTCACGACCGCGGCGATCGCCTCGCCCGAGCGGACGAGCGCTGCGATGGCGAGCCCGAGCCCTGCGAATGCTGCCGCACCGAGGCCGAGTGCGAGCACGAACGCGACCCAGTTCTCCGGCAGCTTGGCAGCGAAGAGCCAGAGGCCGAGCAGGACGACCACGGCGGACTGCAGCACGACGACGATCAGGTTCGACAGGAGCGCCACCGCCAGATAGAGGGAGGCCGGCAGCGGCGTCGAGCGGAGGCGCTTCAGGATTCCGAACTCGCGCCGGATCACGAGCACGATCGAGAGGCCTCCCAGCGCGGTGTTCGCGACGGCGTAGGCGATCAGGCCGGCGACGAGGTAGGTGCCGGCGGGGATCCCGTCCCGCGTCCCGTCCCCGAACACCGAGGCGAGCAGCACGAAGAGGAGCGGCGGGAAGAGGAAGACGAAGATCGCCGCTTCGCGGCTGCGCCAGAACGTCAGCTGCTCCGCCTTCAGCTGGTGCCAGAAGAGCCTCATGAGCGCTCCTCGGCGACGAGATCGAGGTAGATGTCCTCGAGCGTCGCCCGGCGCACCTCGAGCCCTTCGAGCTCGAGGCCCTCCGCGAGAGCCCGCGAGGTCAGCTCGTGCAGCGTCCGCGTCGGCTCGTCCGTCTCGACTACGATCTCCTCGCCGCCGGCGGTGTAGCGGATCTGGGCACGGGTCCCGGCGATCAGCTCGGATGGCTTCCCCAGGCGCACGATCTCCCCGGCGACCAGCACCGCGACTCGGTCCGCCAGCTGTTGGGCCTCGTCGAGGTAGTGGGTGGTCAGCAGCACCGTCTTCCCCAGCTCGCGCAGGGAGCGGACGAGCTCCCAGGCATTGCGGCGCGCGGCGGGGTCGAAGCCGGTCGTCGGCTCGTCGAGGAAGACGAGCTCGGGATCCCCGACGAGGGCGATCCCGAGATCGAGTCGCCGCTTCTGCCCGCCCGAGAGCGTCTTCACCTTGGCGTCCCGCTTCTCCGCGAGGCCGACGAGATCGATCACCTCGTCCACGTCCCGCGGTTGCTCGTAGTAGCCGGCGAAGATGCGGTGGATCTCACGTACGGTCAGCACCGGCCAGAGCTCGGACTCCTGAAGCACCACCCCGATCCGCTCGCGGAACGCGCGCTCGGCCTTGCCAGGATCGAACCCGAGCACGGTCACGTCACCGCCGTCGCGCTGCCGGTACCCCTCCAGGATCTCCACGGTCGTCGTCTTGCCGGCTCCGTTCGGTCCGAGCAGTCCGAACACCTCGCCCGCCGCGACCTCGAAGTCGATTCCCCGCACCGCCTCGACACCCGCGTAGGACTTCCGCAGGCCGCTGACCGAGATGGCGCTCACCGCAGCTCGATCTCGACGACTCCGGCGGGTGCGAAGTCGCGCTCGCCGGCGCCCAGCGCGAGCGCGATGTTGGAGCAGTCCGGCTGATGGCCGACCGCGACGACGCTGCCGCTTGCTCCGGCAACCGCCGCCAGCACCGCCTCTGCGCTCGCCCCCGGTGCGAGTCGCTCGTCCACCCGGAGCTCCCCTCCGGCTCCCGTCGCGATCGCGGCCGCAGTCTCTCGTGCGCGTAGCAGGGGGCTCGTGAGCACCAGCTCCGGCTCGGAGGGCGCGAGCTGCTCGCCCAGCGCACGAGCCTGCGCGCGGCCGCGCGCGCTGAGCGGCCGGAGCGAGTCGGGGTCGCCGGGGTCGGAGTGAGCGTGACGGACGAGGAAGAGGCGCACGGCGATAGATTCACCGATATGCGGTCGTTCCGCTACGTGCTCGCCGATGTCTTCACGGACCGCCCGCTGGCGGGCAACCAGCTCGCCGTCTTCACGGATGCGCGCGATCTGGACGAGCTGACGATGCAGGACCTGGCGCTCGAGCTCGGTCTCTCCGAAACGGTGTTCGTCCTGCCGCCACGCGAAGGCGGCACCGTTCGCATCCGCATCTTCACGCCCCGCAACGAGCTGGAGTTCGCCGGGCACCCCTGCCTGGGCACCGCCTTCGTCCTCGGCGCTCCGCTGCAGCTCGGCGTGATCGCGCTGGAGACCGGGAAGGGCATCGTGCCGGTCGAGCTCGAGCGGGATGAATCCGGTCGGATCGTCTTCGGCCGCATGACCCAGCCCGTCCCGACCGTAGAGCCGTACGACGGTGCTGAGGAGCTGCTCGCGGCCCTTGGCGTCGCATCCTCCGGGCTGCCGGTCGATGTGTACGACAACGGCGTCCGGCACGCGTACGTCGGGCTTACCTCCACGAAGGAGGTCGCCGCCCTGAAGCCGGACCAGGGCCGGCTGTCCGAGCTCGACCTCGTCGGGGCAGTCGCATTCGCCGGGTCGGGGAGGAGCTGGAAGGTGCGGATGTTCTCGCCGCTCGACGGCGTGGGCGAGGACGCCGCGACCGGGTCCGCGGCCGGGCCCCTCGCGTGTCACCTCGGCCGCCACGGGCTGGTGCCCTGGGGCGAGGAGATCGAGATCGAGCAGGGCACGGAGATCGGCCGCCCTTCAGCCCTCTTCGCGCGCGCCACCGCCTCCGGCGATCAGATCGAGTCCGTCGAGGTTGGCGGGTCGGCCGTAACGGTCGCCCGCGGAGAGTTCAAGGTTCCGTAGACCAGGCGACGGCCTCGACGTCTGGGAGCTCCGGGGCGAGCGAGCGCCAGAAGAGCCCTCCGTCGGTGGAGAGGTGAAGCCGGTTCCGCGCGGCGTACAACACGCGATCGGGGTCGGCGGGATCGACGGCCACGTCGTAGCCAGTCGGCAGCCCCCCGCCTGCCTCCCGCCACGTGGCGCCACCGTTGCCGGAGATCATGAGCGGCGGCCGTCGGTCGACGAGCGCGACGACGACGGGCCCCTGCGAGGAAGCGGCAACCAGGCGCGGGAGCCCCAGCTCCGGGCGCTCGCGGCCGACCTCCGCGACGAGCTCTCCCAGGACCTCCTCGGTGTCCACGTCGACCTCGAAAACCCCAGCGACCGTGCGCACGAAGGCGGTCACGAGGCGAGCTCGAGCACCCGCGCCGCGGTCGTGGCCGCGTGGCGTGCGGCCGAGGCGGGACGCTGGCCCGCAGCGCGCGCCCAGGCGTAGCCGGCGAGGAAGGCGTCCCCGGCTCCGGTCGGATTCGAGGTGAGTACGCGCCGGACCGGCACGGTCTCGCGGGTCCCGCGCGCGACGACGACGGCGCCGGTGGATCCGCGTGTGAGCAGGAGTTCGGGAACCCCGAGCCCGACGACGCTCTCCTCCCCGCCGAGTGCGTCGACCTCCTCCTCGTTCAGCTTGAGCGCCGTCACGTGGCGCAGGACCGCAGGATCGAAGTCGCCGTCGAGCACGAGCGGGCCGGTCGCGGCCGGGCGGACGAGTGCCTGCCCGTCGAGCGCGAGCCGGCGGTCGCGGGCGAGCGCCGCGAGCACCGCAGGCGGGAAATCGCCGCGCGTGAGCCCGCCCACCTGGACCCAGTCGGCGCGGCCGACGGCGGCGGCGTCCGCCACGGTCCAGGGGGAACCCACGTCGGCGATCGTCATCTTCCGCTCCTCGCCCGTGTAGTCCAGCGTGAACGCGGTCGTGCTCGGTACGGGACGCCAGTCGAAGGCCACGCCCAGCGCGGCCAGCTGCCCGACGAGGATTCTCCGGTCGGCCTCCGCGCAGCGAGCGACGATGCGGGAGCTGCCCCCGAGCAGGCGCAGCGCGCGGGCCGCGTGATACGGCGCGCCGCCGACGCGCGGTGGGCCGCCGTCGATCGTGTCGCGCGAGAGATTCCCGATCACGGCGATGCCCCGCACCGCGCCGAGTCTAGAACCGGCGCTTGCCGAGCGCTGCGATCGCGAGGCCGAGCGCGAAGGACACCACGAAGCTGGGAACGGTCGCGCCGATGCCGGTGCTCGGCGGGTCGAGCCGGTAGATGGCGTCGATCCACCATTGCGGGCCCGTCGGGTACAGCCACTGATAGGCCGCGAACCCCGCGATCCAGGCCGCGATCATCCCCGGTCGGACCGTCGGCCCGTCGAAGACGTCGTGCTCCCCGTAGCGGGCGCCGGCCACGAGCCAATCTGCGAGGAGCACACCGAACAGCGGTACGAAGAACGAGCCGAGCAAGAGCAGGAAGGTCTGGTACGAGAGCAGGTCGATCGTGAGCGCGCCGAGCGTCGCGACGGCGGCAACGACCGTGACCAGGGCGCGCTGGGGGAGCCGCGGCGCGAGATTCTGGAGCGAGACCGCGCTGGAGTAGACGTTCGCGAACGCCTCGTCGGTCTCGTCCACCGTGACGGCGAGGAGCGCGAGCGTCGCCGCGATGCCGCCCGCTGCGACGGCCGCCGGCAGCGCGGCGGGATCCGTCAAGTCGCGCGAGAAGAAGAGCACGGCTCCGAGGCACCAGAGCCAGATGCTGGGAAGGAAATACCCGAGGCCGGTCCCCCACAGCGCGCTGACCCGATCGCGCGCGAAGCGCGTGTAGTCGGCCGCGAGAGGGATCCACGAGACCGTGATGGCGACGACGAGATCGACGCCCTGCCAGACGGAGAGCCCGCCCTCGCCGGGACGGTCCCACAGCCCGCCGAATCCCGAGCCGTCCAGCGCCCACCAGGTCAGGTAGAGCAGCGAGCCCAGCACCGCCCACACGGCGAACTTGCGGACGAACTTGCGGACGAAGTCGACCGGGCCGATCCAGGCGAGCGCGAGCGCGATGCCCCCGAACACGAGTGTCCAGAGCCACTGGGCGCGAAAGCCGAGCAACTCGTCCGACAGTGCAGCCACCGCCGTGGCGATGATCAGGAGCTCGAAGATCGACCAGCCGATGCACTGCGCTGCGTTCAGAATGGTCGGCCCCCACGAGCCGCGCTGCCCGAGCGGCGCTCGCATCAGCACCATCGCCGGGACACGCGCGTCGGCGCCGATCATCCCGGCCACGCCGAGCATCGCGTTTCCGATCACGCTGCCGGCGAGGATCGCGAGAAAGGCCTCGGGAAGCGAGAGCGCGGGCACGAGGTAGGTCCCTGCGACGAGCACGAGCAGCGAGACGCCGAGGCTTCCCCAGAGGAGCCCGGTATCGAGCAGCCCGAGCACCCGCAGCCGATCGGGCACCGGCTCGATGCCCCAGGCGGGAGTCTCGTCCACCGCTGCCGCTCCTCCCTTCGCCGGCATTACCCGGATCAGGTCCTACGGGTCTGCTCTCAGCCTCGGTCGAGGCACCCCGGTCGCGGCACTCTAACGAGAACGGGACGCCTCTCGGCGTCCCGCTTTCGTTCCCTCCCCCGTGCCGCCGTGTGACCCCTCATCGCGGCGACCGGGGCAGAGTAGCCGGGTCTGCCCAGATGTCAATTGCAAATCGGAAAACGGACGACTACGCGGCGAGCAGGCGGCGCAGGACGAACGGGAGGATGCCCCCGTGCCGCAGGTACTCGCGTTCGCGAGGAGTGTCGAGCCGCACGCGCGCCGTGAAGGCGAAGTCGTCCGCGCGGACGTTCACCTCGGTGGCGTCACCGCCTGCGAGCCCTTCGATGGAGAAGCGCTCGCGCCCGGTGATGCCGAGCGTCGCCGGCGTCTCCCCGGGCCGGAACTGCAGCGGGACGATGCCCATCATCAGCAGGTTCGAGCGGTGGATGCGCTCGTAGCTCTCGGCGATCACGGCGTGCACGCCCAGCAGGTTCGGGCCCTTGGCCGCCCAGTCGCGCGAGGAGCCGGAGCCGTACTCCTTGCCGGCGATCACGATCGTGGGCGTGCTCTCGGCGAGGTAGCGCTCCGACGCGTCGAAGATCGTCATCTCGTCGCCGTCCGGCAGATAGACCGTCCACGTACCCTCGGAGCCTGGCACGAGCAGGTTCTTCAGCCGGACGTTGGCGAACGTGCCTCGAACCATCACCTCGTGGTTGCCTCGCCGGGAGCCGTAGGAGTTGAAATCCTTGGGCAGCACGCCCTGCGCGATCAGGTATCTGCCCGTCGGGCTGTCGGCGCGGAACGAGCCGGCGGGAGAGATGTGGTCTGTGGTCACGCTGTCGCCCAACCGGACCAGCACGCGCGCGCCGGCGATGTCCTGCACCGGCGGCGGCTCGAGCGACATGCCCTCGAAGTAGGGCGGCTCCTTGATGTACGTGGAAGCCGGGTCCCACCCGTAGAGCTCGCTTTCCGGGGTCG
>DATLDK010000020.1:0-17370 GCA_035525905.1 Gaiellaceae bacterium | reverse complement strand
GAGCGTCACGATCGCGACGCGGCCGTCCTGCTCGACCTTGACGTACTCAGCCATTCGTCTCCTTTATCGCGGTGCCATGCGCAAGGCGCCGTCGAGACGGATCACCTCGCCGTTCAGGTACTCGTTCTCGACGATGTGCTTCACGAGCGCCGCGAAGTCCTCGGCGCGGCCGAGCCGTTTCGGAAAGGGGATCTGCGAGGTCAGGCTCTCGCGGATGTCGTCGCGCATCGGCCCGAGCATCGGCGTGTCGGAGGGGCCGGGAGCGATCGTGACCACGCGAATCCCCTTCGACGCGAGATCGCGGGCGATCGGCAGCGTCATCCCCGCGACACCGGCCTTCGACGCCGTGTAGGCGGCCTGCCCGATCTGGCCGTCGAAGGCCGCGTTCGACGCCGTGTTGACGATCACGCCGCGCGTGCCCTCGCCGTCCGGCTCGCCCTCGGCCATTTTGGCGGCGGCCTGGCTGAGCACGTTGAAGGTGCCGATCAGGTTCACCTCGATCACCTTGCGGAAGCGGTCGAGCGGGAAGCCGATCACGCGGGCGCCGCCGCCGATCCCGGCGCAGTTGACGGCGCCGTGCAGCTCGTCGCACGACGCCACGAGCGAGCGCACGGCCTCTTCGTCTGTGACGTCCGTCTCGGGCAGGTCGGCGATCACCACCTTCGCGCCCTCGCGCTCGAGCATCGCCGCCGTGGCCTCGCCCAGCCCGGAGAGGCCGCCGGTGACGATGAACGTCTTGCCGCGGATCTCCACTACGACGCGGGAACCGACGCTTGCGGGAACTGCTCGCGGAGAGCCGTCTTGCGGAACTTGCCGACGGCGGTCTTCGGGATCTCGTCGACGAACTCGAATGCGTCCGGCAGCCAGAACTTGGCGAAGTTGGGAGCGAGGAACTCGCGCAGCTCGTCGCCGGTCGCCCGCTGCCCCTCGCGCAGCACGCACACTGCGAGCGGCCGCTCGTCCCATTTGGGGTGGGGGACTGCGATCACGGCCGCTTCGGCGACCGCGGGGTGCGCCATCAGCGCGTTCTCGAGCTCGACGGAGGAGATCCACTCGCCGCCGGACTTGATCACGTCCTTGGAGCGGTCCTTGAGGATCACGTAGCCCATCGGGTGGAACGACGCGATGTCGCCCGTCTTGAACCAGCCATCGTCGGTCCAGCGCTCGGCCTGCTCGGGCGTCTCGTAGTAGCCGGCGGCCACCCAGGGCCCCCGCACCTCGAGCTCACCCATCGCCTCGCCGTCCCAGGGGATCTCGTTGCCGTCGTCGTCGATGCCGCGGAGCTCCACCAACGGGAGCGGCAGGCCTTGCATCGCGACGACGTCGAGCTGCGTCTCCTCGTCGGCGTTGCGGAACTCGCCGATGTAGTCGGAGGTGGTCGCGAGCGGAGAGGTCTCGGTCATGCCCCAGCCGTGGACGACGGTCTTGCCGTGCCGCTGCCGGAAGCCGGCGATCATGGCGCGCGGCGCCGCCGAGCCGCCGACGAGCATCGAGTGCAGGCTCGACAGGTTCCAGCGGTCCGGCTCCTTGTCGAGCATGGCGAGGATCCCCATCCAGATCGTCGGCACCCCGGCGGTGATCGTCACCTCGTGCTGCTCGAAGTCGTCGAGCAGCGACTCGGGATCGAGGTACGGGCCAGGGAAGACGAGCTTGGCGCCGACCATCAGGCAGGTGTACGGGTAGCCCCAGGCGTTCGCGTGGAACATCGGCACGACGGGCAGTAGTGTCTCCCGCTCGGTGACGTGCAGCCCGAGCGGCGCCGCGAGAGCCTGACCCAGCGTGTGCAGGACGGTGGAACGGTGCGAGTAGAGGACGCCCTTCGGCATCCCGGTGGTGCCGCTCGTGTAGCACATCGCCGCCGCGGTGTCCTCGTCGAGTCGCGGGTCGTCGTAGTCGTCCGGATCGACGCCGGCGAGGAGCTCCTCGTACGAGTCCTCGACGACGAGCACGTGCTCGATCTCGGTCTGGTCCTTGAACTGCTCCCACAGCGGCAGCAGCGACTTGTCCACGATCAGGGCCTTGTCTCCTGCGTGGGTAGCGATGTAGCCGAGGTCATTCGGGTGGAGCCGGAGGTTGAGGGTGTGCAGCACGAAGCCGCCGCACGGGATCCCCAGGTAGGCCTCGAGGTGCTGGTAGTGGTTCCAGCAGAGCGTCGCGACCCGGTCCTGAGGCTCGAGTCCAAGGCCCCTCAGTGCAACAGCGAGAGCACGCGCGCGCTTGCCGAAGTCGCCAAAGGTGTAGGAGTGGAAGCTCCGGTCCGGCATGCGCGTGACGATCTCCTGGTGCGGGAAGTAGGTCTCCGCGCGCTTGAGGATCGTTGGCAGCGTCAGCTGGAAATCCATCATCAGGCCCTTCACTTCTGCTCCTTCCCCAGGTTCTGCCGCAGCGCGAGGTCCTCGTCGCTCGTGACGTGGCCGTCGCGCTCCACGTAGCCGCCCTTGCCGCCGACGACGAGCAGCACGAGCTCGTCGTCGCCGACGTTGGCGATCCGTCGGGGCGTCGTCGACTCGACATGGAAGAGGCCCCCCGGCCCGAGAATCCGCTCCTCGCCGTCGACCTCGACCTTCGCCGTGCCGCTGTGGACGAAGTAGAGCTCGTCCTGCGTGTCGTGGTAGTGGCTGACGCCCGGGAAGCCCGGCGGGTAAACGACGCCGTTGACGCCGAACGCGGTGATCCCCAGCGGCCCCCGGACCTTGCGGAAGCCGGGCCCTTCTCCGAGCTCCTCGAGCGACGAGAACGCGTGCGCCATCAGGCAGCCCTCCTCGGAGCGTCGGTGTAGACCCGCTCGCCCTTGAAGCGGCGGGAGACGGGATCCCACGGGAAGAAGATGGCGTTCCGCCACGTCATCAGCTCGCCGGTCGGTTCGTGGTCGAGCCATTTCGCGCTGTGTGTGCCTGTCACGATCGCCTCCTCGACGACGCCCTGCGGCCCGATGACGATGTGCTGGAGCTCGAAGAGGATGTCCGGGAACGCGGTCAGCAGCTCGGTGTAGAAGCGCGCCGCCCCCTTGTGGCCGTGCCACGAGACGTCGTCCGGATAGACGGTGTAGACGCAGTCCTCGGAGAGCGTCGCGAGCAGCCCCTCGATGGAGCGGTTGTCCTCTGCCTTGGAGTGCTCCTTCCACAGCTCCCTGATCTCGGTGAACTGCGCCTGGTCGGGATCCATCCGCATCAGCTCGAGCACTTCCGCTTTCGGGACCGGCAATGGAGCCTCCTAATCGAGTAGATGAGCCGCGACGACCTCGCGCTGCCTCGCCGCGTGGCCTCCGAACGCGTCGATCCACTGCGCGCGCTTGTAGTACCGGTGCAGGACGTGCTCCCAGGTGAAGCCGATGCCGCCGTGAACCTGGATCGAGCGCTCGCAGGCGGCGACTGCGGTCTCGGCGGCCTGCGCCTTCGCTGCTGCGACCGCGACTGCCGCCTGTTCGTCCTCCTCCGCGACGCACCACGCGGCCCAGAAGGCGAGCGAGCGGGCGAGCTCCGTCTCGACGTACGTGTCGGCGAGCGGGTGCGAGACGGCCTGGTAGGTGCCGATCTTCTTGCCGAACTGCTCGCGCTGCGAGACGTACTCGACACCGAGCTCGAGTGCCTTCTGCGCGACGCCGACCGCCTCCAGTGCGAGCGCCGCCAGGAGCCGCAGCCGCACCGGCTCGAAGTCCCCGTCCATGCTCTCGCCGTCGCCGGCGGAGAGCCGCCCGAGCGGCCGAGTCTCGTCCATCGTCTCGAGCGTCTCGCCCCCCGCGGGGACGGCCGTCATGTCCTCGCGCAGCACCATGTCGACCGTGTCGAGGTGGGGGACGAGCCCGTCGAGCTCGACCGACCACGCCTGGTCGTCGACCTGCGGCAGCGCCGGCAGCACGACGGCCGTCGTCAGGAAGGGGCCGGAGTGGAGCCCGCGGCCCGCCTCCTCGAACAGGATCGCCTCGTCGACGAAGGAGAGCCCGCCGCCGCCGCGCTCCTCCGGCACCGAGACGCCGAGCCACCCGAGCTCGCGCAGGTCCGACAGCGGTGCTTCCGGGTTCGCCTCGAGGAACGAGCGCGCCTCGCGGCGCAGCTCTTCCTGCTCCTGGCTGAAGGCGAACTCCATCTATCTCGACCTCGGAAGCCCCAAGACCCGCTCGGCGATGATGTTGCGCAGGATCTCGGAGGTGCCCGCCTCGATCGTGTTCCCGCGCGAGCGCAGCTGCTGGTGCTGCCAGTAGCCGGGTTGCCGGTTCCCGTTCGAACTCAGCAGCTGCGCCTCCGGCCCGAGCAGCTCGAGCGCGAGCTTCGTCACGCGCTGGTTCGCCTCCGACCACCAGAGCTTCGCGCCCGATCCTTCCGGGCCGGGAATGCCGGTCTTCATGAGCGTCGTCAGCGAGCGGTAGTTCGTGTAGCGGACGGCCTGCAAGCCGATCCACTCGCGCGCAATGGCGTCGCGCTGCACCGGCGTCGCGCCCTTCTCCTTCGCGAGTGCGATCAGCTTCCTGATTTGAGACTCCAACCCGGCCGTCAGAGCAAAACCTAGCGTGCCCCGCTCGTGCAGCAGCGTCGTCATCGCCACCTGCCACCCGCCGCCGACCTCGCCGACGACGTTCTCGACCGGCACCTGGACATCCGTGAAGAAGATCTCGTTGAACTCCGCCTCGCCGGTGATCTGGCGGAGGGGGCGGACGTCGACGCCGGGAGCGTGCATGTCGACCAGCAGATAGGTCAGGCCGGCATGGCGATCGCTATCGGGATCGCTGCGGGTGACGAGGATGCACCAGTCGGCGATGTGCGCGAAGGACGACCACACCTTCTGGCCGTCGACGACGAAGTGGTCGCCCTCGAGGGACAGCCGGGCCGAGGTACGAACCGCCGAGAGATCGGAGCCCGCGCCCGGCTCGGAGAAGCCCTGGCACCAGATCTCCTCCGTCGAGAGGATCTTCTCGAGGTGCTTCTGCTTCTGCGCGTCGGTGCCGTGGGCGATGATCGTCGGGCCGGCCATGCCGAGCCCGATCACTCCGAGATGGGGCGGCGCCTCGGCACGTGCCATCTCCTCGAGGAAGATCGCCTGGTGGCTGTACGGCGCCGATGCGCCGCCGTATTCCCTGGGCCAGGTCAGCCCTGCGTAACCGGCCTCGTGCAGCTTCCGGCTCCAGTCGCGCCCCGCTTCCTCGAAGCGGCCGCGCCTGATCTCGTCGGTCAGGTTGGCCTCGACCCACGCGCGCAGCTCGGCGCGGAAGGCGGCCTCCTCCGGCGTGTCGCGAAGATCCACGAGACGACTCTAGTCGCTTGCAGGAGATGTGACCATCGAGCCGTCGACCTGGCGAAGCGAACGCACTCCGGCCAGCGCAGTCGTCAAATCGAGCTCGGCCGCGAGCTGCCGGATCACCGCCTCGACTCCCGCTGCGCCTCCGACGGCGAGGCCATACGCGTAGAGGCGCCCGAGCAGGACCGCGTCCGCGCCGAGCGCGAGCGCCTTGAGAACGTCCGCGCCGCGCCGGATGCCCCCGTCCATCAGGACGGTCGCGTCCGCTCCGACCTCCTCCCGCACCTCGACCAGGGCGTCGAGCGACGCCACCGCGCCGTCGACCTGCCGGCCGCCGTGGTTCGAGACGATGATGCCGTCGACGCCGTGCTCGAGCGAGAGCCGCGCGTCCTCGGCCGTCAGAACGCCCTTTACGAGGATCGGCGCTGTCGTCCGCGCGCGCAGCCATTCGAGGTCGGCCCAGGTCAGCGCGAGGTTCGGGAACGCCGCGAGCGCCACTAACGACGCCGTCTGGACGTCTTCTTCGGGCGGCACGTCGAGGCGCTCGCGGAAGAGCGGATCGCTGAAGAACTGAGCGAGACCCTGACCGCCGAGGAAGGGCAGGTAGCCGTTGCGGAGGTCGCGGTCGCGCCAGCCGAGGGTCAGCGTGTCGAGCGTGACGACGATCGCTCCGTACCCGGCCGCACCGGCCCGGTCGACGAGGCTGCCGGCGAGCTCACGATCCCCCCACCAGTAGAGCTGGAACCAGCGCGGGGCGTCGCCGAGCTCTGCCGCGACGTCCTCGAGCGAGGTCGACGCTGCGCTCGAAAGGATCATCGGGACGCCTGTGGCGCGCGACGCCCGGGCGACACCGAGCTCGGCCTCGTCGTGCACGATCGAGAGCACGCCGACCGGGCCGAGCAGGAACGGTACGGGAGAGCGAAGGCCGAGCACCTCGACAGAGAGGTCCCGCTCGGCGTTGCCGGTCAGCATGCGCGGCCGGAGGCGCCGGCGGTCGAAGGCCTGGCGGTTGGCGCGCGCGGTCGACTCCGAACCGGCTCCCCCGGCGACATAGTCGAACGGAGCCTGCTCG
Source organism: Gaiellaceae bacterium (assembly GCA_035525905.1). Taxonomy (GTDB): domain Bacteria; phylum Actinomycetota; class Thermoleophilia; order Gaiellales; family Gaiellaceae; genus Gaiellasilicea. Next base: position 11,066 of record DATLDK010000020.1, on the reverse strand, counting down.
AGCTGCTCGCGTGCCCGCGCCTCCCATTCCTCCGGCGAGACGGGCCACTTCGCTCCTCCGGACAGGTAGATCGCGTTCTGAACCTGGCTTCCGCTCTCCAACATGTGCAGACTCTCCCTGATGAGCGGCCTCGCGCTCAAGCCGGATGTCGATGCGCGCCGCGCGCAGGTGCGCGCGTTCATGGAGGAGCACGTCTATCCGAACGAGACGACGCTCGCGCGCGAGGACGAGACCGCGGACGCGCTGATCGCGCAGCTGCGGGCGAAGGCGAAGGAGGCCGGGATCTGGGCGCCGCACCTGCCCGAGGACGCCGGCGGCTCGGGCTCGGGCTTCATGGAGTACGCGCTCCTGAACGAGGAGATCGGGCGCAGCATGTGGGCGCAGCTCGTCTTCAACTGCCAGGCGCCCGACGCCGGCAACGGCGAGATCCTGCACATGTTCGGCACCGACGACCAGAAGGAGCGCTTCCTGCGACCGCTCGTCGAGGGAAGCGCGCGCTCGTTCTTCTCGATGACCGAGCCCGAGGTCTCCGGCGCCGATCCGACGGCCCTGCGCACGACGGCGGTGCTGGACGGAGACGAGTGGGTGATCGACGGTCACAAGTGGTTTTCCTCGTCCGCCGAGGGCGCCGCGTTCGGAATCGTCATGGCCGTGACCGATCCGGACGCACCGCCGCACCGGCGCATGAGCCAGATCATCGTCCCGACCGACGCGCCCGGCTACGAGCTGATCCGGCCGATCCCGGTCATGGGGCACCCGGGCCGCGGCTGGTCTACGCACTGCGAAGTGCGTTACACCGGCGTTCGGGTGCCGCGGGAGAACGTGCTCGGCGAGCCCGGCGACGGGTTCCGGATTGCCCAGAAGAGGCTAGGCCCCGGTCGGATCCACCACGTCATGCGGTGGCTCGGGCAGATGCAGCGCGCCTTCGAGCTGATGTGCTCGTACTCCCTCCAGCGGGAGGTGGGAGGGGCGCCGCTCGCGGAGAAGCAGACGGTGCAGAACTGGATCGCCGACTCCGCCGCGGAGATCCAGGCCTGCCGGCTGCTCACCCTGGATGCCGCGCGGAAGCTCGACGAGGGCGGCGAGGCTCGCGTCGAGGTGTCTCTGATCAAGTTCTACGCCGCCAAGGTGCTGAACGACGTCATCGACCGCGCGATCCAGGTGCACGGCGCCCGCGGGCTCACGGACGAGACGCCGCTCGGCGGCATGTACGAGCAGGCCCGCGCGGCGCGGATCTACGACGGCCCGGACGAGGTGCACCGCATGGTCGTCGCCCGGCGGATCCTCAAGGACTTCCGCGAGGGCGGCGTCTACACGTTCACGTAGTTCAGCTCGGATGCGATCGCTGCGGCGAGCTCGGCCGGCTTGAAGCCGTCGGGTCCCCGACCGCCCTGGAAGGCCACGCGGCCGTCGCGGCTTACCAGGTAGAGGCGGTCGGGCCAGCCGCCGTAGGCGAGCGCCACCCTGTCGTCGAGCTCGTCCAACAGCACGGGGATGCGCGTCTGCAGGTGCAGCACGCACGCATCGGCCACCGCGGCACGCTCGTCGAGCGAGGTCGGATCCACGATCGCGATCTCTTCCCGACGGTTGTCGGCGAGCACCCACCCGTCCTCAGGATGCGCTTCCCGGATGTAGACGATGAAGAAGGCGACCTCCTGGCGGTGGCGGTCGTAGAGCTCCTCCAGCTCGCCCAACTGGCGGCGGAAGGGCGGTCAGGTGTAGGAGCCGAAGATGAGCGCGACGGGCCGGTCGCCCTCGAAGTCGGCGAGTTGGACGCGGCTGGTGCCGTCGAGCAACGGCAGGTCGAACGGAAATGCCGCCTCGCCCGGCGCGAGCTCGGGAGTCATCAGCGCGCCGTAGTAGGGCGACGACATCACGTCGCTGAGCGTGAGCGGGGAGTCGGCCGGCGTCTCCGGCGAGTCCATCCCTACGAGAGGAGTTCGCGGCGACGCTGTTGCATCTCGGGCGTGGGCACGTTGACCTTCCAGACGAGGCCGAGCCTGCGCATCAGCCTGATCACGAGGCCGCCGATATCGAGTTCCCAGGGCTTGAGCCCGTGGAAGGCCGAGGAGGGGAACGCGTGGTGGTTGTGATGCCACGACTCGCCGAAAGAGATCCACGACAGCCACCAGACGTTGCGCGACTCGTCCTTGACCCGGAACCGGCGTGAGCCGACGAAGTGGCAGACCGAGTTCACGGACCAGGTGATGTGGTGGAGCAGGAAGATCCGGATCAGGCCGCCCCAGAACATCGCTTGCAGCCCAGCCCCGAACGTGCCGCCCCAGATCCAGCCGGCGATGAAGGGCGCGATCAACGACACGGCCACCCAGAGCGGGAACATGCGCGAGATGAAGACCATGCCGCGGTCGGCGAGCAGGTCCTTCGCGTACTTCGTCCACTCCGCGCGCCCGACGTTGCGGAAGAGCCAGCCCACGTGCGCGTGCCAGAGCCCGGCGATCTTGCCGCGGATTCCGGGGGCGAAGCCCGCGTGCGGCGAGTGCGGGTCGCCTTCGCGGTCGGCGAAGCTGTGGTGCTTGCGGTGGTCGGACACCCAGCGGATGACCGGGCCCTGCACGGCCATCGAGCCGAGCACGGCGAGGCCGTAGCGGATGCTCTTGTAGGTCTCGTACGACCGGTGCGTGAAGAGGCGATGAAAGCCGATGGAGATGCCGAGCGTCGTCAGCGCGTAGCCGACCGCGAAGATGATCAGGTCGCGCCAGGTGACGTAGCTGCCCCAGAGGAAGAACAGGGAGGCGATGAAGCCGGCAAACGGGATCCCGACCCCGAGGAGGTTCGTGATCTTCTGACCCCTGGACATGTGGGTCTCGGCAACGATCTCGCTCACGTGACGGAGGAGAGTAGCCGCCTTTGCGGCCGGGCGCGGCGTTCCTTTGCCATCTGGGATCCGACCCGAATAAGGTACGGCGGTCGATGGCCCTGCTCTCGCTGCGGAACATCACTCGCCGCTTTGGCGGGATCGTCGCCCTCGATGGAGTGTCCTTCGATGTCCTGGACGGGCAGATCGTCGGGCTGATCGGCCCCAACGGCGCCGGCAAGACGACGGCGTTCAACGTGATCACGCGGCTGTATACGCCGAACGAGGGCGAGGTCGAGTTCGACGGCGAGTCGCTACTCAAGACACCGGTGCACAAGATCGTCCGGCGCGGAATTGCGCGCACCTTTCAGAACGTCGAGCTCTTCCGCACGATGACCGTGCTCGAGAACGTGCTCGTCGGCGCGCACACGCGCAACGGCGACGTCGAGGCCGAGGCGCTCGAAGCTCTCGACTACGTCGGCCTGGCGTCCCTGGCCTCGCGGCCGGTGGCGGGCCTGCCGTTCGGGACGCTGAAGCAGGTCGAGCTGGCACGAGCGCTCGTGGCCCAGCCAAAGCTGCTGCTCTTGGATGAGCCGGCGGGCGGCCTCAACCACGAGGAGGTCGAGGAGCTGGGCCGCTTCATCCGCAAGATCCGGGAGGACCGCAAGCTCACGGTGCTCCTCGTCGAGCATCACATGAACCTCGTCATGGGGATCTCGGACCACGTCCACGTGCTCAACTTCGGGCGGGTGATCGCGGCAGGGCCACCCGCGGAGGTGCGCGCGGACCCGGCCGTGATCGAGGCCTATCTCGGGACGGACGAGCGCCGGCCCCCGGAGGCGACCAATGGCGCTGCTTGAGCTGAGGGACATCGAGGCGCGGTACGGACAGGTGCGTGCGCTGCACGGCGTCTCGCTGGCGGTCGACGAGGGCCAGATCGTGGCGGTGCTGGGCGCGAACGGCGCCGGCAAGACGACGACGCTCCGCGCGATCTCCGGCACCGTCAAACGGACCGGCGAGATCTCCTACGACGGCAGCCCGCTGGGGCGTCGCGGTCCGGAGGCGGTCGCGAAGCTCGGCGTAGCGCATGTTCCGGAAGGACGCGGGACCTTTTCCGATCTGACCGTGGAGGAGAACCTGCGGCTCGGGGCGTACACGCGACGCGGCTCACTCGACGGCGACATCGAGCGCATGAGCGGCTACTTCCCCTGGATCGGCAAGCGGCTCGGCCAGCACGCCGGGACGCTCTCGGGCGGCGAGCAGCAGATGCTCGCGCTCGCTCGCGCGCTGATGAGCCGTCCCAGGCTGCTGCTGCTCGACGAGCCGTCGCTCGGCCTCGCGCCTCTCGTCACCCGTGAGATCTTTCGGATCGTGCGGGAGCTGAACGAGGAGGAGGGACTGACGGTCCTCGTCGTCGAGCAGAACGCCGCCATCGCGCTCGAGGTGGCCGCCCGCGCGTACGTGCTCGAGGTCGGCAAGGTCGCCGTGTCGGGGACGAGCGAGGAGCTCGCCCGCGACGAGTCCGTCCGCAAGAGCTACCTGGGCTACTGATGGCCGATTTCATCCAGCAGATCGTCGGCGGTCTCGGGGACGGGGCAATCTACGGCGCGCTGGCGCTGGCGCTCGTGCTCATCCACCGCGCCACCGGCGTGATCAACTTCGCCCAGGGCGAGATGGCGATGTTCACGACCTACATCGCCTGGTCGCTGATGGAGAACCACGGGTGGTCGTACTGGCCGGCGTTCGCCGCCACGCTCGTCTTCGCCTTCGCGCTCGGCGTAGGCATCCAGCGTGTCGTCATCGCGCCGGTCGCGAACGCCTCGGTCCTGACCGTCGTGATCATGACCATCGGCCTCGTGCTCACGTTCAACGGCCTGGCGGGCCTGATCTGGTCAGCGGAGATCCGGGCGTTCCCGAGCGCCTTCCCGAACGAGACCTGGCAGCTCGGGGATGTCTCGATCTCGCAGGAGAGCGTCGGCACCTTCGGCGTCGTCGTCGCGCTCGTAGCGCTCCTGTGGGCGTTCTTCCAGTTCACGAAGATCGGGCTCGCGCTGCGCGCGTCGGCGCTGAATCCCGAGGCCAGCCGGCTCGTCGGCGTGCGCGTCGGCTGGATGCTTGCCGTCGGCTGGGGACTGGCCGCGATGCTCGGCGCCGTCGCCGGGATGCTGGCCGCCCCCTCCGCGTTCCTCGAGCCGACGATGATGCAGGCGATCCTCATCTATGCCTTCGCGGCAGCCGTGCTCGGCGGGATCGACTCGCCGTTCGGCGCGATCGCGGGCGGCCTCCTGCTCGGCGTCGGCCTCAACCTGATCGGCACCTACATCGACTTCGTCGGCGCTGACCTGCGGCTGCCCGTGACGCTCCTGATCATCCTGATCGTGCTGCTCGTCCGACCCGCCGGCCTCTTCGGCAAGACCGTGACGAGGCGCGTGTGAATCGCCGCAACGTGGTCGGGACCCTGTTCTTCCTGCTCGCGGCCCTCGCCGTGCTGCTCCTCCCTCAGCTGCCGTGGGTGAGCGACTTTCGCGCGCAGCAATTCGCCTACGTCGGCATCTACTTCATCGCACTCCTCGGGCTCAACCTGCTGACCGGCATCACGGGCCAGATCTCGCTCGGCCACGGGGCCTTCATGCTGATCGGCGGCTACACGACCGCGATCCTGATGTCCGAGCAGGATCCTCCGCTCGAGCTCGCCGGCCATCAGTTCACCGGAGACATGCGTGACATCTGGACGATCCCGATCGCCGGGCTGGTTGCGGGTCTCGCAGGCTTCCTCTTCGGCTTCCCGGCGCTGCGTCTGACGGGCCTGTACCTCGCGCTCGCGACCTTTGCGGTCGCTGTGGCGGCGCCCGCCGTCGTGAAGAAGTACGAGGGCTTCACGGGCGGCGGCGGCGGCATCAACCTGTTCGAGGCGGGAACCCGCACGAAGGCGACCTCGATCACCGATCCGGTCACGTTCGAGGAGACCCGAATCCCGATCAAGATCCTCGGGATCGACATACCGACGTTCAACGAGTGGCTCTACTACCTCTGCTGGACGATCGCCCTCGTCATGTTCGCGGGCGCGTGGCTGCTGCTGCGGGGCCGCTTCGGCCGGTCTCTGCGTGCGGTCCGCGACAGCGAGCTCGCCGCCGCCTCGTCGGGCGTCAACCTGGCGCGCTACAAGACGCTCGCCTTCGGGATCAGCGCCTTCTACGCAGGTGTAGCCGGGTCGCTGCTCGCCATCGCGACGACGTTCGTGAACCCGGACACCTTCCCGATCACGCTCTCCATCTTCCTGCTCGTCGGCGTGGTCGTCGGCGGGCTCGGATCGCTCTGGCCGCTCGTCTTCGGCGCCATCTTCATCCACTTCATGCAGATCGAGTGGGCGCAGCGGACCGAGGCGGTGGTCCCGGACTTCCTGCCGATTCTCGGGAACATCGACACCGACGCGCCCGGCGCGCCCGCCGTCGCCTTCGGCGTCGTCCTGATCCTGATCATGCTCGCATTCCCCGGCGGCGCAGCAGGACTCGTCCGCACCCTGAGATCCCTTGCGCTTCGCGGCTACCATCGCGCTCGCTAGAGCTGCCCTGGTCGTCACGGGCGTGCTGGCGGCGGTGGCGGCCGCGGCCCCCGGCGCGGACCCCGGCCTCGGCGAGACGACGATCCTGCTCGGCGCCACCGCGTCGCTGGCCGACTCGGAGTCGGCGGCAATCGCCCGCGGTGCGAGCGCGTACTTCCGCTACGTGAACGCGCGTGGCGGGGTGAACGGGCGCACGATCACGTACAAGGTCGTCGACGACGGCGGCGATCCAGCCCAGGCGGTGCAGGCGACCCTGCGGCTCGTAGACGGCGACGGCGCCTTCGCGATCGTCGGCGCCGCCGGCAGGGAGCAGAACCTCGCGACGCGCCCCTACCTGAACGCGGCCAAGGTGCCTCAGCTCTTCGTGGACTCCAGGGCGACGACGTTCGGGGCGGACTACCGGCGCTACCCCTGGACGGTCGGCTTCCGGCCGAGCGCCCGCGCCGAGGGCGCCGTCTACGGGCGCTACATCTCCCGCACGCGTGCCGGCGCCAGGATCGCCGTGCTCCACGAGGACGGCGCGGACGGGCTGGAGCTGCTCGCGGGCCTCAAGCAGGGCCTGGCCGGGTCGAAGGCGAGAGTGGCGGTCGTCGAGCCCGTCGGCGAGGGGGATCTGGATACGCAGATCGCGGACCTGAAGGCCTCCGGTGCGACTGTGCTCGCACTCTTCGCCGCACCCGCCACCTCGACCGAGGCGTACGCGGCAGCGAGCCGGCTGGGCTGGCACCCCCTGGTCGTTGCCAGCCCGCCCGCAAAGGTCGAGGGCGCCGTGTCGATCGCCTTCCTCAAGGATCCGGCAGACCCGGCGCTGGACGACGACCCTGCAATCCGTCTCTACCGGACGATCATGTCGAGATACGCCAAGGGCGCGAACGCGAAGGACGTCGACCACCTCCACGGGATGGCGATGGCCTACGAGACGGTCAAGGTGCTGCGGGCGACGGGGGAGACCCCTACGCGCGCCGCCATCCTCGTCCGCATGCGTCAGCTGCGCGATGCGTCGAATCCCTTTCTGTTGCCGGGGATCGTGGTCCGGACGAGCGCGACTGACCGCTTCCCGATCGAGCAGGCGGTCTTGCAACGGTGGTCGAAAGGGAGCTGGAGAAGCTTCGGCGGCCTCTGGGGCTAAGGTCTCTGGATGGAGGCCCTGCTCGAGACTCCGCTCGACGAGTTGCTCGCGGCCGCGCGCGAGCGCCGCCCGGGAGACGGCCTCGTCACCTACTCCCCCAAGGTTTTCATTCCGCTGACGACGCTGTGCCGCGACGTCTGCGGCTACTGCACATTCGCACGGCCGCCCCGCCGAGGAGAGCGCGCGTTCATGACCGAGGCCGAGGTGCTCGCGATCGCGCGCGCTGGGGCCGCGGCCGGGTGTGCGGAGGCGCTCTTCACGCTCGGCGACAAGCCGGAGCTTCGTTACAGGGTGGCGCGCGCAGAGCTGGCGTCACTCGGCTGCGAGACCACGCTCGAGTATCTGGCGCGCGTGGCGAAGCTCGTGCTGGACGAGACGGGGCTGCTGCCGCACCTCAATCCGGGCGTGATGAGCCGGTCCGAGCTCGCCGCGCTGCGGCCGGCCTCGGCGTCGATGGGCATCATGCTGGAGACGGTCTCCGACCGGCTCTCCGCGCGGGGAGGCCCCCACTGGGCCTCGCCGGACAAAGAGCCCGCGCGCCGGCTCGAGACGATCGACCTCGCGGGCGAGCTGAGAATCCCGTTCACGAGCGGAATCCTGATCGGGATCGGCGAGACGCGGATGGAGCGGCTGGAAGCGCTCGAGGCATTGCGCGCGCTGCACGCGCGGCACGGCCATCTGCAGGAGGTGATCGTCCAGAACTTCCGCGCCAAGCCGGGAACGCGGATGGCGTCGGAGCCCGAGCCAAGTCTGGAGGACCACCTTTGGACGATCGCGGCGGCGCGTCTGTTGCTGCCCTCCGAAGTCTCGGTTCAGGCCCCGCCCAACCTCGCCTACGAGGCTTTTCCGCGCCTGCTCGATGCGGGCATCGACGACTGGGGCGGGGTCTCGCCCGTGACGATCGACCACGTGAATCCCGAGGCGCCGTGGCCGGACCGCGACCGGCTCGCGGAGGCGACGCGCTCGCGCGGGCTCGAGCTGGCGCCGCGCCTCCCGCTCTATCCACGCTTTCTCTCGGGTGCTTGGGTGGATCCGGGGGTGCTGCCCACCGCGCTCCGGGCGGCAGACGGGCTCGGGCTGGCGCGCGAGGACCTCTGGCACCCGGGGGAGACCGGATCGGTTCCGTTTCTCGTCCGACGCGACGCTCTGCCGGTGGACACGCGCGCCGAGCTCGGCGAGGAGGAGCTCGTCCGACTGTTCCGCTCGCGCGGAGAGGAGCGCCACCGCGTCTTTGCGGCAGCCGACCGGCTGCGCCGCGAGGTCTGCGGCGACGAGGTCACCTACGTGGTCACGCGGAACATCCAGTACACGAACGTCTGCTACTTCCGGTGCGGCTTCTGCGCCTTCTCCAAGGGGAAGCTGGCCGCGAACCTCCGTGGCGCGCCGTACCTCGTCCCGCACGAGGAGATCGTCCGCCGGGCCCGCGAGGCGTGGGACCGCGGCGCGACCGAGGTCTGCCTCCAGGGCGGCATCCACCCGGCGTTCACGGGCGAGTACTACGCGTCCGTCGTCGACGCGATCAGGAGCGAGCTGCCCGAGCTGCACATCCATGCGTTCTCCGCGCTCGAGGTGTGGCAGGGCGCGGAGACGCTCGGGCTGCCGCTCGAGGAGTACCTCGAGCTGCTGCGCTCGCTCGGGCTCGGCTCACTCCCGGGCACCGCGGCCGAGATCCTGGACGACGAGGTGCGCGCGATCATCTGTCCGGACAAGGTCTCCACGGAACAGTGGCTCGCGGTGCACGAGGCCGCGCACAACGTCGGTCTGCGCTCGAACGTGACGATCATGTTCGGTCACGTCGAGCGGCCGGAGCACTGGGCACGGCACCTGCTCCGTGCGAAGGAGCAGCAGGAGCGCTCCAACGGCTTCACGGAGTTCGTGCCGCTTCCGTTTGTGCACATGGAGGCGCCGATGTGGCTCCAGGGCCGGGCGCGGTCCGGCCCGACCTACGGTGAGTCGCTGCTCCTGCACGCGGTCGCGCGCCTCGCGCTGCATCCGGCGATCACGAACATCCAGGCTTCCTGGGTCAAGCTCGGCCCCGAGGGCGTCGCGGGTGCGTTGCGGGCCGGGGTGAACGACCTCGGCGGAACGCTCATGAACGAGTCGATCTCGCGCTCCGCTGGATCCGAGCACGGTCAGGAGATGCCCCCGGAGAAGATGGAGGCGCTGATCCGGGCCAGCGGCCGGGTGCCGCGGCAGCGGACGACCCTGTACGGCGACGCTCCCCGGGACCGTCGTGATGCGTCGTTCGCCGCGCAGCCTCTCGCCGAGCCGCTCAACCCTCCGGTGCGCGACGCGGGCCTGAAGGCGCCGTCGCGGCTCGTCCGTCCGGGGCTGCTCGCCCGCGCGAGCCGTTAAGCGCTGCGAAACGCGCCTGGCAGCCCGAGGAGCCAGCGCGGGATGCGGCGCCGCGCAGTGCTGAGCGCAGTCTCGAGGGCCGCCGGATGATGGTGGATGCCCACGCCGTGCCCCACGAGCAGGTGCTCCGGAGCGAGCCCGCGCAGCGCGTGCGGCGGCCGGGGCCGGAGCAGGGGATGGAGTCCCACCCGCTCCTCGCCGGCCCGGAAGAACGGGAGGGTGCCGACGGCGTCGGCGACGAGCAGGATGCGCCGCTCCGGCCACCAGAGCGCGACCTCACGCCACCACCGGCGCATCGCGACCGGACGCAGTTCGAACGGCGTTCCCTGCAGCTGTCGCGGCACGATGTGATGCGGGATGCCGAGCCGACGTGCCACCCCAGCACAGTCGCGTGCGTGGCGGTCGAGCAGCTGCACGACTCCTGCAGGCTCGCCCAGCGCGCGAGCTCGACGGTCGAGCTCCGGGTCGTCGACCACGTCGAAGAGCCAGACCCGCCCGTCTGCGGCCAGCGCGTGCGACGTCCGGTACGGACGCTTCTCCGCGATCCAGCCGAAGCCGTCGACGAGCTCGTCGACGACTTTCATGCCGCGTCGAGCTCGGCGAACGCCTGCTCGAACACGTCCTGCTGCTGCGCGCCGAGCAGCAGCAGTCTGCGGTCGAGGACGAAGGCCGGCACCGCGTTCGCGCCCACCGAGGCGGCCTGCCGGGTCGACTCGACGATGCGATCGCGGTAGCGATCGGTCGTCAGCACGCGCTCCACGTCTTCGTCCGGAAGCTCGAGCTCTGCGCCGAGGCGGCGGAGGACGTCGGTGTCACCGATGTTCTGCGCCTCGCTCCAGTACGCCTCCATGATCCGGTCGTGCACGTCCTCGTGCCGGCCCAGCTCGCGCGCGAGCTCCGTCAGCTGCTGCGCCCGCATGGAGTTCGGGACGACCTCGGGATGCGGGTTGTAGTCGAGCCCGCGCGCCGCGAAGAACTCACGCATGCGGTCGGTCATCCCCGGGCCGTAGCGCGCGAGCAGCTGCTGTCGCGGCAGGCCCTCGGCCGGGTACTCGGGATGGAGGTCGAACGGGAGCCAGGTCACCTGCGCGCCCAACTGGCGCTGCATCCACGCGGCCGTCGGCTGGCTCGCGCGGCAGAACGGTCAGATGTAGTCGCTCCAGATCTCGACGACGTGCTCGCTCATGGCTCCCTCGACAAGAGAT
>DATLDK010000135.1:0-13586 GCA_035525905.1 Gaiellaceae bacterium | reverse complement strand
GCGTCATGCTCCTTCAGGTACTGCCAGTCGCCGAGCCACGGTACGAGGATCAGGTGGCCCGAGGAGGAGACCGGCAGGAGCTCCGTGAAGCCCTGCACGAGGCCGAGGACGAGCGCCTGCCAGTTCGGTAGCGCCGCCGGGTTGTCCCCCACCCCGAGCAGCGTCAGAACCACGGCTGCAAGCAGCGCCGCGGCGGAGGCGATCGAGACAGCGGCTCGGCCCAAGCCGCGCATCCTACGGAGAGTCGAGGCGCCGAGCGCGGCACACGAGAAGTTCACGCAATTTGCACGAAAGGGGCTCGAGCCCGTCTTGATCGGACGTGCCCGTCCGGCTAGGTTGCCTCTTGCAGGGAGCACGGAGCGCGATTAGGTCGAATCCGAGCTCGAGGGCCGTACGCGCAAGCGGAAAGTCAGCGGGTTCGGTGGACGAAAGCGCCGCCGGCTCCCTGAATTTTTGCGCAAGAAGGGGATCTGCGAGAGCGGATCCCCTTCGCGCTAAGACGCCTGAAGCTGCGCGGGACGGGATCGGGGCTCGCTCAGCATTTGTCGCTCAATCGGCTTCGTTAGGATCGCGGCGATGCATTTGCGGATGCCCAGCATTGCCCAGGGGGTTCAGGCCTTCTTGTGGGCCGTCTTCTTCTTCCTGCTCCTCTGGGTCGGCATGCTCGCGCTCGACGTGTCCAGCGCGACGGCGTTCATCCTCTCGCTCGTCGCGGCGGCCGCGATCTTCCTCTTCGTCCGCCTCCGCGGCGAGTAGCCGTACGGAGCTAGCGCGCGCTCGAGAGCGCGAGCACCAGGCGCCGGGCCAGCTCGGTCCCGATCAGCGCCTCGAGACGCGCTGCGGCCGTCGGCACGCATCGCGTCTCGCTATCGAGCGCGGAGCAATGAGCAAGCAGGAGCGCCGAGGCAGCGGGCTTCAGCTGACTGATGGCGGCGGCTTCCATCTCACCCGCTCTATCGTCGGGAAGCCTGCTCGCGCGAGATCCCCAATTCCAGGGTTCAGTCCCGGATCCGGCGCTCCTCTGAGGGGGTCGTGGTCGTCGTGACCGTCTCCCGGTGGTCTGCCTCCTCCTCGCCGCTCATGTTCCCCACGGGCACGGTCGGCGGATCCACGTACGGACCGCGATCGGCAGTCAGCGGTTCGTCTGCGGCGCGCGTGTCGCGCGTCCCCGGCGTGTCCGTCATCGTCGTCGTCACAGGGACGACCTCATGCCGCCGCCGTCCCGACGTGTCGAACGAGAGCCCGAACACGAGGCCGATCCCGAAGGCGATCGCCGGCAGGATGTTGCCGAGGTCTGCCACGGCGCCGAAGATGCCGAGATCGCGCGACCAGTTCGACGTGTTCATCCAGTCGGCCGGCTGGCGCGCCAGCAGGACCCAGCCACCAGCGGCCAGCACCGGCAGGAAGGCGAGCGTGAAGACGCCGAACGAGAAGCGCGGCCACCCCCACTTCGTCCAACCGCCCAGGATCTGCGACAGCGCCATGGTCAGGCCCGCCGCCGCGATCAAGCCGTAGGTCGTCCAGTACTCGGTGGTCGTCTGCGCGCCGATCTGGGTGGCGATCCACAAGAGGATGCCTGCCACCGCCGCCCCGGCCAGTGTTGAGATTCCCCGCGTCACTCCGATCATCACACCCTCCGTTCAAAGCGTTTCGCCCTGTCTTCCCGGCCCGAACGGAACTGAACCGCTTAGGGCAGGTGCAGCCGTCGCTCGTCGAAGCTCGCGGAGTGCAGCTCGGCCTGGAACTCGGCGACCGTGCGCAGCGCATCGTCGGCGAAGACATGCTCGACGATCCCCACCCGCTCGTCGTTCGCGAACGGCAGGTCGACGTGAGACCGGGAGACGAGATTCACCGACAGCGCACCGCAGGCCGGGCAGCGAACAGCGAGCCCAAGCGACCGTTCACCGGGCGCCACGGCGACGAAGGAGGACGGAAAGACCGGCCGCGGCCGCCCTTCCGGGTAGCAGTAGAAGCTCCACGGCCACTCCCCCGCCTTCAGATGCGACGCGGCGACGTCGAGAAGCTCGTCGGCCGCGTCGCCCGTGCGGGACGTCATCAGGTCGACGAACGGTCCTGCGTGGGCGCCCAGAGGGGCCCAATCCAGGTCGTCGTGCGCCACGAGGCCAGGATGCTCTTCTCCGCAACCGCAATCGAAGCTGACGCGGTAGACGGCCGGATGGGTTGCGCCGGGCAGACGCTCGAGCAGGCGGAACGAGGAGAGCGCCACATGTGCGTGCTCGCGGCGGGGGCACGCGAAGGTATAACGGCCCGTAAGTACGTCGTACATCGTCCGGATACTCATCGACGCGCCGGACGGCTGTGGCGACACCCTTTAGTAGGAGATCAGCGACTCGACGTCGTAGCCGGCGAGCTTCTCGCGCGCGTTGAGGAAGGTGAGCTCGACTACGAACAGCAGGCCAACCACCTCTCCGCCGAGCTTCTCGACGAGCTCGACCTTCGCGTTGGCGGTACCGCCCGTGGCGAGCACGTCGTCGTGGATGATCACGCGCGAGCCCTTGCCGATCGCATCCGCGTGCACCTGGAGGCTGTCGGTCCCGTACTCGAGGTCGTAGACGGCCTCCACTGTGTCCCAGGGCAGCTTTCCGGGCTTGCGGGCGGGCACGAAGCCGCAATGGAGCCGATCCGCGAGCGCGCCGCCGAAGATGAAGCCGCGCGCCTCCGCACCGAGGATGATGTCCGGCCGAAGCGGACGCGCGTGCTGCTCGAGCCGGTCGATCGTCTCGCGGAAGTACGTTGCGTCGGCGACGAGAGGCATCAAATCCTTGAAAACGATCCCCGGCTTCGGGAAGTCCGGTACGTCACGGACGCGGTCACGCAGGTCGAGAGTCGCGCCGGAGGTCACCGCCCGACCCTACCGTTCGGCCAGGAGTCGCAACTCACGCCAGAACAGGAGCCGAGAGAGCTCCTGCGACGCCTCGGCGAGCGCCTGCAGGTCCTCGAGACCGGCCTTTCGGCGCTCGGGATTTCGGGCTCGCAGCGCCGGCGCGACGAGTTGCTCGAGCAGGCCCGCCTCGCGTCCGGCGGAGTTGCGGAACGTGCGCAAGTGACGCGCGTCGATGCCGTACTGGGACAGCTGCCCGCACGCAGCGGCTATCTCCACGTCACCTTCGCGGTACAGCCGCTCTCCACCCTCGAGCCGCGGCGTCAGCAAGCCGTACTCCTCCAATGCGCGCGCGAGCGCCGCATCGATGCCGGCACGCTGGCACAGCTCCGCGAGGTTCAGCTCCGCCTCGCGCTCGCCGAGCGCCGTTGATCGACGACGCTTCCGCTCCGCCGCTCCGGTACCGGCGGCAAGCTCCTGCTTGATCACGCGCAGCGGTAGGAACTCGTCCCGTTGCAGCCGGAGGATCGTCTCCAGCCGTTCCACGTCCTCCTCGCTGAACAAGCGGTAGCCGCCCCGCGTGCGCTTCGGCGTCAGCAGGCCCTGGTCCTCGAGATACCGGATCTTGGAGATCGAGATGTCCTGGAACTCCGGCTGCAGGCGGGCGCAGACGGCCCCGATCGTGTGCAGGCGGCGCTCGGTCGCCGGGGTGGCGGCGGTCGTGCTCATCGGCGCAGGAAGGTGAGCCGGTACTTGCCGATCTGGAGCTCGTCGTCGTCCTCGAGCTCCGTCGACTCGATCCGCTTCTTGTTCACGAACGTGCCGTTGAGACTCCCGAGGTCGCTGATCGTGAATCTCTCTCCGTCGCGCAGGAGCTCGGCGTGCTTCCGCGAGACGGTGACGTCGTCGAGGAACACATCGCACTCCGGCGAGCGGCCGATCAGCGTCCGCTCCTCCGAAGGGAAGAAGCTCTCCCCCGCCCTGCCGCCACCAGAGCGGACGACGAGTGCCGGCCCCGTGCCGGCCAGCTCCTGGAGCGCTGCCGAGGACTCATCAGCGTCGTCGTCGGCGGTGAAGGTCATCGTCTGCTCTCCGGCTTCGCCCTTGTTCAGCGTCGAGCCGCAGCGCGAGCAGAAGTTCGCCGCCTCCGGGTTCTGAAAACCGCATTCGGCGCAGTAGACGTGACTCACGCGCCCTCTTCGGTCGGCGGCGCGCTCCGTGCCGAGAGGATGTCGGTGAGCTTCTCAACGTCCACGTCCGTGACCCCTTTGCCCTTCAGGCGTGCAATCCGCTCCGCGCGCAGGATGTCGATCCTCCCCTGCAGCATGCGGCGGCGGAAGGAGACCTCGTTCTCCTCCAGCTCGAGCTTCTCGATCAGTGACTTCAGGTCTTCGTCGGAGAGTGTTGCCAGATCGGGCAGCGGTTCCATGGCGCCTTTCCTGTACCAGCGATTCGATGGAGGTCTGGGTCAGTAAAGCAGCAGGCGCGCCGAGGGGTCAACCTCAGCTTGAGGCTTCTACCGAGGTTCGCGCTGTAGCGTCGTCTCCCTGCAAGATCTCCTCGACCAGCTCGCGGACTTCTTGCTCGAGCTCTTCGGAGATCTGCAAGGTGTCGCCCTCGGCGTACAGGTGCACGAGCGGCTCGTCCGGATCCGGGAGCACCTGCGACCACCCGCGGTCGTCGCGCAGCTTGATGCCGTCCGTCAGGTCGACGTCACGGCCGGCGAGACGCTCGTTCAGCACCCGCATGACGAGACCTTTTTTGGCCCACGGACACGCGAGCCGGCGATGGATGAGCGTAGGCTCGGGCAGCTCGGCGATCAGCCGCGACAGCGGCCGGCCGATGGGCGCGAGCAGCTCCAGGAGCTTGGCTAGGCTTGCGACGGCGTCGTAGGCAGGCAGGAACTCGGGAAAGACGTACCCGCCGCCGACGGCGCCTGCGAAGACGACGCCCGGCTCGGCCGCCGCGCTCGTCAGATCGGTGAGCGAGTTCGGAGTACGGATGATCTCGAGCGCGTCGCCTGCGAGTTCGTCGACCTTGCTCGTGACGGTGATCGGGAACGCCGCCTTTCCGTGAATCCCGCGCTCCGCCAGGAGCCGCACGTACAGCAGCAGCGTCTGATCGACGGGAACCTCTCGCCCCAGCTCATCGACGAGGTAGAGCCGTTCGCCCGACTGGTCGAACACCGCTCCGAGATCGGCGCCGATCGCCGTGACCAGGCGTTTCGTGTGCCCGATCGCCTGCCCGAGCGTCTCCCGGTCGGCCAGCTGCTCGGCGAAGAAGCCATGCGCGGAGATCGCCTCGGTCCCCATCGGGCCGACGACGAGCGGGAGCACGAACGAGGACGCGGAATACCCGTAGTCGACGACGATTCGGAAGCGGCGCTCCCGCACGGAGCTGACGTCGATCGATGCGAGCAGGTCCTGGGCGTAGCTCTCGCGGACGCGGGCCGGGTACGAGACCGAGCCAACGCCGCCAGCGGAGACGCGCCGCAGCTCTTGGCGGGTGAAGTTCTTCTCGATCTCCGTCTGCAGGCCCTGCGTGAGCAGGATCCCGGGTGGCTCGTAGATCCGGATGAAGACGGCTTCGGGATCGAGGTGGCTGATCCCCACGTGCACTGCGGCCGCGTAGCCCTGCGTCTTCAGGACGTGGCGGCTGACTGCCGGCGGCGAGACGCGCAGGTCCGCGACGTCGAGCCCGGCGGCGTTCAGGCCGGAGATCATCGCTCGCTTGATCATGCGGCAGCTCGGGGCCGAGTCACGGCTTGCGACGACGCGGCCGCCGCGCTCGAGGGCCGTGCCGAGCGCTGTCGCAAGCCGTGTCGCGGTCTCGGGCGTCAGATCGACGTTCACGAGGCCGGTGACGCCGTCCTTACCGAACAGCCGCGAGGAAGCGCGTGTCTCCCAGATCAGGTTCTCGAACAGATGCGAGCCGGTCTCGAGCTCCTTGTAGGGGTAGACGCGGACGTGCGGCATGATGCTCGACTCGGAACCGATCGTCACCTCGTCGCCGATCGCAGCTCCTTCCTGGATCCGGACATGGTCGCGGATGTCGCACGCTCGGCCGATCACCG
Source organism: Gaiellaceae bacterium (assembly GCA_035525905.1). Lineage (GTDB taxonomy): Bacteria > Actinomycetota > Thermoleophilia > Gaiellales > Gaiellaceae > Gaiellasilicea. Next base: position 7,671 of record DATLDK010000135.1, on the reverse strand, counting down.
CGCCTTCGATCAGCGCGCTGCGGCCAACATGCGTCGAGGAGTCGATTACGGAACGGACGGTTCGGGCGCGTTCCCGGAGCGTGACGCCGTTGGACAGGATCGTGTACGGGCCGATCGAGGCGTCGCGGGCGATCCGGCAATGGTTGCCGATGAAGGCGGGCCCCTCGACGTCCTCTGCGTCGTGGACGTCGGCGCCCTCGCCGATCCAGACGTTACCGCGCAGGCGCACGCCTTCGATGTTCAGCCGCACCTTTTCGTCCAGAGCATCGAAGTTCGCCTGCCGAAACTGCTCGAGGTTGCCGATGTCCTGCCAGTAGCCGTCGAGGACGTGCCCGTAGATCGGCCGGCCCATCTCGAGCAGGAGCGGGAATAGCTCCTTCGAGAAGTCGTATTTCCCCTCGGTCGGGATATGCGTGAGCACCTCGGGCTCGAGCACGTAGATGCCGGTGTTGATCGTGTCCGAGAAGACCTGACCCCACGAGGGCTTCTCGAGGAACCGTTCCACCCTCCCGTCTTCGTCGGTGACCACGATCCCGAACTCGAGCGGATTGTCCACGGACTTGAGTCCGATCGTCACGGCCGCGCCTTTGTCCTTGTGCTTCGCGATGAGCGAGCCGAGGTCGACGTCGCAGAGCGCGTCTCCCGAGATGACGAGGAACGTCTCGTCGAGCTTGGCGCTCGCGAGCCGGACCGAGCCGGCGGTTCCGAGCGGCAGCTCCTCGACCGAGTACTCGATGTTCACGCCCAGGGTCTCCCCGCCTCCGAAATAGCTGCGGATCGCCTGCGGGAGGAAGGCCAGCGTGACCACGATGTCCTCGAGGCCGTGGCTCCGGAGCAGCTCGACGATGTGCTCGATGCACGGCTTGCCGACGATCGGCACCATCGGCTTGGGTTGGTTGGAGGTCAGGGGCCTGAGGCGAGTACCCTCGCCTCCGGCCATCACGACGGCTTTCACGTCGCCACCTCCCGTCGAGCCTTGACGACGTACTGGGCTGCCGCCAGCAGCGCCAGCGCGAGCGCGAACCAGAAGAGCCACCTCGGCCAGTCGGTCGCGTGGCCGGTAACCGTAAGGATGCCGACCGAGAGGTAGAGCAGCCAGGTGGCGAGCTTGCCCAGCGTGGTGACCGAAAGCTCGTAACCGCGGGGCATGAGCAACCTGTACCCGCCGACGAGGACGACGTCACGCAGGACGATGATCGCCGCTCCGAGCCAGGGAAGCTTGTGCTCCACGGCGAGCAGGATCGCCGCAGCGTCGATCATCAGCCGGTCTGCGAGCGGGTCGGCCAGCTTGCCGAACTGCGACTCGACGTGCCAGCGCCGCGCCAGGTAGCCGTCCACCTGGTCAGTGACGCCGGCGACGAAGAAGACCCATCCGGCCGCCCAGCTGGAGCCGTCGCCCGCGTTGACATAGAGAGCGACGAACAGCGGGATCAGCGCGAGCCGTAGCACCGTGAGCGCATTGGGAAGCTGCGCGAGCGGTGCGGGGACGGCGCGGGAGGCCACTGCTGTCAAGGATAGGGTCTGCAAGTGCCCGAGTCTGTCACGCTGCCGGGTTTCGTCAACGCCCACAGCCATACGTTTCAACGCGCCCTACGCGGCCGGGCGGGAGGACGGGACTTCTGGGCGTGGCGGGAGCTGATGCTGGCGGAGGCCGAGCGTCAGACGCCGGAGAGGGTCCGGCGCCTCTACGCGACGACCTACCGGGAGATGGTCGGCGCCGGGTACACCGCGGTCGGAGAGTTCCACTACCTCGGAATCCCGGAGGCGCGAGCCGCGTCGGAGGCCGCGTCTGACGCAGGCATCGAGCTCGTCCTGCTCCTGGCTGCCTACGGACGCGGCGGGCTCCGGCGCATGCGGCAGGAGTCTCCTGCCGAGTACCTGCGGCAGCTCGAGTCGCTGCGCGCCGAAGGCATCCGGGCGGGTCTCGCCCCCCACTCCGTCCGCGCGTGCCCGCGCGACTGGCTCGACGAGCTCGGCCGCTACGCCGCGGGAGAGAAGCTGCCGCTCCACATCCATGCCGGCGAGCAGCCGCGTGAGGTCGAGGAATGCCTGGCCGAGCACGGCTGCAGACCGATCGAGCTCCTCGATCGAACGGGTTGCCTCGGCCCCCACGTGACGGTGGTGCACGCCACCCACGCAGACGGGAACGAGCTCGATCTGCTCGCGCAGAGCGGCACGACGATCTGCGTGTGCCCCACAACCGAGGCGGACCTCGCAGACGGCTTCCTTCCGGCCGCGCGTGTCGAGCATCGCGGGATCGCGCTGTGCATCGGCTCGGACTCGAACATCCGCATCGATCCCTTGGAGGAGCTCCGGGAGCTCGAAGGGATCGCCCGCCGCCAGACGGGAACGCGTGGCGTCTTCGGCACCGATCGGCTGCTCTGCTTCGGAGCGGACGAGGGCGGGCGCTCGCTCGGGCTCGAGTCGTGGCCGGAGATCGAGATCGATGTCGGGCACGAGTCGCTACGGGGCGTCGACCCAGGCGATGTCTTCGACGCGCTCGTGTCCGGCTGTGCGGCGGACGTCGTGCTCAGCCGCTGAAACGCCGCACCCAGTAAGCCGTGCGCGCGAGGTAAGCGGTCTCCGCCGCGTGGCCGCGGAGACCCCAGGCGCCGTCGTAGCCCTGGAAGCCGCGACGCGCGGGGCGCGCAGGCTCGATCTGCGTGCCCTCGTGCCACTCGTTGTAGCTCGTGATCGTGATCAGGTCGGCCCGTGCCCTCACGGCGCCATCCCACATCGAGTCATAGGTGGCGCCGTTCCGCCGTGGGCGCACCCGGACGTCGCCGGTCGCGCGCCTGGCGTCGTACCCGGGGCCGACCGACGGGGCGCACAACAACCCGAGGTGCCGCGCCTGGTTGCAAAGCCGCGGGAAGAGCCGACCGTCGAAGAGAAGTACGTCATAGGTGTACAGCCCGTTGAACCTCCCCGCGGCCGCGCGTCCCGCGAGGTTCGTGTTGGCGAAGGTGCGCACCCCCGACAGGCGGGCATTCAAGTCGGCCCACTCGGCATCGGGGAGCGCGGCGGACGCCCAAACGTAGAAGTCGGTGATGCCGAAGGCGCGCAGGTAATCGATGTCCTGACCGGCGGAGGCGACCGTCCGGCCTTCGTACGGCTCCAGGTGCGCCGCCACAGAGAGACCGTGCGCCCTCGCCGCGGCGAGCACCTGCGGCAGCTGGCGATCCTCCACCGAGCCTCGGCCCCACCACGACACGATGACGCTGCCGATGCCCGCGGCGGCGATCTCTCCCATTTGCGCGTCCACGACCAGGGCATCGGCGGAGGAGTAGGGGCCGCGAGCGGGGTAGAACCCCGATGCGAGCGTAGCCGGGGGCGAGCTGCCTCCTTGCTGCCAGTGCGCGAAGGCTCCGTCCAGCTGCGGCGTTGCGAACCATGGATAGTAGAAGATCCCCACCTTCCGTGACGGCGTCTGAGCGCTGGGCGACCCTGCGCTCGACCAAGCGCCGGCAGGCATGGCGAGACATGCCCCGATCACCAGCAGAGCGAGCCGCAGCACCTTCAACGCCCGCCGATCCTACTTCGCCAAACGTCCGATTACTACTGATTACTCGTCGAAGCTGAGTTCGGCAAAAGACCGGATACCTTGTTGTTCGACATGCGCCTCGCAACATTGACCATCACTGTTGTTTCTCTCATCGCGCTCGCGCTCGGAGGAGTGGCCGCTTCGGCTGGAGCCTCGCGTCCGACGGTGACTCAGATCGAGGCGCAGACGCGCTCGGCCGTAGCAGCGAGTCACGCGACCGTCTCTCGGCTCCAGGTCGTGGGACCGAACGTGCGCTACGAACTTCGAATCGCCGTCCCCGATCCTGCGGCTTACTTGAAGCACCGCGTGGCGCGCGTGGCTGCAACGATGAACCGGCTGACAAATGGACAGTGGCGATTCCAGTCGCGCACGCTGACCGTCGTGGGTCGAACCGGCGTCGTCGCGTTTTCGGTCACCGTCGCGCGGACGGCCGAGAAGGTAACCACGCGGTGGTACGTACGGACGGACTTCCAGGATTGCGCACGGGCAATCGCCGGCTTCGACGTCGAGATCGACCCGGAGCACACCGCACCACCTTGCCCCGTCTCCCGCCGCTAGCGCGAACGCCTGATTTCTAGTCCGCTTCGGCCTCGCGAAGGCGAATCAGGGCTGCTCCAGGCTGCTTTCCGCTTCGAGTTGAATTGCGATCCTGCCGGCTTCTCCGTGTTTCTCGATCACCAGGTGATCAGGGACGGACTCGACGACGTGTTCGATCTCTCTCACCACGTGGTTTTTCTTCACCACGAATCTCGTGGGCACGGCGCGTATGTGTTCGTACTCGGCGAGAGTGAGCTCGACGCGTTCGATGCACGCGATGTCCGAGCATTCGCAGACGAACTCGTACACGTGGGAATCGACGCCGTGGGCCTCTGCCATGTCGTTGATTTTTCCGTTGAGCTCACGGAAGAAGTCCTCGTTTTGGGCTAGCCGCCCCTTCTTGGCGTCATCCAGTCGCATACCGTAGCCACGAACGCGGCTCGAAGCAGCCGAGCGTATTGAGCGGGGACGCGTGTGCCTCTCGGAGCGGCCGAGTCTGGCTGTGTTATCGGGGCGCCGAGATTCGAACTCGGGACCTCTAGTCCCCCAGACTAGCGCGCTAACCAGGCTGCGCCACGCCCCGTGGTCGCTGATCCTAGCGGCTAGGGCCCGAGCCTCGTCTTGCGGCGGATTCCGAGCCGCTTCTGCAGCGCACGGTCTTCCTCCCCGTCCTTGCGCGCCGCCCAGATGAACGCGATCCCGACGACGACCACGCTGACGACCGACACGAGCACGATCAGGATCGCGAACGCAGTGTCCACTACGCCGCGAGGTCGAACGGGAACCCGTGCTGCTCGCGCAGTCGCTCGAAGTCGCGCCGGTAGAGCACGGTGACGAGCACCCCCTGTTCGCGGAGCTTGCGCAGCTTCCGGTTCTTCTTCGCCGTCAGCCGCTGCCGCATCGTCGTGCATTCGACGTACATGTCCTGCTCGGGGAGGTAGAAGTCTGGCGTGAACGCCTCGGCGATACTGCCGTCGGCTTTCCGCTCGAGCACGAACGTCGTCGGCTCGTACTGCCAAGGGATACCGAGCCCGTCGAAGATGCGGGCGAGCTCTTGCTCGACAGGGTGCGCGAAGGCAGGACTCATTGCAGGCGAGTTCCCTTCTGCGCGCTGTGGAAACTTTTACACGGCGAGCCGCTTGTACAGCCGGTCCACGAGGTCGGGCATCTCCTCCAGCCGGTCGGAGATCACGCGCAGGCGGTACTCGCGGAAGTGCTCCGGCTCGACTCCGAGTGCACCGGCCAGACGGGCCACCACGTCCTTGGACGGTACGGGCCGGTTGCCGTGGACGAGATGATTCAGGTAGCCCGCCGACAGATCGGTCTTGCCGGCGAGTCCGCGGTAGGTGAGTCCCGTCTCGGCCATCAACCGCTCGATCGTGGCGCCGAACGAGTCCTCGCTGTACTTCCTCCTTCGAGCCATCAGCGTGCGACTACCCGTTTTGCGAGGTCCAAACTCGCAACCCGGGAGTCGTCGCCGCTCGTCCGGTCTCGGACGTCCACCGCGCCGTCCTCAAGGGTCTTCTTCCCGACCGTGACGCGGAGCGGGCAACCGATCAGGTCGGCGTCGGCGAACTTCTCGCCCGGACGCAGCTCGCGATCGTCGAGCAGGACGTCCAGCCCTTCGGCGGACAGGTCTTCCGCCAGCTGCTCGCCGAGCGCGACCAGCTCGAGATTGTCCCAGCCGAGCACGACGAGGTGGACGTCGTACGGGCTGATCTCGGCCGGCCAGACGATCCCCTCCTCGCTGCCGTGCTGCTCGACCGCCGCGGCCAACACCCGGCCGGGGCCGATCCCGTACGAGCCCATCACGATCAGCTTCTCGACGCCGTCCTCGTCCAGATACTTGGCGTCGAAGGACTCGGAGTACTTGGTGCCGAGCTTGAAGATGTGTCCGACCTCGATCGCCGTCTCGAAACCGAGCCGCCCCCCGCAGTTCGGGCACGCGTCGCCCTCCTTCGGCTGGCGAATGTCCGCGAACTCGGCCTGGAAGTCGCGTCCCGCCTCGACCCCCCGCAGGTGCCAGCCGGTCCGATTGCCTCCGGCGACGTACTGACCCTCGCGCAGGGTCTCGTCGGCGATGACCGGACCCGAGAAGCCGACGGGGCCGAGCGAGCCCCCTTCGGCGCCGAAACCGGCCACGATCTCCTCGTCGGTGGCCGGGCGGAACTCGGAGCCGAGCGCTGACAGGAGCTTCCCCTCCTCCAGGCGATCGTCTCCGCGCAGTAGAGCGAGCACGAGCGTCCCGTCGCCCTTCACCACCGGCATCGCCTTCGTCGTCGCTGCGAGGTCGATCGACAACAGCGCGGCAAGCGCCTCGCACGTGCGGGTGTCAGGCGTCTCGACCTCCGTGGGCCGGTCGAGCCGCTGCGGAAACTCCGGCGCGCGCGGCACCCCGAACGCGATCTCGAGATCTGCTGCAAAGTCGCCGTTCTCGCACCGGACGAGCGTGTTCTCGCCGGATCCCGACGGCGCCAGGTAGTCGAGCGACTCCTCGCCGCCCATCATGCCGCTCTCGGCCGGAACGCCATAGGTCTCGAGCCCGCAGCGCTCCCAGACCCGCTCGTACGCGCCCTTGTGGGCCTGGAAGCTGACATCCAGACCTCCTTCGTCTCGATCGAAGGAGTAGGAGTCCTTCATCACGAACTCCCGGACGCGGAGCAGTCCACCTCGGGGGCGAGGCTCGTCGCGGTCCTTCGTCTGAAAGTGGTACCAGGACTGCGGCAGCTGGCGATAACTCTGGAGCTCGAGCGCGTGGAAGGTGAACGTCTCCTCATGCGTGAGCGGGAGGACGTAGTCACGGCCGTTGCGGTCCTGCAGCTTGAAGAGCTCGGGAATTCCATAGCGGCCTGATTTGATCCAGAGGTCTGCGGGCGTCAGCACCGGTGCGAACATCTCCTGGGCCCCGATCGCGTCCAGCTCCTCGCGGACGATCTGCTCGACCTTCCGGTGCACGCGCCAACCGAGGGGCAACAGCGTCCAGAGACCGGCGCTCAGCTGGCGGATGAAGCCGCCGCGGACAAGGAGCTTGTGCGAGAGCGCCTCGGCGTCCGACGGCGCGTCGCGCAGGGTCGGCAGGTGCAGCTTGGAGGCGCGATGGATCATCGCGAGAATCTAGTCGAGAGGGATCAGCGAGGCCTCGGCCATCGCGAGCGCAGCCGGCTTGGCCATTTTCAGCCGCTTCGGCCGTTGCATGCCGGCTGCGATCCAGCGGTCGATCTCGACGAAAAGCTCGTTGATCAGGACGTCGGAGCTCACCTTCTTCAGTACGCGGCCGTGCGCGTAGACGAAGCCGACGTCGCGGCCGCCGGCGATGCCGAAGTCGGCGTCTCCGGCCTCGCCCGGGCCGTTGACGGCGCAGCCCATCACGGCGACCTCGAACGCTTCCGGGTACTGCCTCAACCTTTCCTCGACGGCCACCGCGAGCTTCTCGACACCGACGTTGTCGCGGCCGCAGGAGGGGCAGGAGATCATCACGGGACCGCGTTCGCGCAAGCCGAGCGCTTTCAGGATCTCCCAGCACGTCTCGACCTCTTGCACAGGGTCGGCCGTGAGGGAGACGCGAATCGTGTCGCCGATCCCGTCCGCAAGCA
>DATLDK010000132.1:0-9616 GCA_035525905.1 Gaiellaceae bacterium | reverse complement strand
TACTTCAACTTCACGTTCCCGGAGCCGACCGGCGTCGTCGCCGTGCTCGCACCGGAGGAGCCCGCGCTGGGCGGCCTGGTCGCGCGCGTCGCGCCCGTGCTCGTGGGCGGGAACGCCGTCGTCGTCGTCGCCTCGGAGACGCATCCGTTGGCCGCGATCGAGCTCGCCGAGGCGATCGCGACCTCGGACATTCCCAGCGGCGTCGTGAACGTCCTCACCGGCCTCCAGGACGAGCTCGCCCCGATCCTCGCCGGGCACATGGATGTGAACGCGATCGACCTCACCGGTGCGAACGGGAAGAGGCCGGAGCTGGAGCGCCTCGCCGCCGACAACGTCAAGCGCGTCGTGCACGGCAAGCCCGACGAGCAGAGCCCCTGGGCGATCGCGAGCTTCTTGGAACTAAAGACCGTGTGGCATCCTGTTGGTCTTTAGGCGGGTATCCGGGCAAAGCCCGGACACCCGCTAAGAAGCGAAGATCCCTGAAGGCGGTTCGCTTCGCTCCCGCGGCTCGCCCACGCAAGGTGTGCGCCTTTCAGCCGCGGCCGGCGTAGATCGCCTGGCGGAGCTTGCCGTTCCGTGGGTGAGAGGCGAGCGCGTAGACGACCAGCGGACGGCTGCGCGACCACGTGACGCCGATGTAATCCGCGAGCATGCGGCCGAGCGTCGTCTCCGGTAGCCATTCCAGCGCCATCCGGCGCGGGCTCAGCCGCTGTGGGCTGCTCCAGCGCGCGCCGCCGTCGGAGGACGTGACGAGCTCCGCGTCGACGCCGTCCGGCTGGAGCACGTAGTACGCGACGGCGAGCCTGCCCGTCTCCGGCTCGACGCCGATCGTCGGGATCGCCGCGTTCCGGCCGCGCGTCACCCGTGCCGGGCCGGACCACGCGACCCCGTCGGCCGAGCGCGCGAGGACGATGTCGTTGGCCTCGCAGGCCGCGCGGAAGCGGCAGTCCTGCCATACGGCCAGCACGGCTCCCGAGAGATCGACCTCGGCGGCCACGAGCGGCGGCGCGCGCAGTGGCCGCGCATCTCGTGCCCGCACGGGCGAGATCGTGAGCGGCTCCGACAGCGTGACGGCGCCGTCCGTCGAGCGGACCGCCACCATTCCCGTGCGCCCGGACCAGAAGACGAGCACGAGCATCCCGTCCGGGCGCACGACGGGAATCACGCCGGTGACGGGGATCGTCATCGTCACGGCGGTCGACCATGTGCGACCGCCGTCGTCCGAACGCTGGACGGCCAGCTGGTCCTCGCGCTCCCCGACCAGCGTGTACGCCAGATAGCAGCGGCCGCGGAACGGGCTCGCGGCCCCGTTGTCGCACACGAGCCAGTTCTTGTCGTAGGCCAGATCCTCGGTCTGTGCGAGCGCAGCGTCGATCGGGCCCGTCCACGTGAGCCCGTCGCGCGAGCGGTGGATCGTCAGCCGCGTCGCGCCCGGCGCGATCGCGAGCGTGTTCGCCAGCCAGAGGCCGTGCGCCGCGTCGTAGGTGACGACTGGATCGCTCGCCCGGGTCGAAGGCCCGGGCGGGACCGTGAACGGCGTCAACCCCGGAAGCGTGCCCTCGCGCCATGTCAGGCCGCCGTCCCTGGAGGTGGAGAAGCCGATGCTCGACGCCCCGCCGGTTCGGTTCCGCCCGACCTGGAAGACCGCAACGGTCGTTACGCCCACGGTGTGCGAGTCGGGCTCCACCTCCGACTCGTGCTGGGCCTCCGAGTTCGTGTGCCGGTCGCGATGGATCCGCCGGCTGACGAGCTCGCAGTCCCCGTCGACTCGGTCGCGCGCGTCCGCGGCGACGATGTCGCGCCCCGGGCCGCAGGAGATCCGGTCGATGCCTCCGTCGTACTCGGCCGCGATCCGGTCGTTCCCCGCGCGCGCCACGATCCGGTCCGAGCCGTCACGTCCGACGAGGAGGTCGGCGCGCGCTGTGCCGGTGATCGGGGGCGCGATCGCAGCGGTCGCCACGGCCGGCAGCGCCGCGAGCAGCAGGGCAATCGCAACGCGCACGCGCACGGTCCGAACCGTAGCCGCTTCGGTAGTGTTGCGACGCGTGACCGGCCCCAGACGTTTGAGCCAAGCCATCTCCGAGGGTGACGGGATCTCGCTGATCGTCGCAGTGTCCGGCCCGGAGGACGCGCTGCGCGCGGAGGCGTCAGGTGCGGAGGCGGTGCTCGCCGAGGGCGACCTCGAAGCGATTCGGGCCTTCTGCGCGCTGCCGATTTTGACGGCCGACGGCACGGGTGCAGACGCACGGCTGGTGCGCCCGGGCCAGGAGCACGCCGACCGCGGCGACGGGGTGGAGCTCGTCGTCCAGGTGGCGAGCGAGGACGAGCTCGAGGAGGCACTCGAGCGTCTCGACCCGGAGTTGCTCCTCCTCTCCGCAGCCGACGCCGACGAGCCACTCGGGCACGTGCTCGAGCTGCTTTCCGATATTCCCGCGGGCAAGCTCGCGATCGCAGACGTAGGCCCCGTCACGCAGCCGGAGCTCGAGGAGCTGGAGCGGGCCGGTGTCGACGCGGTTCTCGTGCGAGACCGCAGCTAGTGGGCCGCGACCTGCGCAGCTCCATCGCGGTCGGCGTCGCGGTCTTCATCGCCGGCGGGGCCCTGCTCGGGCTCGAGATCGCGTCGAGCCGCGTGCTCGCACCCTTCTTCGGCAACTCGCTCTACGTCTGGGGCGCGCTGATCGGAATCGTGCTCGCCGGCCTATCGACGGGCTACTGGCTCGGCGGGATCGTCGCCGACCGTTACCCGACACCACGTCTCCTCGTCGGTCTGCTCGGGACCGGCGCGCTGCTCGTGCTGTCGATCCCGTTCATCGACGGCTGGGTGCTCGATCAGGTCGTCGCCTGGGATCCCGGCCCCCGGCTCAATCCGCTGCTCGCGACGATCCTGCTCTTCGGCGTCCCGAGCGTCGTGCTCGGCACCGTCTCGCCGGTGGCCGTGCGGCTGAAGGCGCGCTCGCTCGCGAACCTCGGCCGGACCGCCGGGCGGCTCTTCGCGATCTCGACCGCCGGCTCGATCGCAGGCACGTTCCTCACCTCGTTCTGGCTGATTCCCGCGCTCGGCACCGATCAGGTGCTCGCATCCGCCGCGGTCGCGCTCATGCTCGCCGCGGCCGCGGTGGCCGTCGTCGAGCGGCTGGCGGTCGCGTTTGCGGTCACGCTCGCGCTCGCCGGAGCGAGCCTCGGCGCGGTCGTCTCGCTCGCGCCCGAGTCCGGCCAGACCGTCGCCGCCTCGCAGCTCCGCAACTGGTCGCCTGTCTACCGGCAACAGAGCGCGCAGGACGCCGTCGGCGGGATCGAGGACGACCAGACGGGGTACAAGGTCGTCCACACCGAGGACTCGCAATACCATCGGATCGCGGTCGTCGAGGACGGCGACAGTCGCTACCTCCGCTTCGACAGCTCCTTTCAGAGCGGCATGTACCTCGGCGATCCGTACAGGACGCGCTTCGGCTACTCGGACTACCTCACCCTCCCGTGGGCGTACAGGGCGGAGACGAAGCGGATCCTCTACATCGGCCTCGGCGGCGGCTCTGCGCCGAAGCGGACGTGGCGGGACTTCCCGGGCGTCCGGATCGACGTCGTCGAGCTCGACCCCGCTGTGGTCGATGCCGCCTACACGTACTTCGAGCTTCCGCGCGACCCGCGGGTCACGGTCGAAGTCGAGGATGGGCGCCGCTTCATCGCCCAGAACGAAGGGCCCTGGGACGTGATCGCGGTCGATGCGTTCTACTCCGACTCGATTCCCTTTCATCTGGCGACGCGGGAATTCCTCGAGCTCGCGCGTTCGCGGCTCGCGCCGGGCGGGCTCGTCGTCACGAACATCATCGGCGCCGTGCGCGGCCCCGACTCACGGCTCTTCCGGTCGATGCTCCGCACCTATCGCGCGGTCTTCCCGACGGTCGCGATCCACCCGGTGACCGACGCGGGCGGGAACGACCTGAACGCGATTCGGAACATCATCCTCGTCTCCGGCGAGGGCGCGGCGCCCTCGAAGGAGTTCCTGCTCGAGCGCTGGGCGGAAGTCGAGCGCAGCTCTCCGGCAGCTCCGGACCTGACCGACGCGATCCGCGGCCGCGTCGACTCGCCGGTCTCGACGGAGGACGTGCCGGTGCTGACCGACGACTACGCGCCGACCGACGCCCTGCTGCTGCTCTTCGACTAGAAGACGTCGCCCCCGGGGTGCGCGCTGGGGTCGGGGAAGAGTGTGACCAGCGCACTCCTGACGAACTCAGCGATTACCGAGGGGTCGAACGGCTTCGCGAAGTACCCCCGCGCTCCGGCCTCGTAGGCGCGGGTCTCGACGTGCGGATCCTGCTCTCCGCTGAGGAAGATGAAGGGGAGTTGTTGCGTCCGCTCGTCGCTGCGCAGCGCGGCCGCGAAGCCGAAGCCGTCCAGGATGGGCATCGAGATGTCGAGCAGCACGACGTCCGGCGCCTCGCCGAACGCGCGCTCGAGGCCTTCCTGCCCGTCCCCGGCCTCGATCACGTCGTATCCCTCACCGAGCAGCTGCGCCGCACAGAGCAGCCGGATCGAGGGGTCGTCGTCGACGATCAGCACGCGGGGCTTCCGTCGAGGCGGCGGGAGCCGTTCGCCGGCAAAGTCGCTGCTGCCCATGGATCCTCCTCGAGCTTCCAAGCGCGTCGCCGGCCGACTGGCTGGCGCTCCAACCCGGTTTCTGAGGGCGGTTTCAAGCGGGGCCGGCTCATGGCCCCGCGCTGTGCGTACAACGGTCGGATGTTGTGACCGCTGGTCCCTTGATTCTACCTCAACGTGGCCAATTCTGAAAAAAGCCGCGCCCAGTCGGCGCCGGAGCGCTACCATTGGACAGAGGATGACCAACGCACCGGTCTCGCTTCGAATCCTGATCGCCAACGAGCGCAAGGACCGGCTCGAGCGGATCGCGGAGATCGTCACGAGCCTCGGCCACGAAGTGATCTCGAAGGAGATCGAGGTCACCGAAGTGGCGGACGCCACGGAGCGCGAGCATCCCGACCTCGCCTTCGTCGGGCTCGGAGTCAGCGCCGAGCACGCGCTCGAGATGATCACGGAGATCGTCCGTGAGGCGACCTGCCCGGTGATCGCGCTGCTCGAGGACGTCGACCCGAGCTGGGTCAACGAGGCGGCGAAGCGCGGGATCTTCGCCTACATCGTCAACGGCGAGCCCGGCGAGATGCAGAGCGCGATCGACATCACGCTGCGGCGCTATGCGGAGTACTCGAATCTGGAGGGAGCGTTCGCCCGGCGCGCCGTGATCGAGCGCGCGAAGGGGATCATGATGGCCCGCCAGTCGATCGACGAGCGCCGCGCCTTCGAGCTCCTGCGGAGCCAGTCACAGCGCAGCGGCAAGAAGCTGTTCGACGTCGCCGAGGCGGTGGTGGAGAGCCACCTCCTGCTGGTGCCACCGGAGCGATAGACGCTTAGCCCGCCAGGGCCTGTGCGATCGCGTACCACTCGGGCGGGACCGTCTTCAGCTCCCTGGTCGCCTCCGCGAGCGAGACGTCGACGATCTCGTCCCCGTGCAGCGCGGCCATCCGGCCGAAGGTGCCGTCGTGGACGAGATCCGCCGCCTTGAGGCCGTAGCGCGTCGCGAGCACGCGGTCGCGTGGGGTGGGGGTGCCACCGCGCTGCACGTGCCCGAGCACCGTGACGCGGGTCTCGTAGCCGGTGCGCTCCTCGATCGCGCGCCCGAGCGCGTCGCCGACACCGCCGAGGACGACGTGGCCGAACTGGTCGGTGGCTCGCGCCTCGCCGGCGACCAGCGTCTTCTCACCCGACGCATAGGTGAGCTCGTACCCCTCGCTGACGACGACGATCGAGAAGTCCTTCCCGGTTGCATGGCGTTTCTCGAGCAGGGCGCAGGCGTCCTCGACGGTCACGGGCTGCTCCGGGATCAGGATCACGTCGGCGCCGCCGGCGATCCCCGAGTGGAGCGCGATCCAGCCCGCGTGCCGGCCCATCACCTCGACGACCATGACTCGGTTGTGCGACTCGGCGGTCGTGTGCAGCCGGTCGATCGCCTCGGTCGCGATCGTGACGGCCGTGTCGAAGCCGAAGGTGTAGTCGGTCGCGTTCAGGTCGTTGTCGATCGTCTTCGGGACGCCGACGACGGGGAAGGCGTGCTCGGCGTGGAGCTTCGCGGCGACGCCGAGCGTGTCCTCGCCGCCGATCGCGACGAGCGCGTCCAGGCCGGTCTGCTCGAAGTTGGCGAGCACCTTGTCGACGCCTCCATCGACTTTGTACGGGTTCGTCCGCGTGGTGCCGAGGATCGTGCCGCCGCGCGGGAGGATGCCCGAGACCTCGCGGCGCCCGAGCGGCTCGACGACTCCCTCGACGAGCCCGCGCCAGCCGTCGCGAACGCCCGAAACGTCCCACCCGCGATCGAGCGAGCGCCGCGTGACCGCGCGAATGACGGCGTTCAACCCGGGACAATCGCCCCCGCCTGTGAGGATTCCGACGCGCGCCATGCGCTCAGTCTAGGAGGGCCGCAGGTTTGACGATGGTCAAATCCGGCAATTTCCCGGACAAGCGTCGTAACGCTTGGCGCGTCCGACGTCCTCCAGCTAGCGTGGGACGACACCGCAGGTAGGCCTCTGGGGAGCCGGGAGACAGATGACGCGCACGCACAAGCTGATCAACCTGGCGGGAATCGTCCTGCCGTTCGCCGGGCTCGTGGTCGCGATCGTCCTGCTCTGGGAGCGGATGGTCGGCCCGACCGAGCTGGCGATCCTCGCCGTGGGCTACGTGCTCACCGGCGCCGGGATCACGGTCGGCTACCACCGCCTCTTCACCCACCGGTCCTTCGAGACCTACCGGCCGGTGCGGTACGCGTTCGCGGTGCTCGGACAGATGGCGGTCGAGGGCGACGTGCTCGCCTGGGTCTCCGACCACCGCAAGCACCACCAATTTTCCGACCAGGAAGGGGATCCGCACAGCCCGCACGCCGGCTACGGCGAAGGTGTCATCGACGCCCTGCGCGGACTCTGGCACGCGCACACGGGCTGGCTCTTCTCGGCCGCAGGCCGAGCGGAGCAGGGGCGCTACGCGAAAGACCTGATTCGAGACCCGGGGCTCCGCGTGATTGCGAAGCTCTTCCTACCGCTCGTGCTCTTCTCGCTCGCCGTTCCTGCCCTGGCCGGCTGGCTGCTGCTCGGCGGCTGGTACGGCTTCTTCGCGGGGCTCTTCTGGGGCGGCGCGGTCCGAATCTTCCTACTCCATCACGTGACCTTCTCGATCAACTCGATCTGCCACTTCTGGGGGCGCCGGCGCTTCGCCTCGAGCGACGAGTCGCGGAACGTCTGGTGGCTGTCGTGGCTCTCCTTCGGCGAGTCGTGGCACAACAACCATCACGCCTTCCCGACCTCCGCGTTTCACGGGCTCCGCCGCACGGAGATCGATCCGGGCGGCTGGCTGATCTGGCTGCTCGAGCGCTTGGGCCTCGCGTGGAACGTCGTCCGGATCCCCCCGGACAAGCAGGCCCGAAAGCTCGTAGCCGGATAGGCACGAGGGGCGCCGCGGACGACGCCCCTCGTGCTCTAGACCCTGCTCTAGCGGTTGAACGTCCGGCGCGCCGGTGCACTCGTCGAGCCCGAGGTGTCGCGGGCCTGGAGCGTCACCGTGTAGCGCCCCTTGCCGCGGAACCGCGGGGCGGGCACCCAGTTGCGGGTGTAGACGCCGCACGGGTTCGGCGCGATCCGCGTCGAGAAGCGACGCGTCTGCGACGCAACACCGGGACGCGAGTCTGTTGCGAGGATCGTCAGGTTCGTCGCGGTGTCGTCGCAGATCCGGAACCGCGCGTAGATGCGGGCGCCGAGGAACCGCACCGACACGATCGTCAGCGTCGGCCGGGTGTTCGTGATCTCGACCGCCGGCGCGACGATGTCCGTCAAGGCGGACGTCGCGGCCCCGGAGCCGTTCGCGTTGCGTGCGGTGACCGTCACGCGCAGGCGGTAGCCGACGTCGGCCGTCCGGACGCCGTAGGTCTTGCCGACAGCGCCGGCCACCGCGAGGCAGATGGTCGCGTCGATGTCGCAGCGCTGCCACTGGTAGGTGTAGCCGGTGGGCGTGTTCGTCCAGGTGCCCTCTTCCGCCGTCAGCGCCTCGCCGACCCGGGCCTCACCGGTGATGGTGGGGCGGGCGGTGTTCGCGGGAGCCGGGCTGGCCGTGACGACGGCGGTCGGCGCGGAGCGTGCCGAGCCGGAGCCGTCGGCGTTGACGGCGAGCATGTTGACGCGGATCGTCCTGCGAACGTCGGCGGCGGTGACCAGGTACGTCCGCTCGACTGCTCCCGGAATGCTGGAGCAGCTCGCGCCGACGCCGTCGCAGCGCTGCCACTGGTACTGGTACGCCGTCGGGCTGTTCGTCCAGGCGCCGTTGTTGGCGGTCAGCGTCTCGCCGACCCTGGGCGTGCCGGTAATCGTCGGCGCCTGTGTGTTTCTGGGCGGAGCCGCCGCAGCGACGCTGGTCAGCGTAAGCGCGAGCAGCGCGCCCGCGAGCACCGCAACCAGCCCGCGGCGCGGACTTGGGTACTTCGACATGAGTTGTCCTCCTCGGGGTAAGAGCATCCCCAGCGTTCTGCTCGTTCCGAGGGGGCGTCAATCCCGCTCGCTTTATTACTTACAAACAGCAAACACCGCTGCGATGCCGAAGGTGGGAATCGAACCCACACTCCCCGAAGGGAACCGGATTTTGAGGCAGCCGGGTGCCATATCGGCGGGTGTCGCACTGTATCGCGGAATGGTTTGGAGAAAGGGCTCGCGACTGTCGCCGTGTCGTCCCGTGCCCGTCCAGATCGGGCCGTAGCCCGTCGTTTGGTTGCACGACGGGTTGCAGAACCGATGGCGACCGGTACCTTCGCTAGCGTCGTGGATGTGTTCCACCCGACGCCCGCGCCGCTGCTCCTGCCGTCGCAAAAGCGCGAGATCTTCGAGCTGATCAGAGAGAGCGACTTCGACCCGCGGCAGTTCGAACTGTCCGACGACGGTCGGACAGACTCAACCGGGAAGTTTGCGGAGGTGGTTCATACGCCAAGTCGCTACCACTTCCGCATCCGCGAGAGCGCAATGTTCGAGGATTCAGGGTGGCGAGTCGAGATGAGTCCGGGGACAGAGACTCGCACCGGCTATACCAACCTCGGGGCATGGCAAGACGTGCCGATCCCGATATTCAAGATCTGGCTCGGGCTGTTGGAGCGCGAACTCGACGCAGGAGAAGACCCGTGGGAGCAGATCCAGCGAGAGCGCGAGATCGTTGCGGCCGAGCCGGGCGACGTCGAGAACACGCCATTCAGCGAAAGCGAGCGGGCGCAGATCTCGACCCAGCTCCGCGAGATCAAGGAATACCTGCGCACGACGCAGAGCTTGGGCGCGGCACAGATGGTGGCAATCGACAGTCGGCTTGAGTACCTCGAAGAGGCGGCCGGACGCATAGGCCGCGTCGATTGGCGCAACGCGTTTGTCGGAGTGATGCTCGGGCTCGTCGTGGAGGCTGTCGCGCCACCGGAAGCGGTGCGCGAGGTTCTGTCGCTCGCGCTGCGAGGTCTCAGCCATCTCTTCGGCGGCGCGCTGCCCGAGCTGCCGCCCGGCTAGGCCCACACCGGCGGGCCGACCGCCACCTGCCC
>DATLDK010000116.1:0-2760 GCA_035525905.1 Gaiellaceae bacterium | reverse complement strand
GATCAACGTCGCCGGCCTGCTCTGGGCGTGCGGCGTCGCAATGCGCTTCCGCACGATCCAGGCCGGGCCGGTGATGCAGATGCCGGTCTTCCTGATTCTTTTCTTCGCGCCCGTCTACGTACCGCTCGGCCTGCTCACGGGTTGGATCGAAGCGGTGGCGACCCTGAACCCGCTCACCTACGTGCTCGAGGCCGTGCGCAGCCTTCTCGCGGGCGACGAGGTGCACGTCGCGCTCGCGTTCGGCATCGCGGTCGCACTACTGGCGGGGTTCTCCCTCTGGGCGCTGCGCGGTCTCCGCTCCGCGGAGGCGGCCGGATAGGTGGCCCTCGCAACGACACCGTTGCTCGGCGCGGCCCCGGTCGGCGCGGGAACGACCGAGGTTCGCACCTGGGCACCCAACGCGCGAACGGTGGGGGTGCGCCTGGCCGGCGGCCACCACGCGCTGGCGGACGCCGGCGGCGGTTTCTGGACGGGACTCGTACCCGCCGCGGCGGGCGACGACTATTGCTTCGTCCTCGACGGCGGGGATGCCTGGCCGGATCCGTGCTCTCGCTGGCAGCCCGACGGCGTCCGCGGGCCCTCGCGCATCCTCGATACGAGCGCCTTCGAGATCGGGGCCGGCCCGGGGCTCATCCTCGACGAGCTCGTGCTCTACGAGCTCCACGTCGGCACATTTTCCGCTGCAGGGACCTTCGACGGCGTGATCCCATGCCTTCCAGCGCTGCGGGACCTCGGCGTGACGGCGATCGAGCTGATGCCCATCGCCACCTTTCCGGGCGAGCGCGGGTGGGGCTACGACGGGCTCTACTCGTTCGCTCCGCATCCCGCCTATGGCGGTCCGGCCGGCCTGGCGAGGCTCGTCGATGCCGTCCACCGCGAAGGTCTCGGTGTCGTGCTGGACGTCGTCTACAACCACGTCGGCCCGGGGAACGAGGCCTTGCGCGTGTTCGGTCCGTACTTCACCGACCGTTTCGGCCAGACGCCCTGGGGCGAGGCGCTCGACTACGCGCAACCCGGTGTGCGCGAGTGGGCGATCCAGAACGCCGAGCTCTGGGTGCGGGAGTACGGGATCGACGGGTTGCGGCTCGACGCAGTCCACGCGGTCCAGGACGATTCCGACCGGCACGTTCTCGCCGAGCTGGCCGACCGGGTTCGCGCTGCCGGTCCCGCCGCGCTCGTGATCAGCGAGATGGGGCCCGCCGACTTCCGCCCTCTCAGCGAGTGGAACCACGACGCGATGTGGCTGGACAACCTGCACCACGCGCTGCACGTCGCGCTGACCGGCGAGCGCGAGGGGTACTACGGGGAGTTCGACGGCTCGATGGCAGGCATCGCAGCCGAGCTCTCGCGGCCCGAAGGGCCGCGCCTCGTCGTGTGCGCCCAGAACCACGACCAGGTCGGCAACCGGGCGATCGGCGACCGGCTGCCCGCGGGCAAGAGGCGGATCGCGGCAGCCGTCGTCCTCTTCAGCCCCTTTACGCCGCTGCTCTTCCAAGGGGAGGAGTACGGCGAGTCGGCGCCCTTCCAGTTCTTCACGGATCACATCGACCCGTTCATCGCGGACGCGACGCGCGTGGGCCGCCGGCGCGAGTTCGCGCACTTCGCCGGCTTCTCGGGCGAGGTGCCCGACCCGCAGGACGAGGAGACGTTCGTCCGCTCGCGGCTGACGCGGGGCCAGCCGGAGGAGCTGTACCTGCGGCTGCTGCAGCTGCGGCGCGAGTTGCCGCGGGAGCTCGAGGTGGACTTCGACGAGAGCGCACGCACACTCACGCTGCGACGCGGCCGTGCCGAGCTGCACGCCGACTTCGCCAACGAGACGGTGGAGCTGGACGCGTGAGGATGTGGCCCGGACGGCCTTTTCCGCTCGGCCCGCGTTGGGACGGCGAGGGCACCAACTTCTCGCTCTTCTCGGAGCACGCAGAGAAGGTCGAGCTCTGCCTCTTCGGCGAGCGGGACCGCGAGACGCGCTACGAGCTGACCGAGTGCACGGCCTTCCACTGGCACGGCTACCTGGCCGGGATCGGTCCGGGCCAGCGCTACGGCTACCGCGTTCACGGGCCGTGGGCCCCCGAGCAGGGCCACCGCTTCAACCCCGCGAAGCTCCTGATCGACCCCTACGCCAAGTCGATCGAAGGGCCGATCCTCTGGAACCGCGGCAACACGCTTCCCTACGTCCCGGGCGGGGAGGACGCCGACCTGGAGGCCGACGACGAGGACGACGTCGAGGCGATCCCGAAATCGATCGTGATCGACGAGTCGTTCGACTGGCAGGAAGACCGGCCGCCCGCGCGCCCGTGGAACGAGACGGTCATCTACGAGGTGCACACGAAAGGGTTCACCAAGCTCATGCCCGGCGTGCGCGAGGAGCTGCAGGGCACGTATGCGGGGCTCGCCTCGGAGCCGGCGCTCGAATACCTGAGCTCCCTGGGCGTCACAGCGGTCGAGCTGCTCCCCATCCACCACATCGCCGACGAGAGCCTTCTCGCCGGGAAGGGCTTGACGAACTACTGGGGCTACAGCTCGATCGGGTACCTCGCCCCTCATGCGCTGTATGCGGCGACCGGCCGGCGCGGAGAGCAGGTGAAGGAGTTCAAGGGGATGGTCAAGGCGCTCCACGGGGTTGGGATCGAGGTGATCCTGGACGTCGTCTACAACCACACGGCGGAGGGGAACCACCTCGGGCCGATGCTGGCCTTCAAGGGGATCGACAACCTCTCCTACTACCGCACCGTGCCAGGCGACCCGCGCCATTACATGGAC
>DATLDK010000097.1:0-18273 GCA_035525905.1 Gaiellaceae bacterium | reverse complement strand
GCGTCCTGGTCGTCGATCGGCGTCCGCATATCGGCGGAAACGCGTTCGACCACTACGACGACGCCGGCATCCTCGTACACCGGTACGGGCCGCACATCTTCCACACGAACTCGCAGCGCGTCGTCGACTACCTCTCCCGGTTCACCGAATGGCGGCCGTACGAGCACCGGGTCAAGGCGCAGGTCGACGGCAAGCTCCTGCCGATGCCGATCAACCTCGACACCGTCAACGAGCTCTACTCGCTGGAGCTCACGTCGGACGAGCTGGCCCTCTTCCTCGCCGCACGCGCCGAGCCCGTCGAGCGCGCGCGCACGTCGGAGGACGTCGTCGTCGGCACCGTGGGACGCGACCTCTACGAGACGTTCTTCCGCGGCTACACACGGAAGCAGTGGGGGCTCGACCCGTCCGAGCTCGACGCGTCCGTGACGGCTCGCGTGCCCACGCGCACGAACAGGGACGATCGCTACTTCACAGACTCATTCCAGGCGATGCCCCTCCACGGCTACACGCGCATGTTCGAGCGCATGCTCGTCCGTCCCGAGATCAAGATCCTCCTCAACACCGACTACCGCGAGATCAAAGACGACATTCCGTACCGCAGGATGATCTTCACCGGCCCGATCGACGAGTACTTCGACCTCTGCTTCGGGAAGCTCCCGTATCGCTCCCTCGAGTTCGAGTTCGAGACCTTCGATCATCCGGTGCACCAGGCCGCTCCGGTCGTCAACTATCCGAGCGAGGACATTCCGTTCACGCGTTGCACCGAGTTCAAGTATCTGACCGGCCAGGCGCACCCCTGTACCACGCTGGTGCGGGAACGCCCGCGCGCCGACGGAGATCCCTACTACCCGGTGCCGCGTCCCGAGAACGCCACGCTCTACAAGAGGTACAAGCTCCTCGCTGACGAGACGCCGGGAGTCACGTTCGTAGGCCGCCTGGCGACCTACAAGTACTACAACATGGATCAGGTCGTCGCCCAGGCGCTGAACGCGTTCGACGGCCTGGCCGGACCCCGCGACCGACTGCGGCCCAAGCGGCAGCCGGTCGGCGCCGTTGCCCGAGCAGGCTGATGCCGAGCCGGATCGGATTTGCAAGCGTTCGATGAGCGGCGCGATTCCCTTCGTTGGCGCGTTCGAGTCGACGTATCAGCCCGCCTTCGACACCGACGGCTTCGAGACGACGAGGCACGTCCTGCGGTGGAGAGATGATCTTGAGCTCCTCTACGCCTGCGGAGTCCGGGAGATCCGCTACCCCGTTCGCTGGCACCGAATCGAGGTCGAGCCCGGCTCCTTCGACTGGGACCAGACAGACGAGGTGCTCGGCTACCTCGAGGACGCCGGGATTCGCGTCATCGTCGATCTCGTCCATCACACGAGCTACCCGCTCTGGATCAGGGACTTCGCGGACCCTGCTTTCGGCCCCGCGCTCCTCCGCTACGTGCGCGCCTTTGCCGAGCGCTATCCCGGCGTCGAGGCGTACACCATCTTCAACGAGCCCTTCACGACCTTCCTGCTCTGTGGCGACGCGGGCATCTGGCCGCCGCGGCTCCGCGGCCTGGAGGGGTTCGTGACGGTGGCTCGCAATGTGTTCCCTGCGCTGACCGAGGCGAGCCGGCTCTTGGGCGAGCTCCTGCCAGAGGCGCGGCACGTGTACCTGGAGGTCTGCGAGCGCCACAGCTCCTCCTCTCCAGCCGGCGCGTGGTTCGCGGAGTGGACGAACGATCGGCGGTTCTTCCTGACCGACCTCTTCCTTGGCCGTGAGCTCGACCGGCGCCGCCCGTTCGTGGCCGATGTCATCGCGTGCGGCGGTGCCGACCTGCTGGACATCGAAGCCGGAACGATCGACGTCCTCGGGCTGGACTACTACGCGCACAACCAATGGGAATGGGCGGCCGCGCACGTCGGGACGACGAGCCCGTCGGCGCCGGCCTCCTTTGCCGAGCTGATCGTCGAGTACTGGGAGCGCTATCGCCTGCCCTGCATCGTCGGCGAGACGAACATCCGAGGCCGCCCTTCAGACCGTGCGACCTGGCTCAAGTACACGCTCGAACAGAGCGAGCGCGCGCGAGACGCAGGCGTCCCCCTCGAGGGGTACTGCTGGTTCCCATTCCTCGATTCTTGCGACTGGGACTCCATCCTCTGCCGCTGCGACTCGAGCGTCGACCCGGTCGGGGTCTACTCGCTGGACGCCAAGTTGAACAGGACCCCTTCGTCCATGTCCGACTCGTATCGTCTCGCTGCTTCAGGGACGCTCGCCGCCGAGTTGCCGGCGTACGAGCTCCAGCGTCCCGCGGCGACCTGGCTCGCAGGCTGGTTACCGGAGATGGCGCACTGGCACTGGGAGGAGCCTCCGACCGCCGAGCTCGCCCTGGGTGGCGAGCGGGAGGACTTCGAGATCGAGTTCCGGGTGGTTGCGGCAGATGTCTGAGCTCGTCGTCTTCTCGCATCTCCGCTGGACCTTCGTCTGGCAGCGGCCGCAGCATCTGATCTCGCGACTCGCGAGAGGTCGACAAACGTGGTTCGTCGAGGAGCCGCTGCCCTCGACCGTCCGGGAGCCGATCCTCCGCAGCGAGCAGCACGGAGCGGTCACCCGCGTTTGGCTCGAGGTCCCGAGCACGGAGGAGCATCTCGGCTTCGGAGCCGCAGAGGCGGCGGCGTACAAGGAAGCCCTCCGCGCGCTCCTCGGCGATAGCGAGGATCGGATCGCCTGGCTCTACACGCCGATGGCGTTCGATCTGGCCCAGGCGGTCGGTCACGACCTCCTGGTGTTGGACGTGATGGACGACCTGGCCTCGTTCAAGTACGCCGACGCGGGCGTCCGCTTTGCGCAACGTCAGAGCCTCCAGCTTGCAGATGTCGTGTTCACGGGCGGACGCTCCCTCCAGCGGTCAGTCGCCGACGTTCGCCCCGATGCACACCTCTTTGCGAGCGGGGTAGAGCCGGAGCACTACGCCGTCGAGCGGCCCCCGCGCCTACGTGGCGCGCCTCCCGTCGCCGGCTACGTCGGAGTGATCGACGAACGGATCGACCTCGAGCTCGTCGGCGCCCTCGCGGCCGCGTTGCCCGGGTGGGAGATCCGGATGGTCGGTCCTGTGCTGAAGATCGACCCCGACAGCCTCCCCCGTCGGGACAACATCACGTATCCCGGCGCTCAGCCCTACGAGCGACTGCCGCACGTGCTCGCGGGATTCGACGTAGCGCTGATGCCGTTCGCGCTCAACGAGTCGACGCGCTCGATCAGCCCGACGAAGACGCTCGAGTATCTCGCGGCTGGTCTGCCGGTGGTCTCGACGCGAGTGCCGGACGTCGTTGCGGATCATGAGTCGGTCGTGGCTCTCGCCGACGACGCCGAAGGATTCGCCGCCGCCTGCCGCGCCGCCTCCGGGTGGGACCGAGCGTCGCACCGCGTGCGTGTCGAGGCCCTGCTCTCTCTCCATCACTGGGATGCGATCGCGGCCAGGATGGAGGCGATCCTGCTCGACGCCGCGACCGAGCGGGGAACGGGGGAGCCAGCTTCGAGCGAGGCTACGCCTCGGTCAGGATTCCGGGCATGACGCATACGCCTGACGTCGGTCGCCGCTACGTTGCACCGCGTGAGCGCCGGAGTTGAGATTCGCAACTACCAAGAGTCGGACATCGATGCGATCGTCGAGTTTTCCCTTCGAGCGTGGCAGCCGGTGTTCGAGTCGCTGCGGCAGGTTCTAGGCCCCGCGATCTTCATGCGCCTCCACCGGGCCGGGTGGCCAGCGGTCCAGGAGGAGGCGGTGCGGTCGGCTTGCACGAGCGACGAGCGGGACGTATTCGTTGCGGTCGCTGACGGGGTCCCCGTCGGGTTCGCCGCCGTCGCACTCAACGCATTTCACGAAGGCATGGGTGTCGTCGACATCATCGCTGTCGATCCTGGCTACCAGCGGCGCGGAATCGCGAGCCGGCTGATGGAACGGTCGGCCGAGCACATGCGCGCGCAGGGGATGGACATCGCAGCGGTCGGAACCGGCGGCGACCCCGGACACGGCCCGGCGCGTGCTCTGTACGAGGCGCTCGGCTACACCGCGCTGCCAGGCGTCAGGTACCTCAGGCTGCTCGACTGATCGCTCGTTGTGTGCGCCACCGCGCGTCCTCGGTGTGAGAAAGCTCGGTCCGGGTAGACGGAACGCGGCTCACACATGCTGAGGACGTGGGTGGGCCGGGACAGGTCAGGGGTTGGGTGCGCAATCAGTTCTGACGGCTGAGATCGAACCCTCCGGTCAAAAAACATCTTGATCAGGGGGTCGAGCCGTGTCTGCGTTACCGAACGACGATTACGCCGCCGCGACGGCTGGGGCGGAGGTTCTTGGCGGGGATCGTTGGGCTGAGGCCACGACGACGCGTTTCCTCGACCACGACTTCCAGCGCGCGCAGTCTCACTTGGTCGAGGTGATGTGCGAGTGCGGCCACTCGAACTGCAGCGCCGAGGTCACGATGACGCTGGAGGCGTATGAGGCGGTACGGCTTCACCCCAAGCGCTTCCTCATCAAGGAGGGACACGAGGTGTCCGACGTGGTTCGGGTCGTCGATTACGGCACCGGGTACGTCGTGGTCGCCAAATTCGAAGGGGACGCGTTCTCGGTCAGGGGCGTGCTCTGAGGCTCGCAGCGCCGCCTGAACCGAGTTGATCTGGGGCCGGGACGGCACGACCGCGTCCCGGCCTTCTCTTCGGTCAGGACCTTTAGAAACCTGCGAGCCTCGCACGCATCTCGAGAACGCTCGGCGGATAGACCCACTTCGTGCCCAGAGCATTGCTCGAAGAGCCGCAGGGCCTCGTCTACCGCCCCGAGCTCCTTTCCGCGGCCGAGGAGGCCGGGCTGCTCGCCACGCTCGAACAGCTTCGTTTCGATCCGATTGTCATGCACGGCCAGCCCGCGAGGCGGACGGCACGCCACTACGGGCTGGACTACGACTACGAAGCCCGACAACCGATACCCGGCGAGCCCGTCCCCGACTGGCTGCTTCCCGTGCGAGACCGCGCCGGAGAGCTCGCCGGTACGGCGGCGCAAGAGCTGGTCGAGATCCTCGTCCAGCGGTACCCAACCGGCTCAACGATCGGCTGGCACCGTGACGCCGCGGCCTTCGGCACCGTGATCGGCGTCTCCCTCGGCGGCGCGAGCCGCCTGCGCTTCCAGCGCGGGAAGGCCGAAAACCGCCGGGTCTGGGAGGTCGTGCTGGAGCCGCGTTCCGGCTACGTCCTGACGGGGGAGGCACGCAGGTCGTGGCAGCACTCCATTCCCCCGACGAAGAACCTGCGCTACTCGATCACCTTTCGCACGCTCCGGACCAGTTAACGCGGCGATGTTCGCCCTCGCCAACGAGCGGGGGGTATTGGCGGCCGGGACGCGGTACAGCCGTCCCGGCCTCGTCTCCCGGTTCGAAGGAGGATGACGGGTAGACCATCGCTCCAGCGGATTTGCGAGGATCCGGACCCGGGAGAAACTCGATTAGTGGAGCGCCACCTCGGCTTCGCTCCGGTCTGCCCGGCGGAGGTGGGTTGCGCGCAGCTCGTCGAGAACGAACGCCGCTGCCGGGGTGGGTAAAGCGATGCGAATGAGTTCCATGCGTCTGTCCTCCCGTCGGTACTACTTTCGACCGACGGACGCGCCCGGCCAACCAAGGACCGTGAACGCCCAGCGACGCTGGGAAACGTGGGCCTCTACCCCTCAGAAGTGCGATGCCCTCTGACGATTATAGCCCGGTTTTACGCAATGGCCACACGACTCTCAACACTGGTAGGAGCCTGAGGTCGCGGGCTCGAGAGCCCAGATGACGACGTCCTGCCTCGCCGCGAACATGACGTGGGGATCGCCGGAGACTCCCAGCCCATGCGGTGGAATGGTGTTCCGCGAGACTTCCGCGGCGGCCCCCTGCAAGGGCCAGGGCGGATGATGGATCTCCGCGCGCCGAAGGCGTCCGACATCGTCGACCGTGTACAGGCAGTAGCGCTCCGCCAGGAAGTGCTCGAGAGAGCCCGGGGACGCGGGCAGCACGGCGCCGGCGGGCTCGTAGGCCGACGCCCACGCGTGGTCTCCCGCGCCTTCGGCGCGCACCGACATGAAGCGCGGCGGCGGCCTCATGCGGGCGCGAAAGTACGGCAGCTTGTAGATGCGCCGCGCCGCCTCAACCGCGAACCGGCTCGAGGCGTCCAGGCTGAAAAACCAGATTCCGGGCTTCTCGCCGTCCGTGACATAGGTGCGGCAGTTCAGCTCCAGAAACGAGGACAGCACCGGCATCGGCAGGAGTCCCCGTACGCGCAGGTTCGTGACTCTGAACGGGGTGATGCCGAGGTATGCCTGCCCTTCGAACGTGTCGAGGTGGAGGCCGGCCGGCAACCGCGCCGCGAGAGCCCCGGTGGGAAGGGCCCAATGGGCGAAGAGAAGATCTTCCCACGTCTGCGCCTGTACCCAACGGCCGTCCGGGAGCGGCCATGGCCTGTGCCCAACCTCTTGCAAGGTGGCGGCCTGACGCGCTGACGCTTCCAAGAAGCCGAGTGGGTCCATCAGTGCCAGGCGCCCTCCGATACGGCCTGATCGCCCCATTCCGAGTCCGCGAAACCCGGTGTCACAGAAGTGCGCGCCGGAGAGCCGCCCGCCACTCGGCGCGGCTGGCCGCCGCGGTGTCCGGGTCGGCTGCCGGCTCGTAGACCGCTCCACTCCGGAGCCTCGACCTGATCGCCTCGTCGCTCGGCCAGAGGCCGATTGCCCGACCTGCCAGAGCCGCGGCTCCGAGCGCGGTCGTCTCCTGCTCCGCCGCTACCTCCACCGGGCAGCCGAGCAGATCGGCCTGGAACTGCATGAGGAACCCGTTCGCGCTCGCGCCTCCGTCGGCACGAAGCATCTCGACGCCGCCCGGAAGCAGGTCGAGCACGTCTGCCACCTGGAAAGCGATTCCCTCGAGCGCAGCGCGGACGATGTGGGCGCCGGTCGTCCCTCGGGTGATGCCACTGATCAGTCCCCGCGCGTCGGCGTCCCAGTGCGGCGAGCCGAGGCCGGCGAAGGCGGGCACGAAGAAGACGCCCCCCGCCGAATCGACGGTGCGGGCGAGCCGATCGCTCTCCGCGGCGTCGGTCAAAACACCGAGCTCGTCGCGCAGCCACTGGATCGCGGCGCCGCTCGCGAGGATTGCGCCCTCAAACGCGTAACCGCCGGAGGCGGCGGCAGTCTCCAGCAGCCCGGCCGGGGGCGGACGACGTTCGGTTCCCGCGTGCGCGAGCACGAAGCTGCCTGTGCCGTAGGTGGCTTTGGCCTGGCCTCGCTCGAAGCAGCCGTGACCGAACAGAGCCGCCTGCTGGTCTCCTGCGATGCCCGCGATCGGGAGCGTCGCTCCCAGGAGCTCCGCCTCGCCGACGACCTCGGCCGAGCCCGCGAGCCGCGGCAGCAGCGCGCGGTCGATACGGAACAGCTCGAGCAACTCGTCGCTCCAGTCGAGCGAATCGAGGTCGAGCAGCATGGTCCGCGACGCGTTGGTCAGGTCGGTGACGTGCGTACTGCCCCCGGTCAGCTTCCAGACGAGCCAGGAGTCGACGGTCCCGAATGCGAGCTCGGAGGCGTGCGCGTCCGTGCGCTCCAGCAACCACTCGAGCTTGGTGGCGGAGAAGTACGGATCGGGCACGAGGCCCGTTCGCTCGCGGATCAGCTCAGCGGGCAGCTCGCGACATCGCTCGGCAGTGCGCCGGTCCTGCCAGACGATTGCGGGAGCGACCGGCCTGCCCGTGCGCCGGTTCCAGAGCACGGTCGTCTCGCGCTGGTTCGTGATCCCGATCGCCTGCAGCGCGGAGGCGCGCAGGCCGGAAGAACGGAGTGCCTCGTCCGCGGCCGCGAGCACGGAGGCCCAGATGTCCTCCGGATGGTGCTCGACCCAGCCGGGCTGCGGATAGTGCTGAGGAAACTCCCGATAGCCCCGGCCCCGCGGCGTCAGCTCCGCGTCCACGACGAGGCACGTCGTTCCGGTCGTGCCCTGGTCGATCGCCAGGATCACCGGCAGCGGCGGCTAGGCCGAGTGCCGCTCGACAAAGGAGAGAACTCGGCTCCAGGCATCGGCCGAGGCGTCCGCGAACTGCTCGTGCTTGCGGTCGAAGAAGCTGTGCGGCGCCCCGTCGTAGACCACGAGCTCGTGCTCCACGCCTGCGCCGACCAATGCCTGTTCGAAGGCGGTCACCTGCTCGACCGGAATACCCTCGTCGGCGCCGCCCATCAAGGCGAGGATCGGCGCCTCGAGCTCCGAGACGCGCTGGACGGGGCCCGGTGTGCCGTCGGGTCCCGCGCCCGGCCGGCCGTAGAAGCCGATCGCGCCGGCGAGGCCATGTCCTGCCGCCGTCGCGAGCCAGGAGTGCCGGCCGCCGAAGCAGAACCCGACGGTGAAGATCGCATCGTGGCCGGCAGCGCGAAGCCAGGCGACGCCCGCTGCGGTGTCTGCCTGGACACCCCCGGCGGTCGTCTGCTGCACGTGTGGCTGCCACTCGAACTCGTCGCCGCGCTTGGAGATGCCTGCCGTACGCCCAAAGTAGTCGATGGCCACGGCGGCATGCCCGCGTTCCGCGAACCGCAACGCCAGCTCCTCGTAGAACCGGTAGAGCCCGCGGATGTCGGGAAGGATGACGATGCCGGTGCGGCCCGGCTCCTCGGGGGTCGCGGCGAAGGCTGCCAGGCGGTTTCCATCGGGAGCTTCGAGGACCAGCTCGTCGTGCGACACCGCGGCGCCCGAGATGACGGGGATCGGCGGCAGCGAGTCGCGGTCGAAGCACACGGCCGCTCGACTCTACTGGACGAAAGAGCTGGAACTTCAGGCACGAGCCGAGTACGTTTCTTCCGTGAGCAAAGGGGTCTGGGTCACGGCCGCGGTTGGGTGCGCGCTGAGCATCACCGGCGCCGTTCGGCCGGCAGGAGCGGTCAGCCCGTGCGTGGCGAAACCTGGGCTCGACCTTCCCGACCTACGTTCCACAGACTCCAATTGCGACGGAGTCGACGGCACTGGGGCGCGCGCGATCTTCGTCGCGCCGAGCGGCTCCGACAGCGCGCCGGGCACAGCACGGGCGCCGAAGCGGACGCTCGGGGCGGCCGTCGTCACGGCCGCGCGGACGAAGCGGAAGCAGATCCTGGTCGCCGCCGGAACGTACGACGTCGGCACCGGCCTCGTGGTGCCGACCGGCGTTTTCATCGCCGGCGGTTATCGCGCGCGAACCTGGACGCGGCCGGAGGCCGTCACAGTCATCACCGGAGGCCCCGAGACCGTCGTCGTTCCGCCGGGGACCGTCTCGCTGCAGAAGCTCCGCATCGTCGCCGGCGCGCGCGAAGGCGAAGAGCTGAGCGTTTATGGGATTCGAGCGGTCGGCGCGCGGCTCGTCCTCGAGCGCGTGAGCGTCGTCGTCACGGGACCCGCGAGGCCAGGTGCGCCCGGTGCCGCCGCAGGCACCCCCGGCGTCGCGGGCGACAGTGGACGTCCGGGAGACTGCTGCGACGGCCCGACCCCGGCAGGAGCAGGGCCGGGCGCCGCAGGCGGTGTCGGCGGGCCCGGCGGGTACCGGAGCGGCGGCGCGCCCACGAGCTCGGGGGCAGGCACGGCCGGGGCTCGCGGCCAGGGCCAAGGCGGTGGCGCCGGAGGTGCGGGTGGTATCCGCACGACCTCGAGCGGGGGCTGCTGCAGCGCCAACCCGGCCGCGGACGGGAAGCCGGGAGAAGCCGGTGCGGCCGGAGTCGCCGGAGCAGCCGGAGCGGGCGGCAAGGCAGAGACGGGGCTGGCCGGAGAGCGGTGGCGGGGCGCAGCCGGCGCCACCGGCGGGCCCGGCGGCCTTGGGTCCGGAGGCGGCGGCGGAGGCGGCTCCGGCGGGACCGACCTGATCTTCTCGGGAGGTACGGGCTCGGCCAACGGGGCGAACGGCGGTGGCGGAGGCGCCGGCGGCACCGGAGGGACAGGGGGCGGAGGAGGTGAGCCCGGCGGCGGATCGTTTGCGGTCTATCTCTGGCACTCGCGGCTGACGATCGGGCCGGGGACGACGTTGATCTCGGGCCTCGGCGGGGCAGGCGGCGCGGGACACGAAGGTGCTCCCGGCGGGGCGGGCGGGCCCGGCGGTGCCGGTCAGGCCAGATCGTCGCGCCTCGGGGGGAACGGTGGCGCCGGAGGAACCGGCGGCGCCGGCGGCACGGGTGGCGGTGGCGCCGGCGGACCCAGCGCCGCGATCTTCAAGAGTTCCGGCTCGACCGTCTCCGGCCGCGGCGCTCGGCTCGTGAACGGCAGAGGCGGGCCCGGCGGCAGCAGCGGTTCTCCCGACGGCGCGGGTAGCACCGGGGCTTCGGCGCCGATCTTGAGCGCCTCGGGCTAGATTTTCTTAACCGCGGCTTAGCGAAGCGCGTCTACGATGCGCGCGTGCGGCGGCTGCTCATAGCGTTGACCCTTCTCGCAGCGCTCGGCTTCAGCGGCGAGGCAATGGCCGCCGAGGTCCTGGCACAGGACAACGAGGGGCGCACGATTCACTTCGACGTCGCCGTCGAGGGCGTCAATGCAGAGTGGTACGCCGGCCTGTTGCGCGCCGCCCCGCACGGGGACGAGATCTCCGCAGTCACCATCGACATCGTCTCCTGGGACACGGTTCGCTCGACCTGCGGGACCGATGCCGGAGGCTGCTATCGCAGCAACACGATCGTCGTGCCGGCCGAGGAAAGCAGCCAGAACGCGCACACCGTCGTTCACGAGTACGGACACCACCTGGACCTGACCACCCCCTTGTCCGGGATCGGCGAGCCGAACGGCACGCCGCAGTGGTGGCGTGCCCGCGGCATGGCCGAGCTCGTGCGGCTGCGCAGCGTTTCCAAGAGCTACAGCCTGGGTTGGGATCGCAGCATCGCGGAGATCTTCGCCGAGGACTATGCGCAGTTCGTGCTCGGCGACGGCAGGTTCGGCATCGAGTGGCTGGGAGGGCCGGACCAGACGGTGTTCGCTGCGATCCGGGCCGATCTCGGGCTCGGCCCCGCGCCTGTCACCGTCCACCCGCCGTCGATCAAGCCGGTGTCGATCAGCCGCACCGGAAGGCTGGCGCCGAAGGGGCACACCGCGATTCCGTTCAATCTGCTCGGTCCCGGGCGCCACGTGACAGCGACCGCGACCTTCGCCGGCGCGGCCGAGCAGCGCGCTCGCGCGACGCTCGAGGTGCGCTGCAACGGCGCGCGCGTCGCGGTGAAGAAGCTCCTGCACGGCAAGACGACTTTCACGATCGACCAGCGCGACGTCGGACCGGCGGACTGTACGGCCACGTTGACGAGCACGAGCGGCGCGAGCAGGACGTTCAGCCTGGTCGTGCGCCTCTCGATCCAGACGGGCGTCTAGGCGAGCCGCTTCTCGAGCATCGCCGCGAGGCGTGTGAGCGGGAAGGAGATCAGGAAGAACAGCACCGCCACGCCCGCGAAGATCTCGGCCGCGTGGATCTCACCGATCCCCGCCGGCGGGAAGGACGTCAACCTTTCGCTTTGGCGCGCGCCCGCGCCGAGGATCTCGAGCCCGCCGATCGTCTGTGCCAGCGTGGAGTTCTGGATGATGTTCACCAGCAGGCTGACGAAGGGCGGCAGCAACCGTCGCAGCGCCTGGGGCAGGATGACCGAGTAGTGGCGCCCCGCCCAGCCGAAGCCGAGCGCCGCCGCCGCCTCGTGCTGCTCGTGCGGGATCGATTGGACGGCGCCTCGAGTTGCCTCCGCCACCTGGGCGCTCCCCCAGAGGATGAGGGCGATCGAGGCGCAGGTGAGCGGGGCGAACTCGAACGAGGGTGAGATCGACGGCAGCCCGAAATAGACGATGAAGACCGTCACGAGGATCGGGAGCCCGCGGAAGATCTCGATGTAGGCACGCAGGAAAGCCTGCAGCGGCAGGAACTTGATCGTGATCAACGTTCCGAAGACGACGCCGATCAGCGCGCTGCCGACGACCGCGACCGAGGAGACGCGCAGCGTTCCCGGCAGTCCCTCCTCCAGGATGTAGCGCGCAACGGGCCCCACCCACTCGGGCATCTAGCGGCTCTCCGGGAGGGCGAGCCGCGCCTCGAGAACGCGGATCCCCGCCGAGAGCGACCACACGAGCGTGAGGTAGACGACGCCGAGAACCGTGAGGGCCTCGAGCGTCTCGAGCGTCAGGTTGCTGATGTTGATCGCGGTCGTCGTCAGCTCCGCGTAGCCGATCACGTACATCAGCGACGTGTTCTTGATCACCGAGATGTAGGTGTTGATCGAGGAGGGCAGCGCGATCCTGGCGCCGATCGGCAGCGTCACGTTCAGGAACGTCGCGCGGCGCCCGAAGCCGAGCGCGTAGCCCGCTTCGCGGAAGCGGTAGGGCACCGCCTCGAAGCCGGCGCGGAAGTTCTCGCTGTTGAATGCGCCGCCCCAGATCATCACCGAGAGCCACGCGACGGTGAACTGGTTCAGGAGGATCCCGAACTGCGGCAGCGCGTAGAAGATCAGGAAGATCTGCACCAGGATCGGGGTGTTACGGATGACTTCCACGTACACGGCCGTCAGCTGGCTGACGACCGGCATGCGATGGGCCCGCGCCGCTCCGAGCAGCGCGCCGATCAGGAAGGCGCCGAGGACCGCGACAGCCGACACCTTGAGCGTGTTGCCCAGTCCGTCCAGGAGCTCGCGCCAGTTCTCGGAGACGAACGCCCAGAGGTCGTAGGTGGCGAGGAGCATGCGCGATCAGGGGAGTGACCGCTGCGCGCGGCCACTCCCCTTCTTGATCAGTCGTTCGAGCCCTACGGGCAAACGGTGTCGACGCTCGGCAGGGACGCCGAGCGGTACCCGAACGTGTTGTTGGGCCGCAGGATGTTCTTCGAGAACGCCGCCACGAACCGCGGCGCCACGTTGTTCTTGATGATCGTCTGGAAGATGTCCTTCTTCCGCATCAGCTCGAGCCGCGAGTCGACCCACCGCTTCAGGGCGACGTTCCCCTGCTTGATCCCGATGCCGTACGGCGCCTCGAGGAACAGGTCGTCGGTCAGCTTCGCGTTGGGGTCGGTCGCCGCCTGCAGGGCGAGCGACGTGTCGTCGAACATGACCGCGTCGGCGCGGCCCTGGTTGAAGGCGAGGATCGCCGCTGTGACGCTGTCGGCCACGATCACGTCGGTGTTCGTGAAGCAGCGCTTCATCCAGCGGTCGTAGATCGAACCCGGGGTCGTCGCCACCTTCTTGCCGCGGATGTCGTTCAACGACTGGATCGGCGAGCTGTTCTTCACGAGCAACCGGCCCGTAGCCTTGTAGTACGCGCGCGAGAAGTCGATCCGGGTATCACGATCCGCGGTGTAGGTGAACGTCGAGATGACGAGGTCGACCCGCCCCGTGGTGAGCAGGGGCTCACGCGTCGCGGTCGGCGCACAGACGAAGGTGAGGCGCTGCTCCCGCCCGAAGGCGTAGCGGGCGAACCACTTCGCGATCTCCACGTCGACTCCGGCGTTCTTACCGCGGACGTCGGTGTAGCCGAACGGCGGCGTGTCGCACTTGACTCCGATGATGAACCGCTTCCGGTTGGCGATGTCCGCGGGTAGCTTCGGCAGCGGCGCCGTCGCCTCCGCGCTCGCCGCCCCGGTCGTGGCCGCGGGCTGGGCGAAGCCGATCGTCGCAGCGAAGACCGCGACGACGGCGACCCCCGCCGTAGCCAGGAGAATCCGTTTCATGCACGTGCTCCTTCCTCGTCGGTGACTGACAACTCTTCGAGCGAGCCTGCGAGTTGGAGCGAGCGGCGCAAGAACCGGCGCGTCCGCTCCTCCCGGGGTCGATCCAGCACGTCGGCGGGGTTCCCCTCCTCGACGATCCGGCCTTCGTCCATAAAGACCAGGCGGTCGCCGACTTCGCGGGCGAACTGCATCTCATGGGTGACGACCAGCATGGTCATGCCGTCCCGGGCCAGGTCGCGCATGACGATCAGGACCTCCCCCACCAACTCCGGATCGAGCGCCGAGGTGACCTCGTCGAAAAGCATCACGTGCGGATCCATCATCAGCGCGCGCGCGATCGCGACCCGCTGCTGCTGCCCGCCTGAGAGCTGATGCGGGTGCTGGCCCGCCTTCTCGGAGAGTCCGACCTGCGCCAGGAGCTCCTTCGCACGAGTCTCGGCAGCGTCACGAGGCTGGCGCCGGATCCGGCGCGTGGCCAGTGTCAGGTTGTCCATCACGGTCAGGTGAGGGAAGAGGTTGAACTGCTGGAAGACCATGCCGATGCGCGTCCGCACCGCGGAGACGTCGACGCCCTTGCGCGTGATCTCCTCGCCCTCGAAGAAGATCTTGCCCGCCTGCAACGGCTCGAGCAGATTCACGCAGCGCAGCAGGGTGCTCTTGCCGCTGCCGCTCGGGCCGATGATCGTCAGGACCTCCCCGCTCGAGACGCTGAGGTCGATCCCCTTCAAGACCTCGTTGTCGCCGAAGCTCTTGTGGACGCCCTCCAGGCGGACGACGTGTTCCGTTCCCGCCGCAGCGCGCGTTCGCTCCTCGAGGCTCCCCGTCACCACTCCGGCGGAAGCCTATCTCGGCGTTCGCCGGGAGGTCGAGGATTTTTGCGTCTCCCCCGATCGAGGGACAGCGGACAACGAGAAAGACACGATGATCCGTCAGGTGCTGCGGACACCGCGGCGCCTGTCGTCGAGGCTCTGACACTAGACATGGACGAACCGGCTCGCTCCTCTCACAAGACCAGCGCCCCGCGCATGCGCCTCGTTTCCGGCGCGCTCGGGCCTGAAGCCGACCCGTCGGTGGACTCCTACCGCCGGCTCGCGGACGTCTTCCACGACCTGCTCTCCGAGCAGAGCCTCGACTCGCTGCTCGTGCGGATCGCCGACACGCTCGACGAGATCGTCCCGTACGAAGCGCTGCACATCTACGAAGCGGATGAGCCGAAGCGCGAGCTCGTACCGACCCTCGTGCGCAGCGAGTACGCGAACGAGATCCTCAGCGAGCGGTTTCCCTTCGGCGAGGGGATCACTGGCTGGGCCGTCGAGCACCGCGAGCCCGTGCTCTCGAATCAGGCGCATCTGGATCCTCGCGTGCGCTTCGTCCCCGGAACGCCGCTCGAGCCTGAGGCGCTGATCGTCGTCCCGCTCGTCGCGCGCGGCGCACTCAAGGGAACGCTCAACGTCTACCGGATCGGCGACGACGCGTCGTTCAGCGACGAGGAGTTCGAGCTCGCCAAGCGTCTCGGCGACGCGGCGGCGCTCGCCCTCGACAACGCCCACATCCGCGCACGACTCGAGCGCGAGGCCCAGACCGATTCCCTCACCGGCCTCTACAACCACCGCCACTTTCACGAGCGCCTGCGCCGCGAGCTGACGTTGGCGTCGAGCGCGCACCAGAACGTCGCCGTGGTGATGATGGACATCGACGACTTCAAGAAGGTGAACGACGTCTTCGGCCACGCGGTCGGGGACCAGGTGCTCGCCGAGCTCGCCGACCACCTACGGGCGACCGTCCGCTCGACCGACGTGGTCTGTCGCATCGGCGGCGAGGAGTTCGCAGTCATCGTGCCTTCGAGCCAGGAGGACCACGTCGTCGCGCTCGCGACCCGGCTTGCCAAGCGGCTGGAGGAGGTCGAGCTCGACCTCGCGGGCAGGATCGCCGTATCCATCGGCATCGCCCACGGCCCCGAGCACGCAGCGAACCCGCGCGAGCTCGTGGCGTGCGCCGAGGCCGCGATGATGACCGCCAAGGCGCGCGGGAAGAACCAGGTCGTGCTCTTCGACGACTCGTCGACGGAGCGGCCGGCGGTTCGCGACGCGCGTGGCGAGGACATCCGCTCGATTGCCCACCTGAAAATGCTCCAATCCCTGGCCGGCAAGCTGAACCGCTCGAACGACATGCGCGAGATCGGCATGGCGATCGCCAACGAGCTCCGCCAGCTGATCGACTACCACAACTGCCGCGTCTTCATCCGTGACGGCGAGGAGCTCGCGCCGATCGCATTCCAGGGCGAGTTGACCGCACCCGACCGGACTGCGTCCGAGGTCTTCCGCCAGCGCGTCGACGAGGGCTTCACCGGCCGCGTCGTCGAGACGGGCGAGCCGCTGTTGCTCGCGGACGCGTCGAAGTGCGAGTTCGCGATCACCATCGAAGGTACGACCCAGATCGACGAATCGATCATCGCCGTACCGCTCAAGTACGGCACTCGCGTCATCGGCGCGATCGTCGTTTCGAAGCTCGGCCTCGACCAGTTCGACGAGGACGATCTGCGTCTGCTCGAGGTGCTGGCCGGCCATGCCGCGGTCGCGCTCGAGAATGCAAGCCTGTACGAGGCGCAGCGCCGCGAGGCCGAGAGCGCGAAGGCGCTGCTCGAGTTCGGGCGCGACCTCGCCGCCGCGGAAGGTCTCGACCACGTGCTCACCCGTGTCGTCGAGGGGGCTGCGCAGCTGATCGGCGCCCCGCATGCATCGCTCTGGCTGCAGGATGCGGGCGCCGAGCTCGTCGGCCGGGCAGCGGCGGGCTACGGCGACGGACGCGCGATCGTCGGTCGACGCCTGCGACACGAGGCGCTCACGGCCCACCTCGAGCACACGGAGCCCTACCTCGTCAGCGCCGAGCAGTACGCGGCGCTGAGCGACCCGCCCGCGGGCGGATCCGGCTCGTACATGATCGCCCCGTTCACGGTCGAGGGCCGTTGGGGCGCGATCGCCGTGGCCTCCCCTGCCGATGTCGGCTTCGGCGAACGCGAGCTCGAGCTCGTCGGTGGCCTTGCGCACCAGGCGAAGCTCGCGATCGCGAACGCATCGAGCTTCGCCGGGCTCGAGCGCACGTTCCTCTCAACCGTGGAGGCACTCGCCAATGCGCTCGAGGCGCGCGACGAGTACACGTCGTCGCATGCACGCTGGATCACCGACACCGCGCTGCGGGTCGGGGAAGAGCTCGGGCTCGACACGGACACGCTGAAGCGACTCGAGCTCGGGGCGCTCTTCCACGACATCGGCAAGATCGGGATCCCGAACTCCGTCCTGCTGAAGCCAGGGCCGCTGACGGAGGAGGAGCGGGAGCTGATCGAGACGCACCCCGAGCTCGGCGAGAAGATCATCGCGCCCATCGACCAGCTGCAGGACGTGTGCGGAATCGTGCGCGCCTGCCACGAGCGCTGGGACGGCCAGGGCTACCCCGACAAGAAGGCCGGCATGGAGATCCCGCTCGAGGCGCGGATCATCTTCGCCTGCGACGCGTACCACGCGATGACCACGGACCGGCCCTACCGTCGTGCGCTCCCGTCCGAGGAAGCGCTGCGCCGGCTCGAGGAGGCCGCGGGCACGCAGTTCGACCCACAGGTCGTCGACGTCTGCCTGCGCGTGCTCGAGTCCGAACCCGCGCCGGTCTAGCCGCAGGGTCGATGACACTCCCCACCGCTGGCGGCTGTCAGCGGAATCTGCGGCCGCAGGTGACGACGACGCGCCGGCTCGCTTGCGCGCCCCCGGCCTTGATCGTGACTCCGGCCCCGTAGCACCCGTTCGCATTGCCGAGCGACTCGACCCCGTAGTGCCGGGCTGGGATGGCGTCCTCCAGGCGAACCTGACCGCAGGCCTTGCCCTGCCAGGTCTCCCCGAAGGGCACGAGCCACGGTGCTCGATCGATCGAGGCTCGCGCCGCCCACCACCGTCTTCGGGACTTCGACACTGCAAAGTGGGTGATCCGAATTTCACTTGGATAGGTGCGCAGAGCGGCCGAGGCGGAAGGGAGGCAAAGCGTCACCCTCAACCGCACCCCATAGAGCGCAGACGACTCCATCGAACCGACCCTGACCAGTGAACCGTGGAGCGTCTCGATGCGCAGGGCGACCCCAGCACGGGGCCGCGTCGAGGCCGACCCGCTCACGGCCAGTGCAAGGACGGTCAGGGCGAGCCAGACCAGGGCTATGCGGCCTCTCATCTAGACACACTTTCGTGCGATTCACCCTTCTTACCCTTCCGGTGACCGGCCACGCCTCCGGGCGACACTCCCGCACGCTGGCCGAAACGACCTGCCGATCAGTTCCCGACGGCTGCGTCGGGCATGAACTCCCGGACTTCTTGTGCGCAGCGGCAGGCGACGGCAGTCTTCGCCGCCCACTTCAGCGCCTCTTCGCGTGAGGGCGCGTCGACGACACAGAACCCGCCGATCGCATCGGGGTACGGACCGTCCAACGCTCATCGCTGCCGCAGGTTCAAGCCTCGCTTCTGCAGGCGCATCCGCGAACGCGTAACAGGCCCTAGGATCGGTTCGTGGCCGAGTTCGTCCCGCCCGAATTCGATGTCCCGCTCGCGCTCGAGACTT
>DATLDK010000093.1:0-3765 GCA_035525905.1 Gaiellaceae bacterium | reverse complement strand
GGGGCCGTCGCAAGCACGTGGAGGGCCTTCCGGTCGCCGAGCTCCGCAGCCGTCCCTGCCTCGACGATGTTGTAGATCCCGGCGCTCCCGCAGCAGATCTCCTGCTCGGCCGGCTCGAGCCGCTCCAGCCCCGGGATCGCCGCAAGCATCCCGCGGGGAGCCGACATGACGCCCTGCGCATGCCGGAGGTGGCACGAGTCCTGGAAGGCGACCCGCAGCGGCAACGGCCGGCGCTCGGCACGCGGCTCGAGCAGCAGTTCGGAGACGTCGACGACGTTGGGCACGCCGTGGTCCTTGAGATGCGACCCGCAGCCGGCGGCGTTGGTGACGATGTAGTCGTGGCCGGCTAGATCCCGCTCGAGCTTTCGCGCACGCGCCACTCCTTCTTCGAGCCGCCCGGCGTGTGCGTGCAGGGCACCACAGCAACCCTGGGCACGTGGAACGGACACGTGGAAGCCGTCCGCGTGCAGCACGCGGGCCGTCGCCGCGTTGACGTCGCCGAACACCACGCTGGCCACGCAGCCGGCGAGGAGCGCCACTCTCGGACCGTCGTTCGGAAGCTGCTCGGGCGGCCACTCCGGCGCAGCCCACGGGGGCGCGATCTGCTTCAGAGCCGCGAGCGGGCCGGGCGCGGGGAGCCTGCGCAAGAGCAACGCCGCGCGCAGCCGCCGCCGGTGGGGGAACACGGAGAAGATCCCCGCGCGCAGGAGCCGGTCCACCGGCCCCCGACGATGATTTCGCTCGACGTGGTCGCGCGTCTGCTCGATCAGACGGTCGTACTGCACGCCCGAAGGACACGAGCTGACGCAGGCCATGCATCCCAGGCAGCGGTCGAAATGCTCGACCACGGTGTCGGTCAGGGAGATCGAGCCGTCGACGAGGCCCTGCATCAGGTAGATGCGCCCGCGCGGCGAATCCATCTCCTCGTGCCAGAGCGAGTACGTCGGGCAGGTCGGGAGGCAGAAGCCGCAGTGGACGCAGTCGGAGATCAGCTCGGGCTGCACAGCGCCTCCAGGACCCGCTCCGCCAGCGGGCTCCACGCCGGCT
Organism: Gaiellaceae bacterium; assembly: GCA_035525905.1. GTDB lineage: Bacteria > Actinomycetota > Thermoleophilia > Gaiellales > Gaiellaceae > Gaiellasilicea. The sequence continues at coordinate 2,718 of DATLDK010000093.1, read as the reverse complement.
CGCGTGGCTGCTCCACGTAGGCGACCCGTCGGCCGGGGCGCACGAGCGGAGCCTCCTGCCCGTCCCAGCGCACTCGGCCCGGCAGCCGGGCCTGCAGCGAGCGCAGCTCCCCCCACTCGTCCGCCTCCTCCCCTCCGAGCGCCCGCAGCTGCGCGTCCACCGCGCGCGGCAGGCCCTCGAAGAGGACGTGCATGCGCCCGTCCACGATGTCCACGGCACTTGGCGCCAGTTGCGAGCGATGGAGCGCCCGCCAGTCGGCGTCGACGACGGCGGTGCGCGCGGCGGCCGGCAGCGGGTGCAGGCGCAGCGCCAGCCGCTCAACCGACCCGAGCCGCCCGTGCGAGCCGCAGAAGAGCTTCGCCAGGTCATAGCCCGCGACGTTCTTCACGACCTTGCCGCCCGAGCTCGCCCGCAGCCCGTCCGGGAGCACGACGGAGATGCCGATGACCAGGTCTCGCATCGTCCCGAACCGGTGACTGAGGGGGCCCGCCAGATCGTCCAGCACGCACTCGCCGAGCGTGGGATCTCCCGGCGGGTCGAGCGAGAGCCGCTGGCCGTGCGCACCGAGCGCGGCCCGCAGGGTTGACAGCCGCACGCCGGCCTCGGCGATGCAGGTCAGGTCGCCTGGCTCGTGCTCGAGGATCCTCGCCTCAGAAGCGGTCTGCAAGGCCGGCCTTCTCGAGCGGGTGCATGCGATACGGGCCCGGCACCTCGCCGCACAGTCGCGGCGTCGGGAAGAGCTTGCCCGGGTTCGCCAGCCCGAGCGGATCGAACGCCACGCGCAGCCGCTGCATCGCCGCCAGATCGTCCTCGCTGAACATGAGCGGCATCGAGCACGCCTTGTCGGTGCCGACGCCGTGTTCTCCCGTGATCGAGCCGCCGGCCTCGACGCAGATCTCGAGGATCTGCTTGGACAGCTCCTCCGCGCGCACTGCCTCGCCCTCGACGCGCCCGTCGTAGAGCACGAGCGGATGCAGATTGCCGTCCCCGGCATGGAAGACGTTGCCCACCCGCAGCCCGTGCGTACGCGACAGCTCGTCGATGGCCCGCAGCACGCTCGGGAGCTTCGTCCGCGGCACGACGCCGTCCTGCACGTAGTAGTCGGGGCTGATCCGGCCCATCGCGGCAAACGCGGCCTTCCGTCCCCGCCAGACGGCGTAGCGATCCTCCGGGTCGGACGCGATGCGAATCTCCCTCGCCTCGTGCTCGCGGCAGATCGCCTCGACGCGTGCGAGGTCGTCCTCGACCTGTGCCGATGGACCATCCATCTCGACGATCAGCACTGCGCCGCAGCCCTCGGGATAGTTCGCGCTCACCGCCGCCTCGGCCGCCTCGATCGTCACCGCGTCCATCATCTCGATCGCAGCGGGCAGGATGCCGGCGGCGATCACGCCCGACACCGCGCCTCCCGCCTCGTCGGTGTGCCCGAACCCCGCCAGCAGCGTCACGACCGACTCAGGCGACCTGAGGATCCGCAGCGTCAGCTTCGTGGCGATCCCGAGCGTCCCTTCGGAGCCGACGAAGACGCCCAGCAGATCGGGGCCGTCATCCCACACCGACAGATTGACCAGCTCTCCGTCCGGTAGCACGACCTCCGCCGCGAGCACGTGGTTGACCGTGAAGCCGTACTTGAGGCAATGTGCGCCGCCCGAGTTCTCGGCGACATTGCCACCGATCGTGCAGACCTGCTGGGACGACGGATCCGGCGCGTAGTAGAAGCCGTCGCCTGCAACGGCGCGGGTCACGTCGAGGTTCGCGACGCCGGGCTCCACGACCACCTCACCACGCTGGACGTCCACGTCGAGGATCCGCGTCAGCCGCGCGAGCGAGATGACGATCCCCTCCGCGACCGGGAGCGCACCGCCGGAGAGACCCGTCCCCGCGCCGCGCGCGACGAACGGAATGCGCTCCTCGTTGCAGATCCTCACGACCGCCTGCACCTCCTCGACGCTCGCGGGCAGCGCTACGAGTGCAGGCACCACGCGGGCGCCGGTGAGGCCGTCGCACTCGTACGTGCGCAGCTGCTCCGGCTCGCGGATCGTCTCGGTGACGCCGGCGAAGCGGTCGAGTACCTCAGGCCCCATTGGACCAGGAGTCTAGACTCGCGCAGATGGCCCGTCCCGTCACGCTCTTCACCGGCCAGTGGGCGGATCTGCCGCTGGAGGATCTCGCCGCAAAGGCGGGCGGCTGGGGCTTCGACGGCCTCGAGCTCGCCTGCTGGGGCGACCACTTCGAGGTCGACAGGGCGCTCGCGGAGGACGGCTACTGTCGCAGCCAGCAGGAGATTCTGGAGCGCAATCACCTGAACGTGCTCGCGATCGGCGCCCATCTCGTCGGCCAGGCCGTATGCGACCGGATCGACGCACGCCACCAGGCCATCCTCCCACCCGACGTCTACGGCGACGGTGAGCAGGAGGGCGTCCGCACGCGGGCCGCCGACCGAATGAAGGACACCGCGCGTGCGGCGGCGCGGCTCGGCGTCCGCCAGGTGAACGGGTTCACCGGGTCGGCGATCTGGCACCAGCTCTACTCGTTCCCGCCGAACGACTTCCACGAGCTGGAGCGCGGCTACCAGGAGTTCGCCGAGCGGTGGGGGCCGATCATGGACGTCTTCGACGCCGAGGGCGTCAGGTTCGGTCTCGAAGTGCACCCGACGGAGATCGCCTACGACTTCGTGACGACGCGAAAGGCGCTGGACGCGATCGACAACCGTGAGGC
>DATLDK010000089.1:0-6914 GCA_035525905.1 Gaiellaceae bacterium | reverse complement strand
GTTCCGGGCGAGCTCACCGACCGTTACGCGGAGCTCGAGCGCGCTCTCCTCGCGGTCTACGAGGCGGCGTTGGATTTCTGCCGCCCGGGTGCGAGCCTCGCGGAGCTCGACCGGACGGTGCGCGCCGGGATCGAAAGCATGGGCTACCCCGGCCAGCCGAGCCATCCGATTTGCCACGGCGTCGGCGCGCGCGCGCACGAGCCGCCCTACGCGCACCAGGCGGGCGGCGGCACGATCGAGGCCGGCATGGTGCTCGCGATCGAGCCGGGCGTCTACTGGCCCGAGGGCGGCGGGCTGCGCGTCGAAGACAACTTCCTGATCACTGAGAACGGGGTGGAGAAGCTCAGCCGCTTCCCCGACGGGATCGTCAGGGCGTGACGATCGACCGCGAGAAGCTGTGGACGGGCGAGCTCAACGAGCGCGCGCTCGAGCCCCAGCCCCACCACACGATTGGGCTCTACGACACGACGCTCCGCGATGGGGAGCAGACGGTCGGTGTCGTCCTCTCGCCCGAGGACAAGCTCGCGATCGCGCAAGCGCTCGACGAGGCGGGGATCGACCGGATCGAGGCCGGCTTCGCGCGCGTCTCGGACGAGGACGCCGCGGCGATCCGGCTGATCGCTGACGCAGGGCTCAGGGCCGAGGTGTGGGGCTTCGCGCGGGCTGTGCAGGCGGACGTCGAGCAGCTGGCCGGCCTCGGGGTCCGGGCGGCGGTGGTCGAGAGCCCGATCTCGGACGCGAAGCTCGCGGCCCTCGGTGTCTCGCAGGACGACATGCTCGGCCGGATTCGGAAAGCGGTCTCGTTCGCAGCCGGGGAAGGCATCACGGTCGCATTCTTCGGGGTCGACGGCTCGCGCGCCGATCTCGGCTTCTTCCAGCGCGCGTACGAAGCAGCCGTCGAGGCCGGGGCCAGGGAGGCGGTCGTCGTCGACACGATCGGGATCGCGACGCCAGAGGCAGCCGCATACCTCGTCGGCCAGACCGTCGACTGGCTCGACGTGCCGGTGCACTGGCACGGACACGACGACTTCGGGCTGGCCACCGCCGCAGCGGTGGCGGCGGTGCAGGCAGGCGCGACGTGGGTGCACGGGACCATCAACGGCATGGGGGAGCGCGCCGGGAACGCCAACCTGCTCGAGGTGGCGCTGGCGCTCGAGGCTCTCTACGGGATTCCGACGCGGCTCGACCTGGCGCGGGCCCGCGACCTCGCCGCCCTCGTGCGCGACCGCTCGGGCTACCAGCTGGCGCCCTGGACGCCGATCACCGGCGAGAACCTCTTCACGCGCGAGAGCGGCGCGGTCGCGAGCCAGTTCCACGACCCACCGGCGATCGAGCCCTACGCGTCCGAGCTCGTCGGCGCGGAGCGGGGGATCGTGCTCGGGAAGAAGAGCGGCCTCGACTCGATCCGGCTGAAGGCGGAGGAGCTCGGGCTCGAGCTCCCGGACGATCGCCAGGCGGACGTCCTCGCCGAAGTGAAGCGCCTGGGCACGCAGAAGAGGCGGCTCGTCACCGACGCCGAGTTTCGCAAGCTCATTGACTGACATGTCACCGGCGCGGGATACTCGCGCCAGAGCATGATCGAACGCGTCTGCGTCGTCGGAGCCGGGGTGATCGGCAGCCTCTATGCGGCTCATCTGAGCCGCGTGGCCGATGTGTGGGTGCTGACGCGGCGGGCCGAGCACGCCCGCGCGCTGGAGACGGAGGGGCTCGAGGTGAGCGGACGGGCGGAGTTCACCGGCAGAGTCCACGCCACCGCCGATCCGGCGGAGCTGCCGGAGTGCGACGTCGCGATCGTCGCCACCAAGGCGACCGGGCTCGACGACGCGGCGCGCTCCCTCGCCGGGCGCTTCGCCGACGCGACGGTGGTCACGGTCCAGAACGGGCTCGGCGCGGAGCAGGTCGTGCGCCGGCACGGGGCCTGGCCGCTCGTCTCCGGCGTCACGTTCATGAGCGGCACGCGGCACGACGACACGCATGTCGAGTACATCCTCGACACCGAGACGTGGCTCGGCCCCTACAACGGGATTCCGTACGGACGCGTGGAGGAGCTGGCCGGGTTGATCGAGCGCTCGGGTCTGAAGGCGCGCGCGTTTCCCGACCTGCGACCGGCTCAGTGGTCGAAGCTGATCTTCAACGCGACCGTGAACGCCGTCGCCGCGCTGACCGGGTTGCCGCACGACCGGCATTTCGCGGCAGAGCACGAAGCAGCCGACCTCGGTCACCTCGTCCACGCGCTCGTCGAAGAGGGGAAAGCGGTCGCCACCGCGGCGGGCGTCGAGCTGCACGAGGACCCGTGGGAGATGAACGTGCTCGCAACGAAACGCGGCAGCGCGCACTACCCCTCGATGCTCGAGGATATGGAGGCGCAGCGCCCGACCGAGATCGAGCTGATCACCGGCTCGTTGATCCGCGAGGCGGAGCAGCTCGGCGTGCCGGTGCCGCTGCACACGACGCTGTATCGCCTGATCAAGGCGAAGGAAGACAGCTGGAAGCTGAAACGGGAATCCAGGGAATCCAAAGGGAGGCAGGAATGACTGCACGGAAGCGGTGGGGCGCCTTCGGGGCGCTGCTCGCGGTGTCGGCGCTCGTCGTCGCGGCCGCCGGAACGGGTATCGGTGGCTCCGCGACGCAGGCGAAGTCGCCGATCGTGATCGGCTGGGCGTTCGACAGCAAGGGCCAGATGGCTCCGTTCGACGGGCCGGCGCTGGCCGCGGCCAAGGTGCGGATCGGCCAGATCAACGCCAAGGGCGGCGTCTCCGGGCGGCCGTTCAAGATCCTCACCTGTGACACGAACAACAACAACCCGGCCAAGGCGAAGTCGTGCGCCGCGAGCCTCCTCGGCCAGGGCTCGCACATCATCTTCACGACCTGCGACGTCGACTTTGCGACCCCGGTCGTCCAGGAGTCGCTCAAGGCCGGCAAGCTCACGGTGGCGCCGTGCATCGGCACCGATCAGATGGGGCCCAAGCGCTTCGGCAAGGCCGGGAAGCTGGCCTTCAGCTACGGCAACGTGGCGCAGGACGAGGGCTCGGCGATGGCCGAGTACGCGTATCGGAAGGGCTGGCGGACGGCGAACCTGGCCACGAACACCCTCCTCGTCTACTTCAAGAACGTCGTGCAGGCGTTCGACAAGCGCTTCACGCAGCTGGGCGGCAAGATCGCCGGCCGGGAGAGCTATCAGACCGGCGCGAACAACGTCAACACGGCGGTGAGCAGGCTGAACGGCCGCAAGGCGGACGTGATCGTCACCTCGACGGCCTTCGGCGAGCTGCCGGCGCTCGTCTCGGGCCTGCGCTCCCTCGGCAACGAGACGCCGATCCTGAACTCGTGGGCCGGTGACGGCACGTACTGGCTGACGAAGAACCCCCAGGTGACGAACTACTACGCGGTCACCTACGCGTCCGTCTTCGGCGATGACCCGAATAAGGCCGTGCGTGCGCTCGCCACGAAGTTGCACGCCTTCACCGGCGGCTTCCTCGCCGGCTCGGCCGCGATCGACGGTGTCGCGACGGCAATCCGGCGCTCCGCCGGCTCGACGAACGGCAAGGTGCTCGCCGGGACGATGGAGAAGTTCAGGAAGGTGCCGACCCTGTCGGGCCTCGTGAGCTTCTCGCCGCAGTTCCACACCGTCTTCGGGCGGCAATACCGCGTGATCAAGATCGACAACAACAAGGCGCGCTACGTCGGCGCCGTGACCGCCAAGGTCGTCCCGAAGATCTAGGTCTTGGCGGCAGCAGAGGCATCGGTAAGGAACGGGAGGCCCGGAGGAACGCTCCGGGCCTCCTCCGTGTCGCGGGCGTTCACCGGCGTGCAGGCGCTCGACGGCGTTTCGCTCGAGCTGCAGCGGCACGAGGTCGTCGGCCTGATCGGGCCCAACGGGGCGGGCAAGTCGACGCTCGTCAACGTGCTCACGGGCTTCGACACGCCGAGCTCCGGCACCGTCGAGCTGGCCGAGCGGGACGTGACGGGCTGGAGCCCGCACCGACGGGCACGAGCCGGGATTGCGAGGACGTTCCAGCACAACCGGTCGTTCGGTGGCTTGACCGTTCGGGAAAACGTCGAGGTCGCAGCTCTCGGCGCCGGCGCGCGAGCCCGCGAGGCGCGAGCGCTGGCCGGGGAGCTTCTGCCGGCGCTCGAACTGGACGGAAGCGCGTTCGCGGGGGAGCTCTCGCACGGTGACGAGCGTCTGCTCGGCGTCGCCCGCGCGATCGTCACCCGGCCGGCGTTCGTCCTGCTCGACGAGCCGGCGGCGGGCCTGTCCGAAGCCGACGTGCCCGCGTTCGCCGGCGTCGTCCGCTCGATTCGAGACGACTACGACGCGGGCGTGCTCCTGATCGACCACAACATCGCGCTCGTGATGGAGGTCTGCGACCGGATCCACGTGCTCGACCAGGGGCGGACGCTCGCGCAGGGATCGCCCGCGGAGATCCGGAGCAACCTCGACGTCACGTCGGCCTACCTCGGCGAGAGTGCGGTCGCGGAGTGAGCCGGACGCCGATGCTGGAGCTGGATGGGCTCGTCGTCCGCTACGGCTCAGTGCCGGCGGTGCGCGGCATCGACGTCACGCTGGAGCGGGGCGAGCTCGTCGGCCTGATCGGGCCGAACGGCGCCGGCAAGTCGACGACGCTGCACGCGATCATGGGGATCGTTCCCGCCGCAGAGGGCGAGGTCCGGTTCGCCGGCCGGTCGATCCGCGGGCAGGCGCCGGAAGCAATCGCGCGGGCCGGAGTCTCGCTCGTCCCGGAGGGGCGGCGGATCTTCGGCGAGCTCTCCGTCGAGGAGAACCTCCTGCTCGGCCTCGCCGCACGCCGCCGCAACGGCGGTGCCGCCGAGCCGCTCGCCGCGGCTTTCGAGCTCTTTCCCATGCTGGCCGAGACGCGGGCGCGCCAGGCAGGTGCGCTCTCCGGCGGCCAGCAGCAGCAGCTTGCGATCGGGCGTGCGCTCGTCGCGGCGCCTGAGGTGCTTCTGCTCGACGAGCCGTCGCTCGGGCTCTCTCCGACCGTCGTCGACGCGGTCTTTGCGGCCCTGGCGGCGATCCGCGACCGCGGAGTCACGATCCTGCTCGTCGAGCAGCGCGCTCAGCGCACCGTCGCGCTGGCCGACCGCACCCTCGTGCTCGCCAACGGCGAGGTGCGCATGACCCTGAGCCCTGCGGACGCGGGCGATACGGAGCAGATGATCCAGGCGTATCTGGCGTGATCGTCGCGGCCCTCGATGTGCAGACGCTCGTCGACGCCGTCGGCCTGGGAGCCGTGTACGCGTTGATGGCGGTCGGGATCGGGCTCGTGTTCGGCGTGCTCAGGCTCGTCAACTTCGCCTACGGGCAGTTGATCATGGCCGGCGCCTACACGCTTGCGTTCACGTCGGACTGGCCCCGTGCTGCCGGCATCATCGCCTGCTTCGCGGTCGTGATCGCGCTCTCGCTGCTGCTGGAGGTCGCCGTCTTCCGGCCGCTGCGCACCGCCTCGCCCGCAGTGATGCTCGTGACCACCTTCGCCCTCGCGTTCCTGCTGCAGAACGTGGCGCTCGTCCTCGACATCCGCGACGGCACGCTGGGCGAGCCCGCGGTCTCGCTGGCGTCCCTGAACCAGGCCGTCTCGATCGGCGGTGTCGACGTGCGCAAGGTGACGATCCTCGCGGTCGTCGTCGCGGCCGCGACCCTGGGCCTGCTCGCGTTGCTGCTGGGGCGGACGCGGATCGGGCTGCACATGCGTGCCGCCTCCACGGACTTCCGCACCGCACGCCTGCTCGGAGTGCGCGCCGACACCGTGATCGGCGCCGCCGTCCTGCTCTCCGGGGTGGTCGCGGCTGCCGTGGCGGTGATCCTGACCGTCCAGTCTCCGTTCGTCGAGCCGCAATTCGCGCTCAAGGAGACGATCATCGTGCTGGTCGGGGTCGTCGTCGGCGGGATTGACCGGCTCTGGACGGCAACGCTCGGCGGCTTTGCGATCGGGTTTGCGAGCGGCGTCATCAACGGCGCGCTCCCGACCGACAAGACGGTCTTCCTGCCCTCGGCGCTGTTCGCGCTCGTCATCCTCGTCCTGCTCCTGCGGCCGGGCGGCCTGTTCGCACGCGGTGGCACAGCGGTGGTCGAGCGGGTGTGAGCAGGCGTCTCGACAGCTGGGTCTCCCTCGCGGGGCCGCTACTCCTGATCTCCGTCGTCGGAGCTGCCGCCTCGTTCGTCTCCCGCTCGAACGAGATCCACTTCCTGAACGCGCTCGTTTCCGTCGCGGTGGTGGTCGCGATCTACGTCTTCGTCGGCAACTCGGGCGTCCTCTCGTTCGGCCAGATCAGCTTCGTCGCCCTTGGGGCATTCGCGTCGGGTGTGATGACCGTGCCGCTCGAGTCGAAGACCGGGATCCTGCCCGACCTCTTCCCCCTCCTGCGCGATCACACGATCGGCAACGCGCCGTCGCTCGTGCTCGCCGCCGCGGTGGGGGGAGTCTTCGCGTTCCTCGTCGGGCTGCCGCTGATGCGGCTCTCGGGCCTCGCGGCCGGGATCGCCACGTTCGCAGTGCTCGAGATCACGCACAACCTGCTGCGAGAGTGGACGAAGATCGGCCCAGGGGCAACGACGCTCTCGCTCGTCCCCGAGCGCGGCACGCTGCAGGCCACTCTCGGTGCGCTCATCGTCGTCCTCGTCGCCTACGTCTATCAGCGGTGCCCGCTCGGGCGGAAGGCCCGCGCAACGCGGGAGGATCCGGCGGCGGCGCAGGCGGTCGGGATCAGCGTCCACCGGCAGCGGCTCTGGGCGTTCACCCTGTCCGGGGCGTTGTGCGGCTTCGCCGGCGGCCTCCTCGTGCACATGCTCGGCTCGATCACGACCGAGCAGGTGTACCTGGAGCTGACCTTTCTCACGCTCGCGATGCTCGTCGTCGGGGGGATCACGAGCCTCTGGGGCGCCGTCGTGGGAG
>DATLDK010000086.1:0-16510 GCA_035525905.1 Gaiellaceae bacterium | reverse complement strand
CGGGACGGGGGAGAGCTGAACGTCCGCTGATCAGGCGACCGTGTTCGGCGGGGTCGTGCCGAAGAGCAGCACGCTCCGGAGCGCCTCGACGGCGAGCATCCCCATGGCCTCTCGGGTCGCCCGGGTGCCGCTTCCCATGTGCGGCGTCAGCACGACCTGATCAAGCGACAGCAGCTCCTCGCTCACCCGGGGCTCGAACTCATAGACGTCGAGCGCCGCTCCCGCTATGACCCCAGTGGCAAGCGCCTGGACGAGCGCGCGCTCGTCGACGATCGCTCCGCGCGCGGTGTTGACGAGCACGGCGGAGCGCTTCATCGTGGCCAGGGCACGCTCGTCGATGAGATGGCGAGTGTCGGGGGTCAACGGGCAGTGGAGGCTGACGACGTCGGCTGCCGCCAGCAGGTCGTGGAGCGCGTCGTCGCGGCCGGCGAAGATCGCCTGGGCGCCGAATGCCTCGGCCAGGCGGGCCGTCTCGCGGCCGATCCGTCCCGGACCGACGACGCCGAACATCTTGCCGTCGAGGCTCGATCCGAGCATGAACTCGAGCGAGAACGACCAGGTGGACCGCGCTCTGATGAAGCGGTCCCCCTCAACGACGCGGCGCAAGAGGGCGAGCGTGACGGCGAGCGCGAGCTCAGCCGTCGTCTTCGTCAAGACGTCGGGTGTATTCGCGATCAGGATGCCCCGGCGCCGAGCCGCATCCAGCTCGACGTTGTTGACGCCGACGCCGTAGTTCGCCACCACCTCGAGCTGTGGCCCGGCTTGCTCGAGATACGCATCGTCCACCGTCGTCGTGATCAGCGCGAGGATTCCCTCGGCTGCCGCCGGTTCCGAGACGAGCTCGAAGTCCTGCTCCAGCGCGTCCGCGACTCGCTTCGGCACCGGACCGGTGACGTGTACGCGTCGACGCCTGCGGCTCATGGGGTGAGGCTAGAAGACCGTGCTCGACTCTGCCGTGACCGGCTGCACACGCGTCACCCAGGACTTGTTCTTGACTGTGAAGAGCGCCCACAGATTGAGCCAGTAGAGGCACAGCTCGTAGAAGAACATGTAGAGCAGCAACCCCGGCAGCTTTCTGGTCGCGCGCAGCGGCACGAAGATGTACCGGATGAACAGGAGCGCGATCCAGCTCGGCAGCACGACGGTCAGCAGCAGATGCGGGCGCTGGAACGCCATCGCGACGATCCCCAGACGCAGGCCGAGGGACAGGAACGGCGCGCTGAGGTCCCAGAAGAAGATCTGCAGCCACAGCAGCGGCTTCACCTTCCAGGCGTACGTCAGCGTGAAGAGCGACTCGCGCACGTAGCCGCGCTTCCATCGCCGCTGTTGCCGGACGAAGTCCCGCACGGTTGCCGGCGTCTCGGTCCAGGACACGGCTTCCGGCACGTAGACCACGTCGTAGCCCGCCTTGAGCACGAGGTTTGTCAGGTGCCGGTCCTCGGAATGCGTGCACTTCTCGCCGAGAAACGTCTGTTCGGCGAAGTCGTCGATGATCGCCCGCAGCACGGACGCTCGATAGGCGGCGAGGCAGCCCGAGCAGCAGACGACCGAGCGGATCACCGACTGCGCCTGCTTGTAGATGTTCAGCCCGATCCAGTAGTAGGTGCCGATCATGCGGGTCAGGAGGTTCTGACGCTCGTTCAGGAGCTGCACATCGCCGGTTGACGCCCCGATCTCGGGGCAGAGCAGCGGCTCGACGACTCGAACGAGCGCGGCGGGGTCGAGGACCGTGTCGCTGTCGATCGTGACGACGTACTCGGCGTCGTCGTCGAGCAGCCACTTCGTCGCGTGGAAGAGGGCCTCGCGCTTACCGGCGTTCTCGGGGACCTCGTGCAGCCGGAAGCCGAGCTCTTCGGCGAGCGTCCGCAGATGCGATTGAACTCCGTTTGTGGAGCCGTCGTCCACGACAATCACCTGTTTCTCTCCCTCCGCCTCGACCACCGCGCGGATCGACCGTTCCACGAGCTCCGGCTCCTCGTTGAACACGGGGATGAGCACAGCGATCTTGCCCCCGGCGTACCTCGGGTACCGCCGGGGGCGAAGGTCGTGGACGAAGAGGAGCGCGAACAGGTAGCAGGTGTACGCGACGAGAACGAGTGTGTAACCCGTGACAAAGTCGTCCCAGAGCCCGATGTCGAAGAAGTACCTCGACAGGTAGAGGGCCGTGCTGCCGACCGTGATCGCGATCAGGCCGAAGTAGAGCGCCCGCATCAACTCGTGTGGCCATCCAGGGGCAGGAAGAAGGTCCGGTGGCTCTGCACCAGCGCGCACGGGTTCTGACCGATGACCTGCCGGACGTGTCCCGTGTCCGCATCCTGGACGGTGACGAGCCGAAACGAGCCACGCGCGCCGAGGTCGACGGTGGAGACCGACGTGGCATAACGCGCTTGGAGCGAGGCGAGCGTCCGTGCTGAGACCCAGCAGACGCTGGAGCTCGGCTTGAGCCCGAAGTACTCCTTGAACAACGAGAAGCTCCCGCCCGTCTCGAGCAGGACGAGCTTCCCTTGATCCGGGTGCGGAGGAACCAATGCCCCCGCCTTCCCTTGTACGGTCGCTTGCGACGCGAGCGCCGTCCCGACGAGGCTCATCGAGAAGACGGCGAGTAGCGGCAGCACCACGACCCAGACGGCCATGCGCTTTTTCATTTGCGGTTACCTCAATTACCGGGGCAGCGGCTCCCCGGCCTCCAGCCGCCCCTTCACAGTTGTCGAGGCACGCTCCCTATCGGGTCGAACGCGTGAAAACCTTTGTCGCGTCACTGGATCCAGGGAGAGCGTCCGCGGGTAGCGTGAGTACCGATGGCGCGCTCTGGACACGCACAGGGAATGGAAGACGGTCGTGCAGGTCGGGCCGCGCAGAGGACGACCGCGTTCGTCGCGGCCGTGTGGCACGACCAGAGGCGACGGCGCCTTGCCCTCGGCGCGCTGGCTGCGGTCGCCGCCGCGTTCGCCTTCGCCCGCGTCACCGAGGACTACCTCACGAACGATCCCCTGGCCCGCTGGGACGTGACCTTCTCGCGCTGGCTGGCCGGGGAAAGGACCACGCCGGGAGTCGACTTCTTCCGTGTCGTCACCTTCTTCGGCAGCCCTGCGGTCGGGCTTGCGATCGCGGCCGTGGTTTGCCTCGCGCTCTACCGGCGCGGACGCGTCGTGGATGCGGCGCTCCTGCCCGTCGTGCTTGGGGGGGCGGAGCTGCTCAACCTGATCCTGAAGCTCTCCTTCCACCGCGCGCGGCCCGAGGTTGCGTTCGTCCATCTCGACACCTACTCGTTCCCGAGCGGGCACGCGATGATCTCGACGGCCGCATACGGGGCGCTGGCCTACCTCGCGTGGAGCCATGTTCGAACCACACACGGCCGCGTCCTCGTGGGCGTCGGAACGGCTCTGCTCCTGGCGCTGATCGGCTTCAGCCGCATCTATCTCGGCGTCCACTACCTCTCCGACGTCCTCGCCGGCATCGCGGGCGGCGTATTCTGGCTCTCGGTCTCGATCGTGCTCCAGACGCTCTACGCAGAGCGGCTCGCGGCGCGCTTCCGCGGCTCCCGCCTCGATCGCCTCGCGCGCCGCGCCACTCGGAGCCGCTGACCGCCAACGCGGCTCGTTAGGCTCGCTGCTGTGCCGTCGGAGAGGAGCAGGCTCGAGATCGACCCCGAGCGCATGCGCGAGCTCGGCTACCGCACGGTCGATGCGCTGATCGACTGGATCGCCGACGAGTCGCAGCCCCCGCTCCGCAGGGCTAGTCCCGAGGAGGTCATCGGGAGGCTCACCGGTGCGCCCACGGAGGCCGGCGAGCCGTTCGAGGGGCTGCTGCAGACCATCTTCGCGGACGTCCTCCCGTTCTCCAGCCGCACCAGCCACCCCCGGTACTTCGCCTTCGTCCCGGCCGCGGGTACGTGGCCGGGAGCACTCGGCGACTTCGTCGCTAGCGCCTGCAACGTCTACGCGGGCTCCTGGATGGAGTCGGCAGGGCCGAGCCAGCTCGAGACCGAGGTGCTGGGCTGGTTCAAGGAGTGGGTCGGGTATCCGGAGGAGGCGGCCGGGTCGCTAGTGACGGGCGGCTCGGCCGCGAACCTGACCGCGCTCTCGTGCGCGCGCGAGACCCTGGTCGGCTCGATGCGCGACGACCTCGTCGTGTACGCGTCCGACCAGACGCACTCCTCGATCGCGCGCGGCGCGAGAACGCTGGGGTTCCGCCCGGACCAGGTTCGGGTGCTGCCCGTTGGCCAGGACCTGCGTCTCAAGCCCGCAACGCTGGAAGCGGCAATGGCCGTCGACGAGGCCGCCGGCCGCCGTCCCTTCGTGGTCGTGGCGAACGCAGGGGCGACGAGCGCAGGCGCGATCGACCCGCTGCCGGAGATCGCGGCAATCTGCCGCGCACGAGGCGCGTGGCTACACGTCGACGCCGCCTATGGAGGATTCGCCGTCCTGAGCGAACGCGGACGCGCGGCCCTCCAGGGCATCGAGCTCGCCGACTCGATCACCCTCGACCCGCACAAGTGGCTCTACCAGCCCTACGAATGCGGCTGCCTGCTCGTCAGGGACGGCCGCGCGCTCAGGCACGCGTTCGAGATCAGCTCCGACTACCTGCGCGACGCCGACGCCGCCATCCGCGAAGTCAACTTCGCCGATCTCGGCCTCCAGCTGACCAGAACGACACGCGCCTTCAAGCTGTGGCTCTCCTTGCGCATGTTCGGGCTCGAGGCATTCCGGAGCTCGATCGACCGCTGCCTCGACCTTGCCGACCTCGCACGTGATCGGATCGAGGCGAGCGAGCGGCTCGAGTTGGCCGCGCCGCCGTCACTCGGCGTGGTCTGCTTCCGCCGCCTGCCGCAGCCCGACGAAGACGACGAGTGGCTCACGGATGGGCTCGTCGCGGCGCTCGAGCAGAGTGGCATCGGCTTCATCTCGTCCACGCGGGTGCACGGACGCCCGGCCTTGCGACTCTGCATCCTCAACCACACGAGTGGCGCCGAGGACGTGGAGCGGGTGCTTGCGTTCCTGGAGTCCGCTGAGCCCGTGCCCGCCCCCGCCGGGTACGACCCGCACGCGGACGTCGGTGAGTCGTTGCCCGTCTTCGGGCGGCTCGAGCCCGCCGAGGCCGAACTGCTCGAGGAGCTCTCGTCGCCGCGGAGTGCTGCCGCCGGCGATACCGTCGTCGCCCAGTGGGACACGGGCCGGGACTTCTTCGTCGTCGTGCACGGCGCCGTCGACGTCCTCATCGACGGCGAGGTTGTCGCAACACTCCGCGCAGGCGAGTTCTTCGGCGAGATCGCGGCACTCGAGTGGGGCGCGGGTTTCGCCAGGTCGAGGATCGCTACCGTGATCGCGCGGCACGACGTCGAGCTGCGCGTGCTCCCGCCGGACCAGCTCGCGCTCCTGCTGGATGCGTTCCCGCGGCTCGAGCGCGAGATCAGGCGTCGGGCGCACGACCGCCTCCGCGAGCTGGGATGAGCTACGCCCGCCAGCTTCCGCGCGTGCTCGGGGGTGTCTTTCGCAATCCAGAGCTGCGGCGCGTTCAACTCGCGTTCGCCTGCTTCAACGCCGCCGAGTGGGGCGTGTGGATCGCGATGCTCGTCTACGCCTACGACCGGGGCGGAGCGACGACGGCGGGGCTCGTGGCGCTGGCCCAGCTCGTCCCGGCCGCCCTGTTCGCACCCGTCGCCGCTTCCCTGGGAGACCGGAGGAGCCCGGGAAGAGTCCTCGCGCTCGGCTACGTCGCGCAGGCGGTGGGGATGGCGGCGACGGCGTCGGTACTGCTGGCCGACGGGCCGGCACTTGCTGCCTACGGCTGCGCTGCGCTGGCCGCGACGGCCGTGACGGTGACGCGTCCCGCCCAGGCGGTCCTGATGCCCTCGCTCGCCCGGTCGCCCGAGGAGCTCACCGCAGCAAACGTCGTCGCCGGATGGATCGAGAGCATCAGCCTGCTCGCCGCCCCCGCGCTCGCCGGGATTCTGCTCGGCGTGTCCGGAGCCGGTGTCGTCTTCAGCGTCATGGCGGTCGTCGCCCTCGTGGCCGCGCTCCTCGTCGCGCCGATCTCGGGGCCGGCCCCCGCCGGAGCCAGCGGCTCGGTGGTCGCCGAGACGCTCGTCGGCCTCCGCGTCGTCGTTCGCGAGCCCGGCCCGCGCGCGCTCGTGTGGCTGCTGGGGCTCGAGTCGATGGCGATCGGCGCCCTCGACGTCCTCTACGTCGTGCTTGCGGTCGCGGTGCTGGGGCACGGCGGGGACGCCGCCGGCTATCTCAATGCAGCGTTCGGCGCGGGAGGCGTGCTCGGCGTCGTGGCCACCGTCGCGCTCGTGGGACGACGCAGGCTGGCGCTGCCCCTGGCCGCCGGTCTCGTCCTCTGGGCGCTCGCCCTTGGCGCCGTCGGCGCGGTCTCCTCCACGGCAGCCGCGCTCGGCCTGCTCGCAATGGCCGGCGCAGGGCGGACCGTCCTCGACGTGGCGGGACGGACCCTCCTCCAGCGCCTCGCTCCCCCGGAGGCCCTTGGACGCGTCTTCGGCCTGCTGGAAAGCGTGTCCATGGCAGGGCTCGCGCTTGGCTCCGTGCTCGCCCCCGTCTTCGTCGCCCTGGCGGGCGGAGGAGGCGCATTTGTGTGTCTCGCGGTACTCCTGCCGGTCTCGATGCTCCTGGTGCTCCGCAGTCTCCTCGCCGCCGACCAGGCGATCTTGCCGATCGTCGAGATGGCGCGACTGCGGTCGCTGCCGTTCTTCGCGCCGCTGGCGGCGCCCGAGCTGGAATCGCTCGCGCGAGCGCTCGAGCCGCTCGCAGTGCCCGATGGGACGACGGTGATCCGCGAGGGGGATTCCGGAGATCGCTTCTACGTCGTCGCCGACGGCGAGGTCGAGGTGACAGTCGGCGGCGCCCATGTCAAAACCCTCGGCAGGGGAGACTGCTTCGGCGAGATCGCGCTGATCCGCAACGCGCCGCGGATGGCGACCGTGACGGCGCGCTCGGACTGCACCCTCGACATGCTCGACAAGGAATCGTTCGTCACGGTGGTCACGGGCCGCTGTACGACCGAGAAGGCGCTCGAGGACCTCGTGCAGAGACGGCTCGAGGAAGCGAAGATCGTCTCGTGATCGACCCACTCCAGCGCTGGCGCCAGTACGGCGAGAAGCCCGATTTCGCCGGGCCGCTGAGCTTCGGCAGCGCGCCGTACACGCAGAGTCCGGAGCTACTGGCGGGCTTCGACGTCGCGATCGTCGGCGCTCCGACGGACGATCTGGTCTCAGATCGGCCGGGGGCTCGCTTCGGGCCGCGCGCCATTCGGGCTGCCAGCTGCCCGCCTGGGCCGCATCTCGAGGCCAAGGTCGACGCGTTCGCAGAGCTGCGCGTCGTCGACTATGGGGACGCCCCCGTGCTGCCTGCCGATCCGGCGCGCTCCGCTGCAGCGATCCAGCAGACCGTCGGGGAGGTGCTCGACGCGGGCTTGCTCCCGATCGTCCTCGGCGG
Organism: Gaiellaceae bacterium; assembly: GCA_035525905.1. GTDB lineage: Bacteria > Actinomycetota > Thermoleophilia > Gaiellales > Gaiellaceae > Gaiellasilicea. The sequence continues at coordinate 9,059 of DATLDK010000086.1, read as the reverse complement.
CGACCACTCGATCGCCGAGCCGGACATCGCAGCGTGCGCCGCCCGTCATGGGGCTGTCGGCCTCGTCCATTTCGACACGCACACCGATACCGGCACCGAGGTGTTCGGCGTCGAGGTGTCGCACGGGACACCGATGTACCGGCTCGTTCGCAGCGGTGCGGTCGACCCCAAGCGGTACGTCCAGATCGGGCTGCGGGGCTACTGGCCGGGCGAGCGAGAGTTCACCTGGCAGGCAGAGCAGGGCATCACGGCGATCTTCATGCACGAGGTTCGCGATCAGGGCATCGATGCGGTGATCGAGCGTGCGATTCAGGCGGTCGGTCCAGGCCCGGTCTTCCTTACGGTCGACGTGGACGTCCTCGATCCCGCCTACGCTCCCGGCACCGGTACGCCGGAGCCGGGCGGCATGACGAGCGTCGACCTGCTCAAGGCCGTACGCCTCGTAGCGGAGCGCCTGGAGCTCGTCGGCGCCGACGTGGTCGAAGTAATCCCGACGGCGATCGGCTCGGCTGATATCACCGCCCTCGTCGCCGAGCGGATCGTGCGTGAGATCCTGACGGGGATCGCACTCCGGCGCATCGCCGCCCGCTGAGAGTTTGCGCATCAAGGGACGGCAACGAGCAGTCCGCGGGCCAACAGCTCGCGCAGCGCCGGCAGTGCTTCGGCTCGCGTTGCCGGGGAGATGAGGTCGGCGAGCGGTCGCCGTCCGTCGAGGGCGGCGAGAACGGGGGCGACCGACCGGGGCACGCGTCCGGGCAGCGGGATCCCCTCGTCGACCGTCAGCCTCGCCCGCTCGAGCTCGCCCCCCGCCAGCCGGCGCTCGACGACGAGCACGCGGGGCGCGAGTGCGAGAGCGGCGTCGAGCAGTTCACTCTCGTTGCCGAGAGACTCGAGATAGTCCTGGGCGGCGAAGATTCGCTCCACGTGGGTCCCTGCGTCGCCGCGGGGAGCGACCGCGAGCTCGTCGAACCGGGTCCAGTTCTTCCCGCTGCGCTTGCGGAGAATGATTGCGCCGCTCGAGATCTCCTCGATCCCGCGGGCTCGGTAGTCGGCGAGCCACTGCTCCGCGGCCTCCGCCACGGCTGCCGGGCTTCGACCGGGAACGCTGTTCCACCGCATGGCATACGTCACCGCGCCGTCGCTGGCCAGCTCGAGCACCAACACGTCGCAGCCCGAGTCCGCGAGCCACCGCCGCGGTGCCGCCGACCGCTCCGCGCCAGGCTCGTTGACCCAGCTGCAGAGGATCGTCGCGAACCCGCCCTCGTCGAGATGTCGTGCAGCTCCCGTAACCGCCGCGCGCGAGAGTTCGTCGCCGCCGAGCCCGCCGTCGCGGTAGGTGAGCTCTTGTGCGGACGAAACCGGGAACGGTGGGTTCGCAGCTACGAGACCGAACCGTTCACCGCAGACCGGCTCGTACAGGTCGCCCTGGCGCCATTCGACGTTCTCGATGCTGTTTAGCGCGGCATTGAGCCGGGCGAGCCTGAGCGCGCGCGGGTTCACATCCACTCCCAGGACTCGCTTGCTGTGACGCGCCGCCAGGAAGGCCTGGACGCCGGACCCGCTTCCGACATCCAGCGCGGCCTCCACTCGTCGGCGGACTGTCAACGCCGCGACCGTCCGCGTCGACGCCGCGATCCGGAGGACGTGGTCGACACGGGGCCGCCGCTCTGACCGGTCCGATGCGACGATCAACCCCGCGAACGGTTCCAGTCCAAGCCGGGCTTGCACAGTTCCGCCGCGAGAGGTGACGAGCCCTGCGGCCGCGAGCTCCCGCGAGTCGACCGGCCCCAGCGCATGGGCCACTGTGGCTGCCGCCAGGGTCTCTCGGCCGACGAAGAGGCGGACGAGCACGGCGAGGGGCTCCTCGGCCTCCGGCCTCAGCCGAAGCGCCGCGAGCCCCTCGTCGAAGGTGAGGCCGCGATCGTCGCGGACGAGCCGCTCGACGCCGACCTCGGTGTAGCCGACCTGCTCCAGGCGTTCGCGGAGCCTCGCGAGCCCCTGGTTGCGGCTCAGGAAGCGAGCCCTACTTCTTGATGCTCAGGTCGGACGATTGTTTTTGGATCAGGCCGCCGCGCACCTGGTCCGCGTCCTCGTCCTTCAGCTGCAGATCCTCGTTGGCATCCTGCTGGGCCTGCTGGTCGTCCTGCTGATCGCGCTTCTGGTCGCTCACCGTTCTCCTCCTCCGTGATGGATGGACCACAGAAGCGTATAACGGTCAGAGCTCCAGCTGTTGGCTCGCGAGGTAGAAGTAGAGGCCCTGTCGCGCCATCAGCTGGTCGTGCGTGCCCGACTCGACGAGGCGACCGCGCTCGAGCACGATGATGCGGTGCGCGTCGCGCACGGTGCTGAGGCGATGCGCGATCACGAAGGACGTGCGGCCGACGAGCAGCTCGTCGAGGCTTTCCTTGACGGCGCGCTCGGACTCGGTGTCGAGCGCGCTGGTCGCCTCGTCGAAGAGCAGTATTGGTGGGCGGTGGTAGAGGGCGCGCGCGATCGCGATCCGCTGTTGCTGGCCGCCGGAGAGCCGCAGTCCGGACTCGCCGATGCGCGTGTCGAAGCCGAGCGGGAGGCGCTCGATGAACTCGTGCGCGTTGGCCGCCTTCGCAGCCCACGCGATCCTTTCCGGATCGAGCGTCGGTTCGCCGAAGGCGATGTTGCCCGCGATCGTCTCGTCGAACAGATAGCTCTCCTGGAGGACGAAGCCGATCTTGCGCCGAAGGGTCCGGTAGTCGAGCGTTCTCAGCTCGAAGCCGTCGAAAAGGACCTCTCCTTCCGTGGGCTCCAGCAGCCCTGCCAGGAGCTTGATCAAAGTCGTTTTCCCGGAGCCGCTGCGCCCGACGATCGCCACGGTCTCTCCCGGCTCCACGGTCAACGTCACGCCCTCGAGGATGGCGGGCGCTTCCGGGCCGCCGTAGCGGAAGCCCACGCCGTGCAGCTCGACCCGGCCCTCGAGGGTGGAGACGGCGCGCAGTCGATCGCGATCCGCGCCCTGCTCGGGCTCCGGTGCCAGCACGTCGTCGAGCCGGTCCACGAGCACGCGCGCGAGCTGGGCCTGGTCCCAGAGCGAGAGCAACGTCAGCGTCGGGCCCGCCGCGAGGGCGACGAGTGCGTTGAAGGCCACGAACTCGCCGAGGGACAGAGTCCCGTGGACGACCTGGATCGACCCGACGAGCAGGAAGAGGCCGAACGTCGCGAAGCCGATCAGCTGCAGCGAGCCCTGGTAGGCGAGCACGAGGAACTCCGTCCGGAAGACGCGGTCGGCGAGGGCCTGGAAGCGGTTCAGCATCAGCCGTCGGAGCGCCGCCTCCGCGGCGAGGGCCTTGACCGTCTCGATGCCTCGGATCGCGTCGATTTGGCCGGAGGAGTACTTGCCGTAGGCCTCCTCGAGGTTGTCGTACATCGGTCGCAACCGCTTGGCCGAGAAGCGCATCAGGCCGACATACGCCGGAACGGTCGCCAGGTAGACGAGGGCGAGCGTCCAGCTGTAGAAGAGCATCAAGCCGAGGGCGGCCAGGAGTTGTGTCGCCGAGGTCAGCGCCTGGACTCCGCTCTGGATGAAGAAGGCGCGCACCTGTCTGGCCCCGAGTAGCCGGCGTTCGATGTCGCCGGTGCGCCGCGTGCTGAAGTAGCTCATCGGTAAGTCGAGCAGCCGCCCGGTGAGAAAATCGAGCGTGGACACGTCGAAGCGCACTGCAACCTTGCTGAGCAGGTAGCCCTGGACGAGCGTTGCGCCCGTGATCGCGAGGAGGACCGCCACGATCGCAGCCATCAGCGTCCACAGCAGCCCGAGGTCGCCGCCTGGAAGGACGCGGTCGACGACGACCTGCGTGAGGATCGGGAGTACGAGCTCGAGCGCCGCCGCGAGGACGGCGAGGCCGACTGCGAGCAGCACCAGCCGCAGATGAGGGCGTAGGAAGGGCTTGACCCAGGCCAAACTCCTCCGTGCCTCTGGCGCGTCGGCCAGGCGCTCGGTGTACCCGACGACGGACGTGTAGCCGCTCCAATGTTCGAGGAACTCCTCGCGGGGAACGCGACGCAGCCCGCGCGCGGGGTCGGCCACACGCACGTGCTTGTCGTCGATGCGGTAGATCACGACCCAGTGGTTTCCATCCCAGTGGGCCACCGCGGGGAGGGGCAGCTCGTCGAGGCGGTTCTTCGAGGCGCGGACCGAGCGCGCCGATAGACCCAGCTGCTCGGCGCCGCGCGTGATGCCGGCGAGCGTGGTGCCGTCGGTGGAGGTGTGCACCGCTTCGCGAATGTAGGAGATGCCGACAGCGCGCCCGAAGTGGCGGCAGATCATCGCGAGGCACGCGGCCCCGCAGTCCATCTCGTCGAGCTGATGGACGTGCGGGAACGTGCGGATCGTCCGCTGCCGCTCGGACGGCTGCGTGTCCTCCATGGCGTCCAAGTCGAGCTCGGGTTCGAGCTCGACTTGCTCCGGAGAGACCTGTTGGAGGGTCGCCTCGGCGGGCAGGATCTCGTCGGCGAAGTCGAGCGGGACGTTGGCGACCCGGCGGAAGTCGTACTGCTGGATGCGTTGCTCGAGCCGCAGTCGGAAGTCGGGATGCTCGTCGACGAGCCGGCGGAAGAGCGTGGGGGGAAAGCACAGCAGGGTGGCGTCCGACACAGCCTGAGCCGTGGCGGCACGCGGCTCGTTGCGAAAGAGCGAGAGCTCCCCGAAGAAATCGCCGGTGCGGAGGAAGCCGAGGTCGCTTTTCTCGGTGCCCGCCTCCTTGTACACGCGCACGCGGCCCTGCTCGATCACATACATCGAGCCTGGGGGGTCGCCTTCGCGGACGATGATCTCCCCGGCCGAGACGTCGACTCGCTCGAGCTCCGAGACGAGGAGGGCGAGCGCCTCGTTCGAGAGCTCCGCGAAGCCGGAGTGGACGCGGAAGAAGTTCCACAGGGATCTTCCGGTTGCGATCGCCTGAAAGGCGTCCCGGACCTGAGGGTGCGAGCGGGTCAGGGCGGTGAAGACGGACTTGCCCAGACGCAGTGCCTGCACCGGGCTGCTGGCGCGCACCGTCGCACTCCGAAGTGTGTCGCCAAGCAGAGCCATTTCGCCGAAGCTGTCGCCCCGGCGAAGCACGTTGAGCGGCACCTCGTCGCCGTGCTCTCCGAGCTTGACCACGCGCGCCGAGCCGGCCGCGAGCACGAAGAAGGCATCCGCGTCGTCGCCCTCCCGGACGATGACTCCCCCAAAGGGGAAGGAGACCGCCTCGAAGCTCTCCGCGACGAGCGTGCGGACCTCCTCCGGCAAGATCGCGAACGCAGCGAGCTCCGCGACGATCTCCCTGGCGTCGGCGGCTTCAGGGACGCTCATGCCACACCACCCGGTCGCGCAATTCGCGCTCGATTCTGCGGGCTGCGAGAACGGCTGCCGCCCGGCGAGCGACTTCGGGATCGTCAGCGCTCGGCTCGGCCTTGGCCCGTACCTGCAGCAGCAGGTGCCCCGTGCCGCGCGCCACCGGGCCGACGAGCTCCCCCGGCGCTGCGCTCGCAAGCGCCGCCTGGAGCTCCGGGTCAGCGTCCCCGAGATAGAGCGTGGCCGCCTCCGCCGCCACCCCACAGTCGTCGGCGACATCGATGAGAGGACGGCCGTCCACCCGTACGCAAAGCGCGGCTTCCCGCGCGGCTTCGGCGTCCGCGAGCTCGAGCGTGTCGGCTTCGATTCGGAGCCAGTCGAGTGCGTGCGCCGTGACCTCACGCTTGATCTCCGCAGCGCCCGGGACACGGGCGCGGACGGCGTCTGCGGTCAGTGAGAGTGCTGCGATCGTGGGGTGATCGACGGCGTCGCCCCCGGCGCCGTCCGCCTCCGCAAGCGCCGCGTCCTCCGCCAGCCGCTCGGCGGCCTGCCGGAGAAAGCCGGTGCAGATCGCCTCCGCCGGCAAGGCCGCCTCGACCTCGTCGTTTCCGACGGCGAAGTCCGCCTCGATCCGCTCGAGCTCGTCCTCCCACCGCTCCCTCAGCACCTGGCGACGGAGATAGGCGTTCCAGTCGGAGACGGTGAGCCCGCGGTCGTCCAGCCAGCTCTCGAGCTCCTCAGCAGCGAGAAGGTTGCGGTCGTAGCGGAAGACCGTCGCCGCCGCGCGGATCGCCTCGCTGGGCGCCTCGGCTTCCTCCGCTTCGAGGCGCTTCACGGAGGCGAGACCCTGGCGCGTCTGCCGCTCGAGCGAGCCCAGCTCTCCTCTGAGCTCGGCGCCGAGCAGCACGTCGTCCCAGGCGTAGGTTCGGTCGGCCACGGTGAAGAGGGCCCGCCCGGCCAGTGCACCGAGGCGGGAGCTCACGCTGTTCCGCGTCGCGCGACCATCCCCTGGAGCGTAGTCGAGCGGCAGGACCGCGGGGCTCCCGCGCTTGACTTCCCGAATTTGTGGGCAGAAGATCACTAGTTCGTCCCGCCCACGACAACGGAAGGGGCACGAGATGGATCAGCAGCAGCAGGATCAGGACCAGATCCGGGACCTCGACGTCGACCAGGATCAGGCCGACCAGGTCTCCGGCGGCTCTGGCGGTGGCCAGCAGCAGCAGCGCCAGCAGGATCAGCAGGAGCAGCAGGGCCAGCAGCAGGGCCAGCAGCGCCAGGATCAGCAGGACCAGCAGCAGCAACAGCAGTAACCGGCGTCTTCAGCAGTTCAGGGCGGGCGAGAGTTGTCTCTCGCCCGCCCTGCGTTTTGAAAGGCCCACCCCGCCGTCCCCCTGGGCTGCCAGAGACGGCGGGGCAGTCGTAGCGATCTACTTGAACTTGAAGTTCGCGTGGTGCTCGGTGCCGTCTGCGAGGAGCAGGCTGAGCTGGCGGCAGGTGCCGCCCCACGCCTTGTCCGTCTTCCAGACGTAGTTGTACTTGCCCTCGCCGGCGCTGTAGCTCAGGGAGCTGTTGCCGGCGGTCAGGGTCGTCTCGAGGGTCGTGATCGGATCGCCCGCGTCGCAGGTGACCTTTCCCGACTTCGGGTAACCCACTGCGAGGATGTTCAGGCCCTGGTCACCGCCGAGGCTGAACTTCACCGGCACGGCGCTACCGCCGTTCACGGAGTTGAGGACCGGAAGGTTGTCGACCGGCTGGAAGAAGCCCCGGAAGGCGTAGATGACACGGTAGGTACCCGTGGCCGTCGCCGTCAGGCCGACCCTGTCCTTGGCGGTGACCGTGAACGTGCGCGTCGTGCCGTTCAGGGTCGGAGTCGAGGTGTCGATCCCCGTGGCCGTGCACGACTCGATTCCAGAACCCGCGTCGCCGCAGGTGAACAAGCCCGAGCCCAGCCCCTGACCCACCTCGGTCTGGGCCACGCCCGCCTTGACTGCGATGGTCGGCTCCGTCGTGTCGATCGGGACGATCGTCGTCCCGTGACCGCCGTTCGAGCCCTGGTACTCGACCGTGTGCAGGCCGGTGCCCGAGACGGTGACCGCAGAGTTCGCGGCGAAGGGTGCCCCGTCGCGGCTGGACGTGATCTGGACGCCTGACGGACCGTTGATGTCGACTCTCGCGTCGCCCTTGTACCACCCGGCGACGACTGTGCCGCTGACGACGCTCACGATCGCCGAGAGGCCGCCGGTCGGGTTGGGCAACGTGACGGGGTCGATGTTCGCTTTGTTGCTGATCACCGTCACGTTGCCGTTCTGATCGGCGGCCTGGATGAACCATTCGGCCGCGGTCCCGGAGAAGGGACCGCCGCCGCTCCAGCGCTTCGAGGTAGCCAGGTGGGACAGATCGACCGAACGCCAGGTTCCCGTGCTGTCCTTGTAGAGCACGAGGACGCGCTTCACGGACCCGAAGCCCTGGCTGTCGTCGACGTCGACTGCGAAGCCGACCGTCGTGGGCGTGGCCGCGAAGGCCTGCACTGGGCCGAAGGTCGGCCCACGGAAGTCCTTCACGGAGTCGGGCGCGTAGAGGACGATTCCGCCCAGCGAGTTGAACAGACGCTGCTTGCCGACGCCGAGCGGGTCCGGCACCCCGTCGGCCAGGAACTGGCCGGTGGAGATGACGAGCCGCTGCTGCTGGCCTGTCGGCGTGCTGAACGTCGCGATCGACTGCAGGCGGGTCGGTGACGTCGCGTCACCCACGAGCTCGGGTGAGAACACCGCCCGGTCCTCGGTCGCGCGGCTGAAGACCGCATCGACGTTCGGGGTGTCGGTGGACGTCAGCGCCGTCAGCAGCGCGCCGTGAGCGACGAAGCCGGACTGGGTCACGTCGAGCTTCGTGAACGGCTCGACCGGACGCCTGTTCTGGAAGGACGCGTTGCCGCCGTTCGTGTAGTACCGACCCCTCGGGACGTTGACCTGGCTGAACGAGGGCGAGAGGTTGAACGTCGCAGCCTTGAGACCGGTCGCCGCGTCGGTCTCGAGCGGCAGGGGGGTCGGCGGCGGCGGGACTGCGGCCGTGCCGACCTTGTACATCGGCAGGCCGTAGAGCCCGGACCCGTCGATCACCTTGACGTCGTAGCCACCCGTCAGCGGCATCGCCGAGTACTCCTGCTTGGCGAAGACGAGCGCCTGGCCCACCGTCAGCGAGCCGTTCAGCCGCTCCGCCAGCAGCGCGTGCAGCTTCTCGGAGTAGGCGACACCGGCGGTCTCCCCGAGCCCGAACGTGCTCTGCGCGACGTAGCCGATGGCCCCTCTCGCCGAGTAGCTCTGATCCCAGTCGGCCGCGAAGCCGGCGGCATAGAGGAGGTCCGACACCGGCGTACCGGAGTGGCAGCCGATCGTGATCACGAGCCGCCCGGAGGTGCTCCGGGTGGCCAGATCACCGGTGGTGAAGAGATTCGTCTCGGTGCCCGCCGCGTTCTGATCGGCCGGCAGCGCGCGATGGTGATCGTAGTGTGCGTTGACCGAGTCGATCGTGGGCGCATTCGTGGCCGGGAACATGGCAGCGAGCAGGTTGTCCTTCGTCCACACCTCGTTGATCAACTGCTGCGGCGCCGCGACCTTCGGCTTCAGGCCGTTGGAGATCGCGGTGGCGCCGTCCGAGAGGAAGTCGTAGCCCGTCACGAGCGCCGTCGTCGGGTTGATGGTCCCGTTCGTCGTCAGGTACTGGTCGAGCTGGCCCATGATCTCCGCGTGACTCT
>DATLDK010000081.1:0-2575 GCA_035525905.1 Gaiellaceae bacterium | reverse complement strand
GTGATGCAGCACGACGCCGATCGTGAAGCCGATCACCGCGCCCAAGGCGAAGCCGGCGAGCGCCTCGCGCATGGTGAAGGCGCTCTTGTCGAGCAGATTGCGGATCAGCAGGGGCTGTCCGTCGGCGAGGGGCTCGAAGAGACGGCCGACGATGTCGGTCATCGGCGGCATCGTCAGGTCGTCCACCGTGAAGGGCCGCGTCCAGCCGGTCGCCACCCAGAGTGCGCGGTAGGCCTCCCATAGGGCCCAAAGCGCGGCGAGCACGATCAGCGTCACGCCGAGGCGCTTCAGCAGGTGGGCAGGCCACGCGCGGCTCTCTCGAGCGCGCAGCGCCGAATCAGCGACCACCTCAGCCTGCACGATTGATTGGTAACACGACACGACCGCCTTTGAAAAGGGGGCGGCGGCCTCAGTAGGCTCCGCCCATGGCGCTCGACCCCCGCCGCACCGTCGCCGAGCTGCGCGAGCTACGTGAACTGACCGGTGACGAGAACGGCGCGCAGCGCGTCGCCTGGACCCCGGTGTGGGCGCAGGCGAAGGATTGGCTCGGCTCCAAGCTCGACGGGCTGCCGCTCGAGTACGAGGTCGATCCGGCCGGAAACCAGTGGTGGACGCTACGTGGGGACTCGGACCGGGCAGTGCTGCTCGGCGGCCACATCGACTCGGTGCCGAACGGCGGCTGGCTCGACGGGTGCCTGAACGTGGTCGCCGCCGTCGAGGTGCTGCGGCGGATCGCGGCCGAAGGCACGCCGCCGGTGACGGTGCGGCTCGTCAACTGGGCGGACGAGGAGGGGGCCCGCTTCGGTCGGTCGCTGTTCGGCTCGTCGGCCGCCGCGGGCTCGATGGCCGATCAGGACGATCTGCGCGAGCTCGAGGACCGCGAGGGAGTCGCCTTGCCGGACGCCTTGCGGGAGTGCGGCGTCGAGCTCGACCGGGCGCTCGAGGCCCGCTCCCAGCTGGAGACTGCGGTCGCGTACCTCGAGCTCCACATCGAGCAGGGTCCCGTGCTCGAGTCGCTTAACCTGCCGCTCGGGGCGGTGCTTGGCACGTTCGGTGTGGAGCGCCACCGGATCACGTGGCGAGGCCAGGCCGCACACGCCGGTTCGACGCCGATGGACCAGCGGCGCGATGCCCTTGCCGGCGCCGCCAGGCTCGCGCTCGAGTTGCGCGAGATCGCGAAGCGGACCGGGGACGGCGCCGTGCTGACGAGCGGCGGCGTCGTCTGCAAGCCGGGCATCGTCACGTCGGTCGTCGAGACCGCGGAGCAACTGCTGGACATGCGCCATCTCGACGCGAGCAAGCTCGCCTCGATGTGGGAGCAAGTGCGCGAGGCCTGCGAGCGCTTCGCGCAGGAGGAGAACATCGAGGTCGAGTACGAGCGGATCTGGGAGATCCGGCCGATCCTCTTCGACGAGACGCTGATCGGTTTCGCCGACGAGGCCGTCCGGGAGGTCGCCGGGACCTCGCACAGGCTTCCGAGCGGCCCGCTGCACGATGCCGCCGAGGTATCGCGGGCAGGGGTGCCGACTGTGATGCTCTTCGTCCAGAGCCTGCGCGGCCTCTCGCACACGAAGCTCGAGGACACGAAGCCGGAGCACCTCGAGCTCGCGGTGCAGGCGCTCGACCGCCTGGCGACGAAGACGCTCGCCTGGGCGGCGGGCTAGAGGAACCGGACGGCCGCTACGCCGGCGGCGACGAGCGCCAGGCCGAGCAGGCGGCCGGGCGTGACCGGGTTCTCGTCGAAGCCGACCCAGCCGAAGTGGTCGACCGCGAGCGAGGCCACTGCCTGGCCCGCGAGGATGAACGCGAACAGCGCGGCAGCCCCGAGCTTGGGCGCCGTGACGACACTGCCGAGCACGTAGAAGGCGCCGAAGCATCCTCCGACCCAGACCCACCAGGGTGCCGCGCCGAGTCGTTCCGATCCCGGCCAGTCGCGGGCGAAGACGAGCATTGCGACGAGCAGGACGAGCGCCCCCAGTGCGAAGGAGACGAAGGTCGCGCGTACCGGGCTCCCGACCCAGCTTGCCAGCTGCGCGTTGATCCCGAACTGGATCGGCAACACGGCGCCGGCGGCGATCGCGAACAGGTAGTACGGCCACGTTGTCACGCGCCGGGATTCGCGAGACAATGCCTTGTTCCCTGCACCCGACGATGGGGGTTTCCTTGCTCAGCTTCGGCGTCACCGTCCTGCCCGACCCGCCCTACCAGCGCCTGATCGAGCTCACGAAGATGGCGGAGGATCAGGGCTTCGAGTACGGCTGGACCTACGACTCGCACGTGCTCTGGCAGGAGTCCATGCCCGTGATGGCGCTCCTGGCTGACCAGACGTCGAAGATCAAGCTGGGGCACATGGTCACGAACCCGGCCATCCGCGACCCGACGGTGCTCGCGAGCGCGTACGCGACGCTCCAGGACATCTCCAACGGCCGGATGGTCATGGGCGTCGGGCGGGGGGACTCGTCGGTGCGCTACGTCGGCCGCAAGCCGATGAAGGTGGCCGAGTTCGAGGAAGCGCTGCAGATGGTGAAGCCGTTCATGAACGGCAAGGAAGTGACCTGGAACGACAAGCAGCTGC
>DATLDK010000075.1:0-13112 GCA_035525905.1 Gaiellaceae bacterium | reverse complement strand
CGTGCCGTCGAGCGCGACGCGGACCGCGTCGTCGAATTTCGTCGGGATCCCGTACGTCCGCACGAAGTCCATGCCGGTACCGAGCGGGATCGTCGCGAGATCGACGCCGGTGCCTGCGACGCCGTTGACGACTTCGTTCAGCGTGCCGTCGCCGCCGGCTGCGACAACGAGCTCCGCGCCGCTTTCGACCGCCTGGCGCGCGAGCTCCATCAGGTGGCCGGGCCGCTCGGAGAACAGCGTCTCGCCGGTCAGGCCCAGGCGCGCAGCGCGGTGCGCGAGCTCGGGCCAGCGCTTGCCCGTGGCCCCGTTCCCCGAAGCGGGGTTGACGAGAAAGAAGGTCTTAGCGATCAGAGGTGGCGACAGCGAGCGCGATCTTCGTCATCCGGTCGACGGCGCTGCGCAGATCGTCATCGCTGATCCGCGTGAACTCGCCCTCGACCACGATGTCGCTGACCGTGAGGAGGCACCCCGACTCGACGCCGTGCAGTGCGGCGACGGTGAACAGCGCCGACGCCTCCATCTCGACCGCGAGCACGCCCCGCTTCGACCAGCGCTCGTACTGTCCGTCGTCCGGGTTGTAGAAGAGGTCGCTCGAGACGATGGGGCCGACATGCATCTCCTGGCCCATCTCCTTCGCCGCGTGCACGGCTCCGTGGATCAGCTCCCAGCTCGCGGTGGGGCAGTGTGGCTCGTTGCCGACGAGGTGCATGGCGGTCGAGTCGGCGGGGACGGCGGAGAGCGCGACGATCAAGTCGCCCAGCTGGTGGTGCGGCTGCAGCCCGCCGCAGGTGCCGACCCGCAAGAGCTTCTTGACGCCGATCTGGACGAGCTCCTCGAAGACGATCGTCGCTCCCGGGCAACCCATGCCGGTGCCCTGGACCGAGACCGGCTTGCCCTCCCACGAGCCCGTGTAGCCGAGCAGGCCGCGCTCGGAGTTCCGCTGGACGACGTCGTCGAGATAGGTCTCGGCGATGTACTTGGCGCGCAGGGGGTCCCCTGGAAGGAGGCACGCCTCGGCGTACTCGCCCTGCTCTGCTCGCACGTGAATCGGCATCCGCGAGACCCTATACGCGAGGATTCGCCTCGTGGCGCACATCGTCGACCCGCCCGTCGAACAGATCCTCGGTTACTGCGCGGAGGACCCGGTCGAGCGGGTCTTCCTGGAGGATGTTGCCCGCCGCGGCCTCGGCCGGTTCGCGGGTGTCGAGCAGGATGGCCGTCTGGTGGCGCTCTGCCATACAGGCGCGAACGTAGTCCCGTCGGGCCAGGGCTGCGGGGCCTTCGCCGAACTCACGGCGCGTTCCGGCGCGCGGATGCTGATCGGCGAGCAGGGTGCGGTCAGCGACCTCTGGGAGGCTGCGCGCCACCGCCTGCCGACGCCGCGGGAGGACCGGCCCGGGCAGCCCGTCTACACGATCTCGGCTTCACCCGAGCCCGGGGACAGCGGGCTGCGCCCGGCGCGGCTGGGCGACCTCGACCTCCTGCTCCCCGCCTGCGCGCGCGCACACGAGGTCGAGCTCGGGATCGACCCACTGGCGCGCGACGCCAGCGGCTTCCGCTGGCGGACACGCGCCCAGATCGAGACCGGCCGCTCGTGGCTGTGGGCCGAGGACGGGGTCATCCTCTTCAAGGCCGAGGCGTCCGCGTGGACCCCGGAGGCGGTGCAGCTGCAGCAGGTCTGGACCGATCCGGCGGCGCGTCGCGCCGGCAACGGCACCCGTGGCCTGCGCGACCTGATCCGGCTGCTGCTCGGCCAGGTGCCCCGTGTCTGCCTCTTCGTCCGTGCCGACAACGACGCGGCGATCAAGCTGTACGACACGGTCGGGATGCAGCACGTGCTCGACTACCGCAGCGTGCTCCTGTGAGGGAGCTCGTCCTGGCGCGTCACGCGCAATCCGAGTTCAGCGTGCTCGAGCGGCTCAACGGTGACGCGTCCGTAGAGGTGAGGCTCACTGCTGCGGGCCGCGAGGAGGCGCGCCACCTCGGTCGGGCCGCCGGGCCCGTCGAGCTCGTCGCGCATACCGCCTTCTCGCGAACGAGGGAGACGGCGGAGCTCGCCTGGCCCGGCGCCCCGCTGCTCGAGGTGCCGGAGCTGAACGAATTCGCCTTCGGATCCTTCGAGGGAACCCGCTGGACCGACGGGTTCGACCAGTGGGTGCTCACCTCGACACCCGAGGACGACGTCCCCGGGGGCGGCGAGAGCCGCGTCGCGGCCGTGCGCCGCTACGTCCGCGGCTATCGGACCGTGCTCGCCCGGCCGGAGGAGCGCGTCGCCCTCGTGGCGCACGGTGCGCCGGTGCGGTACGTCCTGCTCGCGCTCGAGGGCAAGCCGCCGGCGCGGGTGCTCGACGGTGTGGATCCGGCGAAGCCGTTCACCCTCGACGCCGACGCCTTCGCCCGGGCGATCGCTGCACTCGAGGCGTGGGCTGCGGCCCCCGCCTGGTAGGGCACACTGGAGCGATGCTCGAGCGCATCGAGACGTTCATCCGCGACGAAGGCCTGATCGCGCCGGGCGGCCAGATCACGTGCCTCGTGTCCGGCGGCGCCGACTCCACCTGCCTCTGGCACGCGCTGGGCGCGCTCGGCTACGAGGTCTCGGCTCTCCACGTCGCCCACGGGCTGCGTGGCGCTGAATCCGAGGCGGACGCGCGCTTCTGCCGCGAGGTGCTCGGCGCGGAGGTCGTGGCTCGTTCTTCTGAGACACGAAACCCCACCGAGGCGGGGCTGCGGGACCTGCGCTACTCGGTTGCGTCAGACCGCCTTCGCGCAACCGGCCACACCGCCTCCGACCAGGTCGAGTCCGTACTGCTCGGCCTCGTCGCCTCGGGCACCCCGCAGCGAATCAAGGCGCGGCGCGAGGACGGCGTCGTCCGGCCCTTGCTCGGCCTGTGGCGAGAGGAGACGCGTGCCTACTGCCGACAGCAGGGGCTGCCGTACCGCGAGGACTCCTCCAACTCGGGCACGAAGCGTGGTCTGATCCGCGACGAGATCCTGCCTCTGCTGGAGCGTCTCGATCCTCGGGCGCGCGCCTCCCTGCTCGCGCTCGCCGAGGAGCGCCCGCGTTTGCCCCGCACCCTCGAGCTCACGTTGGCGCGCCTCCTCGCCGGTCGGCACGGCACGTCGTCTGCCGATCTCGGCGGCGGGGTCCGCGCGGTGCGCGAGTACGGCTCGCTGCGGCTCGAGGGCACGGTGCAGTGGGGGCCGTGGACGCTCGAGTCGGACCGCGACGGCCTCGAGGTGCGCAGCCGCCGGCCGGGGGATCGACTCGCGGGCCGCTCCAAGAAAGTGCAGGATCTCCTCGTGGACGCGAAGGTGCCGAGAGCCGAGCGCGACAGCTGGCCGCTCGTCGTGCGCGGCGACGAGGTCGTCGCCGTCCCTGGTGTGGCCGAGGCGCCCGGGTGGGAAGGGGCAGTTACATGGAGACGGTGAAAGACGCCGTCGGCGAGATCCTGATCGAGGAGGACGCGCTCCAGGCGCGGATCGCGGAGCTCGGGCAGGAGATCTCGAAGGCCTATGAGGGGCGCGACCTTCTTCTCGTGGGGGTGCTGAAGGGCGCCGTCTTCTTCATGGCCGACCTGATGCGCGAGCTCACCGTCCCTTGCGAGATCGACTTCATGGCGATCTCGAGCTACGGCGCGGCGACGGACTCGTCCGGCGTCGTCAGGATCCTCAAGGACCTCGACGCCAACATCTCCGGCCGGGACGTGCTCGTCGTCGAGGACATCATCGACTCCGGCTTGACCCTCTCGTACCTGATGCGGAGCCTGAGGGCGCGCAAGCCGGCCACACTCGAGATCTGCGCTCTCCTGACGAAGCCCGACCGCCGCGAGATCGACGTGCCGGTCAAGTTCGTCGGCTTCGAGATCCCGAACCGCTTCGTGATCGGCTACGGGCTCGACTTCGCCGAGCGCTACCGCAACCTTCCGTATGTCGCGGTGCTGCACCCGGACCTGATTCCGCCGCATTAAACCCCGGTTACGGGCGTATATCTGTTCCTTCCGGGGGATGGTTTCGGCAGCCCAGGCTGCTACCCTCATTTGACCCCGTGAACAGATTCTTCCGCAGCGCGTTGTTTCCCCTGATCGTGATCGTGCTGCTCGTGTACCTGGCGAGCCAGACCCTGATCCCGCGCGGCAAGGCCGACCAGAAGCTCTCGTACTCCCAGCTCCGGGGCCAGGTCGAGGCGGGGAACGTGAGCAAGGTGGAGTTCTCTCCGAGCCGGCTCCAGATCACGGCCACGCTCGTCGGCGGCGACAAGGTCAAGGTCAATTACCCGAGCGACATCTCCGGCAACGAGTTCGAGAAGGTGCTGCGGTCCGAGGGCGTCACCTACGACTCGAAGGGCAAGGGCGGCTCCTGGTGGAGCTCACTGCTGATCTCCCTGCTCCCGTTCGCGCTCCTGATCGGTTTCTGGATCTTCCTGATGAACCAGGTGCAGGGCGGCGGCTCGAAGGTGATGAGCTTCGGCAAGTCCCGCGCGAAACGGATGACGCCCGACACGCCGAAGATCGGCTTCAAAGACGTCGCCGGCGCCGACGAGGCGGTCGAGGAGCTGCACGAGATCAAGGAGTTCCTCGAGAACCCGAAGAAGTTCCAGGCTCTCGGGGCCCGCATCCCGAAGGGCGTCCTGCTCTACGGCCCTCCCGGCACCGGAAAGACGCTGCTCGCTCGCGCCGTCGCCGGCGAGGCCGGCGTGCCGTTCTTCTCCATCTCGGGCTCGGACTTCGTCGAGATGTTCGTCGGCGTCGGCGCCTCGCGCGTCCGCGACCTCTTCGAGCAGGCGAAGCAGGCGAGCCCCTGCATCATCTTCATGGACGAGATCGACGCCGTCGGCCGCCATCGCGGCGCCGGCCTCGGAGGCGGTCACGACGAGCGCGAGCAGACGCTGAACCAGCTGCTCGTCGAGATGGACGGCTTCGAGATGAAGGACAACATCATCCTGATCGCCGCTACGAACCGCCCCGACATCCTCGACCCCGCGCTGCTCCGGCCAGGCCGCTTCGACCGCCAAATCGTCGTCGACCGGCCCGACCGCATCGGCCGCAGGAAGATCCTCGAGGTGCACTCCAAGGGCAAGCCGCTCGCGCCCGAGATCGACCTCGACACGCTCGCGGCCGGCACGCCCGGTTTCACGGGCGCCGACCTCGCGAATCTGATCAACGAGGCTGCGCTGCTCTCTGCCCGCTACGGGAAGAAGATGATCGGACAGGACGAGCTCGAGGAAGGGATCATGCGCGTGATCGCTGGCCCCGAGAAGAAGGCCCGGCTGCTCGGCGAGAAGGAGCGCAAGATCACGGCCTACCACGAGATGGGCCACGCGCTCGTCGGCCAGTACCTCGAGAACACGAACCCGATCCACAAGATCACGATCGTCTCCCGCGGCCAGGCGCTCGGGCTCACCATCTCCCTCCCCACGGAGGACCGCTACCTGACCACGCGCTCGGCGCTGATGGACGATCTGGCGATGACCCTGGGCGGCCGCGCGGCGGAGGAGCTCGTCTTCCACGAGGTGACGACCGGCGCCGCGAACGACCTCGAGAAGGTGACGGCGACGTCGAAGGCGATGATCATGCGCTACGGCATGAGCGAAAAGCTCGGCCCGCGCGTGCTCGGCCGCGACCACAGCCAGCCATTCCTCGGTCGCGAGATGGGGAACGAGCCCGATTACTCGGACGAGATCGCCCGCGAGATCGACGACGAGATCCGCCGCGTGATCGAGGAGGCCCACCAAACCGCGCACAAGGTGCTGCGGGAGCACATGGACGAGCTGCACAAGCTCTCGGCGATTTTGATCGAGCGCGAGACGATCGACAAGGATCAGTTCGAGCGGCTGCTTGCGGGCGAGTCCGAGGAGTCGGTGTTCCCCGAGGAGATCCCGGCTGCTCCGGAGCTGCCCGTCGAGGGGCCTGAGCGCAAGCCGGCCCCGAAGCCGAAGCCGCGTCCGGCTCCGGGCGTCGCCATGCAGCCCCCCAAGCCCGATCCCGCCGCGTAGGAGCTAGGCGCCGGTGCGGCGCGCGGCGAAGGCGAGGAGGCCAAGCGCGCCGAGGGCTGCCACGGCGCCCAGGACATCGACCGCAGGGCCGCCGGCCGAGACGAACTCGACCAGCGCCAGGAGGCCCACTCCCAGGGCCACGGCGCCGACGACGAGCGTCGCGACGAGAGCGACCCGCCGCAGGTACGTCCCGGCCTCGTCGACGACGGCCCCGCGGAGCTCCAGCGACCAGTACGCGAGCTCGGCGACGCCGAAGAGCGCGCCTGCCACGAGCGGAGCCCGCGGGTCGAGCGCGTCCGTCTCGAAACCGAGGATCGCGACGTACTCGCCTCCGAGCAGCACGACCGTCGCGGGGATGACGACAGGGATGCGCAGGAAGAGGCCGGCAGCGAGCAAGATCGCCGCCACGCTCGCGAGCAGGGCGTTCGCGCGTACGAGATAACCGTCGTCCGCGAGCACGGCCAGCCAGGCGCCGGTGCCGCCCGTGGCGAGGACCGCTGCCGCGCCTGCAGCTATCCGCGCGCGAGTCGCGCGTGCCTTCGGAATGCCCTCACCCCCTCGAGGACCGCGTCGAGGGGCTGATCGTCGCTCCAGGTCGCCACGGCGACGCCGAGGCGCTCGTAGCGAGCGCGGATCTCCTCACGCCGCAGTAGCCAGAGCCGGTGCGCCAGCCGGTCCGACTCGCTCGGGCCCGGGGCCGCGAAGGGTGCCGGCGAGACCTCGACGATGGCGAGGTCGTAGCGGCGCGCTCTCAGGTCGGCTAGCGCCTCGACCGCCCGGTCGTCGAGCAGCGGGGTAATGGCGACGACGAGAGCCTGAGAGGGAAGCGTCCGCGCGGGAATGATCGACACGTCCTTCCAGGCGTAGTTGAAGACGATCTCGGACTCGAGCAGAGCGTCGACGATGCGGTAGCGCTGACCCACGCCCATGCCCGGAGTGAGCCAGCGCAGGATGCCGCCGAACGAGACGAGCCCGACGCGGTCACGGCGCTCGAGATAGCGCGAAGCGAGCGTCGCAGTCGCGCGTACGGCCAGATCGAGGGTGGAGCGGTCCCCTACGCGCGCGTCCGCGAAGGTGTCCAGAAAGAGGATCACGTCGGCGTTCCGCTCCGGATGGCGCTCGTTGACGACGAGCACGTTGCGGCGTGCGCTCGCCCGCCAATTGATCGACCGGACGCGGTCGCCCGCGGTGAACTCGCGCAAGTCCGCGAACTCGAGCCCTTCGCCTTTCTGCCGCGCGACCTGGTTCCCCGCAAACGGCTGCGTCGAGACCGGTGCGATGATTCCGCGCAACGTCTCGGGGAGCGGGTACACGCGCAGTCGCGTCCGGCGGTCGGCCCGCGCCTCCCACGTCAGCAGGCCGAGCCGGTCACGTCCGCGCATTCGGACGTCGCCGATCTCGTAGTTCCCCCACCGCAGGCAGCGGACCTGCAGCGCGACCGTCCGCTCGTCCTCCCACCCGAGTCGAAGCGACAACGCGTTTCCGCTCGAGACGAGCTCGAGCCCTTCGGGCAAGCCGAGCAGGAGCTCGAGCCGCTCGACGGGCTGCTCCGACCCGACCACGAGCTGCAGCTCGACCTCGTCGTGCTCGAGCGCGGTCGGTCGCTCGAGCACGAGGCGGACCCGCACCTGGGGCGGCCGGGCGAGCACGAGGCCCAGGGCCGGCAGGAGCGCGAACGGGGCGGCGACGACCGCGAGCTCCGGCCGCCGGATTGCGAGCGCGGTGAAGAGCAGGGCCGCAGCGAGGCCCGCGTACGCCGTCACGCGGGGCGATGCGGCCGGCGTCATTCCGCCGCCGGCGCGGTCTCTTCGGCAGCCGGCGTCGGCACGCTCTCCAACACGTCGCGGACGACGTCGTCTCCGGTGACCTGCTGCACCCAGAGCTCGGGCCTGAGCATGAGCCGGTGCCCGAGCGCTGGCACGGCGACGGCCTTGACGTCGTCGGGTGTGACGAAGTCGCGCCCGGAGAGCGCGGCCTTGCAGCGGGCGAGCTTCAGGATCGCCAGGCTGCCGCGCGGGCTGGCGCCGACCGCGGTCGATGCGCTTGTGCGCGTCGCCGACACGAGCTCGACGATGTACGCGCCCACCGCCTCTCCGACGTGGACGAGCTCCACCGCCGCCTGGAGCTCGAGCAGGGTCGTGCCGTCGATCACGGCCTCGAGCTCCACGTCGTCCTCCCGCCGCTCGATCCGCCGTGAGAGCACCTCCCACTCGTCGCTCTTGCTCGGGTAGCCGAACGACGCGCGCAGGAGGAACCGGTCGAGCTGCGCCTCCGGCAGCGGATAGGTGCCCTCGTACTCGATCGGGTTCTGTGTCGCGAGCACGAGAAACGGTCGCGCGAGGGGGTGCGTGATCCCCTCGATCGTGACCTGGCGCTCCTGCATCGCCTCGAGCAGCGCCGCCTGCGTCTTCGGTGGGGCCCGGTTGATCTCGTCGGCCAGCAGCAAGTTGGTGAAGATCGGCCCTGGACGAAACAGGAAGTCCGCGTCGCGCTGGTTCCAGATCGAGGAGCCGGTGACGTCGGCGGGCATCAGGTCCGGGGTGAACTGGATTCGGTTGAAGCCCGTGCTCGTGACCTGTGCGAAGGATCGGGCGGTCAGCGTCTTCGCGAGGCCGGGGTAGTCCTCGAGCAGCACGTGACCGTCGGCGAGCAACCCCATCAGAACGAGCTCGAGGGCGCTGCGCTTGCCGATGACGGCCCGCTCGACCTCGTCGAGCATCCGGTTTGCGTGCTCCTGGACCTGTGCCAGCTCCATCAGAGCTTCTCCAAGGCGGTCACGGCCAGGTGGAGCGCGTCGATCTGGACGCCCGGATCGAATCGCTCGCGTGGCGGTTCCCGGTCGCCGCGCACGATCTCCCACGCGTCGTCGCCGAGCGCGCGGCGGGCCGCCTCCGGGCTCGTGTCGAGCTCGATGCCTCGTCGCGCCGCCAGCAGCTCGCCGGCGATGCCGCGGAGGCGCGGCCGCAGCCGGTAGTGGAAGTCGAACGCTGTGGCGAGCCCCAGCGCCACCTCCCGCTCCATGCGCTCGAGCTCCGGGATCCTCCGCGCGGCTCGTGCGCGTCCCCTCAGCGCTGCGTCGAATGCGGAGGGCCTGGGCGGCGGTAGTGCGGACCGCAGCGCAACCAGCAGCCGCCCGAGCCCGAGTGCAGCCACGATCAGGACGTAGACGTGCACGGCGAGCTCGGAACGTCCGGGCGCGGCGATGAGCACGATCGCGAGCATCGCCGTGAGCAGGAGCGGAAACCGTGCGATCGCGAAGGCCCGCGCCACTACGTCGCCGTCCGCTTCCGTTGCGCGGCGAACTCGGCCTCGCGCTCCTGCTCCGCGAGAGCGCGGGCGGCGAGGAGGTCGTCGCGCACCGTCTCCAGTGCCGAGATCGCCTCCAGCTTCATTTCGATCCCGACTGCATGCTGCGAGAACTTAGCCCTTTCGAACAGGTCGGTCAGCCGTCGGGCGGCACGCTGTGTCACCGAGAGTTCTTCGAGCATGCGCGCGAGATACTCGGCCGGCGCGTCCGATGGCTTGCGCGGCAGACCGTGCGCCGTCAGCACCCGCTCGAGGCGCGCGTAAGCGGCGATCACGGCCCGCCGCGGGTCCGGCTCGGAGCGCAAGTCGTCCAGGGATTCGTCGACCGCCTGGGCGAAAGCCGCCGCGAGCTGGGCCGGGAGCTCGCCGCGGGCCCGCCGGCGTGCGCGGCCGGAGTACCACCATGCACCCGCTGCCAGCACGATCAGCGCGACCGTGATCAGCACCGGGAGCCAGGCGATTTCTGCCTGGTAGGGGGCGGCGGGGTCCGCGGATGCGTGCGCCGGCAGGGAATCGATGCGACCGATCGCCTCCTCGGGCTCGACGGGGAGCGGGCGATTGAAGCTGGCGATTCTGCGGGCGAAGAGGGCGGACGCCCCCACCAGCACGGCGAACGTGAAGAGCATCTCGATGAGGCTCCGACGCTTGCCACGGCCGCTCTCGGTCCGGACTCGGCGGTGCAGTACGAGGAGGTAGACGAAGAGGACGGCTCCACCGACCATGGCGAGGAGGTAGAGAGTGAAGATCGCGTCCAGCAACGCGTCGCTCGGCTTGCGCGTCGTGCCGTCTCCGGCCGAGGTCGACCCCCGGGCGGCGACCGCGACCACGACCAGCCCGAGCAGGACGCCCAGCGTCGTCAGAAGAGCGTTGCGGCCACGCTGGCTACTCTCCATCGCAGGGTGAGACGTCCAGCACTCGAGGAACGTTTGCAGCGGCCCGCCGTGATGGGCGTCGTCAACGTGACTCCCGACAGCTTCTCGGACGGCGGCGTACACCTCGACCCTGATGACGCGGCCGCCGGCGCTCGGCGGATGATCCAAGAGGGGGCGGCGATCGTGGACGTCGGCGGGGAGTCGACCCGCCCCGGCTCCGAGCGAGTGTCGCTGGACGAGGAGCTGCGCCGGGTGATCCCCGTCCTCGAGCGGCTCGAGGGCGCCGCGGTCTCGATCGACACGGCCAAGGCGGAGGTCGCGCGCCGGGCCCTCTCGCTCGGCGCCGAGCTCGTGAACGACGTGACCGCGCTGCGGGGCGACCCGGAGCTCGCAGGGGTGGTCGCCGACGGCGGCGCGTATCTCTGCCTGATGCACATGCAGGGTGAGCCGCGGACCATGCAAGCCGACCCGACCTATGACGACGTCAGCTCCGAGGTCGCCGCATTCCTGGAGGAGCGGCTGGCGTTCGCGGTCTCCGCCGGGATCCCGGAGGAGCACATCTGCCTGGATCCCGGGATCGGGTTCGGCAAGACTGCCGCCCAGAACTACGAGCTCGTGCGCCGCCTCGATGTCCTCCTTCGGCTGGGCCGGCCGGTCCTCGTCGGGCTGTCGCGCAAGAGCACGCTCGGGAGGCTCTTCGACCCGAAAGCCAAGACCGGCACTCTGGCGGCATCGCTCGGGGCCGCAGTCGCGGCCTACGAGCGGGGCGCGTCGATCTTCCGCGTCCACGACGTTCGCGAGCACGTCGAAGCTCTGGCGGCCGCGGGAGCGATTGCGTGATCGTCGAGCTGCGTGGACTCGAATTGCACGGGAAGCACGGGGCACTCGAGTGGGAGCGCGAGCAGGGCCAGCGCTTTCTCTTCGACGTCGAGCTCGAGGTGGGGGAGGCGGGTAGCTCCGACCGGCTGGAGGACGCCGTCGACTACCGCGACGTCGCCGCGTGCGTGCGCGAGGTCTCGGACAGCCGCGCCTACCGCTTGCTGGAGGCGCTCGCGACCGCGCTCGCGGACGAGCTGCTCGCGCGCTTCGCGGTCGAGCGAGTGTCGGTGCGCGTGCGCAAGCCGGAGGTCGTGCTCGACCCGCCGGTGGAGTACGCGGCGGTCCGTGCGACGCGGCCGTGACGCTCGCCTACGTGGGCGTCGGCTCGAACCTGGGCGACCGGGAGGGAACGATCCGAGCGGCGATCGAGGCCTTGCCGGGGGTGGTCGCGGTCTCGGAGCTGCGCGAGACGGATCCCGTCGGATTGACCGACCAACCGGCTTTTCTCAACGGCGCCGTTGCGCTCGACACGGAGCTCTCGCCACGGGAGCTGCTCGACGCATTGCTCGCGGTCGAGAGGACGCTCGGGCGCGAGCGGCGCGAGCGGTGGGGACCGCGGTCGATCGACCTCGACCTGCTGCTCTACGGCGAGGAGAGCGTTGACGAACCCGGGCTGACGGTTCCGCATCCTCGCCTCCACGAGCGGCGCTTCGCCCTGGAGCCGCTCGCCGAGCTCGATCCGCGGCTCGTCGTCCCCGGTCACGGCAGGGTGGCGGACCTGCTCGCGGAGCTAGACTGAGCACGTGAGTCACCTGGACGATCTGGACGAGTTCGAGGCTGAGCTCGAGCTCTCGCTGAAGAAGGAATACACGGCCGTCTTCGGTCTCTTCCGCTATTGCATCCTCACCGCAGACGCGACCTACCTCTGCAACAAGCTCGACCTGCAGGTCTCCCCGCAGGCGAGCTATCCGTTCTTCCACGTGAAGATGGAGGACGTCTGGGTCTGGGACAAGAACCGCCCCACCCGCATCATTCCCCGCGCCGAGGTCTACACGTCGAGCGACGTCACCGTCGAGGAGCTTCGCGGCGAGAACGACGATCCGAAGCTGACGGCCGAGGCGCTCGCGGAGCGACTCGGTGAGCGTCTCCCGACCGACGACGACTCGCCCTAGGGCGACATGCTCCTAGCGGTCGACGTCGGCAATACGCAGACGGTGCTCGGCCTCTTCCGCGGCGAGGAGCTCGCGGAGAGCTTCCGCCTGGCAACGGACCGGAGTCGTACCGGCGACGAGCTTGGAGTCACGTTGGCCGCGCTGTTCGAGCTCGAGGAGGTCGACGGGATCTGTCTCTCGACGACCGTGCCGGCGCTGCAACGAGAGTGGGAGCGCGTCGCCGAGCGCTGGGCGCGCGCGCCCCTGATCAGCGTCGGACCCGGCGTCAAAACGGGCATTCCGATCCGGTACGACGACCCACGCGAGGTAGGGCCCGACCGGATCGTGAACACGGTGGCCGCGAATGAGCGCTACGGCCCACCCTGCATCGTCGTGGACTTCGGCACGAGCACGAACTTCGACATCCTCTCGCCCGAGGGCCACTTCGTCGGCGGCGTCCTCGCCCCGGGGATCGAGGTCTCGATGGACGCGCTCTTCGCCCGCGCCGCCCGGCTCGTGAACGTCGATTTCCTGACGCCTGCTTCGGTGATCGGGAAGACGACGGTAGGTGCGCTCCAGTCCGGGCTCGTCTACGGGTTCGCCGGCCAGGTGGACGGAATCGTCGGGCGGATTCGCGAGGAGCTCGGCGTCGAGGCGCAGACAGTCGCTACCGGAGGGCTCGCGGAGTTGATCGCTCCGCACGCGCGGACGCTCGATCTGATCGACCCACACCTCACCCTCGATGGGTTACGGATCGTCTGGAAGCTGAACCGCTGAACGCGTTTGAGCGAACTCCTGCCGGGACATTTGCAGAACAGTCAACTTGGATCGGGAGGACCGAATGGAAGGTCGCAACAATGATCGCGACAAGACGCTGGCCCAGAAGCTCGCGTTCTTGTTCGGCGTGACGTTCATCATCGCCGGTGTCGCAGGTTTCTTACCCGGCATCACCACGGATCTGTACGACGGGCT
>DATLDK010000058.1:0-3201 GCA_035525905.1 Gaiellaceae bacterium | reverse complement strand
GACGTGGTTGAGCGGCAGCTTCGAGTGCGCGGCGATCTCCTCGGGCGTCGGGTCACGCTCGAGCGTCGCCACGAGCTCGCGGCGGGCACGGGAGACCTTCTGCTCGCGCTCCACCACGTGCACGGGGATGCGGATCGTGCGCGCCTTGTTGGCGACGCCGCGCTGCACCGCCTGGCGGATCCACCAGGTCGCGTACGTGGAGAACTTGAAGCCCTTGCGCCAGTCGAACTTCTCGGCTGCGCGGATCAGGCCGAGGACGCCCTCCTGGACGAGGTCGCCCAGGGTGATGCCCTGCGTCTGGTAGCGCTTGGCGATCGAGACGACGAGGCGCAGGTTGCAGTTGATCATGCGCTCCTTGGCGATCATGTCGCCCTTCTCGATGCGCTTCGCGAGCTCGACCTCTTCCGCTGCGGTGAGCAGCGGGTAGCGGCCGGCTTCGTTCAGGAACATCTGGAACGAGTCGGTGGTGTACAGGCTGGTGCCGATCGAGAGATCGAGCTCCAGCTCCTCCTCTTCTGCCTCGGGTGCCGCGCCGTGCGCTTCCAGCTCGTGGGCAAGCGCCTCGGCCTCGGGCTCGTCGAGGTCGTGGGTGAGGACTGCATCCGCCAGGTCGGCAGGGGTGATCGACCCGTGCTCGGAGCGCAGGTGGAGCAGTGCCTCGAGGGCATCGTGAACGGCCGCGGTCATGCTGATTTCGGTCAACGAACTCCTTCTTTACTTCGAGGTAGACGGGCGCCCGGTTTGTGGCGTCATCCGTCAACCATGAAAACGCCATGGGGACAGGCGTTATTCCGATTCGGGCTCTGGGTAACCCCTAACTTAGTGACAGTCTGTTACAAGACTGTTAGGACGTCAATTGCGCCCGGGTTAAGTCACTCGTTCGGGGCGCCCGGCGCGCCTTCCTTCTCTCCCCGGATCTACGGTGCCCGGCGGTCGCTTGCAACAAACGCCGCGTGGGTGACGGGCATCTTCTGGGCGAAGAAGGTCTCGACTGCCTCGGCGTAGCGCCGGATCTCGAGCTGGGCGAACTCGGCGTTCCGCAGCGAGACGAAGTTCATCAGGGCGCGTGCGTTGACCGTCCAGTAGAACTGGGTGTAGGCGCCGACCGGGATCACCGAGCGCGCCAGCTCGCGGGCGACACCCTTCTCCACGAGGCGGGCGTAGGTCGCGTAGGCCTCGCGGTAGATCGCGTCGAGCTCCTGGCGCGTCTCCTCGGCGAGCTCGTCGGAGACGGGCTCGAAGGTGTAGGCGCCGGGCTTCCCGACCTGGCTGCGGACGTCGGCCGCGTCGGGGAGGTAGAAGTCGTCGGTCGCCTTCGCGTAGCGCATCGAGAACTCGTTGAACGAGCCGATGCGGTGCCGGAACCACTCGCGCGCCACGAAGATCGGGCAGCGGATGTGGAAGCGGAAGGCGTTGTGCTCGAACGGCGAGCCGTGCCGGTCGCGCATCAGGAAGCGGATCAGGCCCTCGTCGGACTCCTCCATCTCCGTCTTGTGCCGCGCGAAGGAGACCCGCGCCGCGTTGACGACGGAGAGGTCGTCGGCCATGGCGTCCTCCAGCCGCACGAACCCGTGGTCGAGGACGGAGATCGTGTTCTCGGGGATCGTCTCGGCGGTCACGGTCAAGGCTCGCGGACCCTAGTACGCCCTGCGGACGGTATCCGCTGACGCCCCGCCCATGTCCTCAAGAGGCCTGCCCCGGGGACAGTCCCCGGGACGTGTCCAAATGCGCCGATGCCGGCGGACGCCGCAAGAGCGCCGAAACGGCGGCGTGGCGCTCGCGTGGCCATGCCTCGGCGAGCACCGTCCCGGGGACAGTCCCCGGGACGGGGCCGAAGCGGACATGTTGGGGGCCTGTCCCTGGACATCTACGGTTCCGACATGGCGGTGAAGGTCGGTACCTCGGGGTGGTCGTACCCGTCCTGGCGGCCGGGGTTCTATCCGGACACGTTGCAGCCGGCGGAGTTCCTCGCGTACTACGCCGAGCGCTTCGACACGGTCGAGCTGAACTCGACGGGCTACCGGCTGCCGAGCGCCGATCAGTTCCGGCGCTGGGCGGACGCGGTACCGGACGGGTTCGAGTTCTCCGTTAAGTTCGCGCTCACCCGGCTCGACCGGGTGACGACGTTCCTCGAGCGTGTGCTCTCGCTCGGCGACCGGCTCGGGCCCGTACGCGTCGTCTACGAAGGCCCGCGCGACCACGGGACGCTCTCGTTCGTGCAGGGATCGATTCCGGAGGAGGTGCGGCTCGCCTGGGACCTGCGCGACGAGTCCTGGTCCGACGTCGACGGGATCGTGAAGGTGAACGACGCGAGCGCGGAGCCGTTCCGTTACCTGCGCCTGCGCGAGCCGCCGTACTCGGACGACGACCTGCGCGCGTTCGCGGCGACCGTGCGCGACCCGGCGTACATCTACGTGCGGCACGAGGACGAGCCGACGGCGCCGGCGATCGCCGCGCGGTTGCGCGACGTCCTCTAGTACCCGGCAGCCGCCGCTGCGCGCTGCAGGTGCACGCCCGTCTCCAGGATGTCCTGCACCTGCTCGACCGCGAAGCGCAGCTCGTCGTCGGTCGTGAAGAAGTGCGGGCCGAAGCGGATTCCGGCGTCCGGGCGCGTATCGCAGATGATCTCGCGCGCCGCGAGCTCCGCGTGTACCGCCTGGAAGTCGGGAACGCGGAAGACGACCGACCCACCGCGCTTCTCCGGCTCGCGCGGAGACGTCAATTCGAAGCCCGCCGCGTCCACGAGGTCGACGAGCAGCGCCGTCTGCCGCATCGAGTTCTCGCGAATGCGATCGACGCCGATCTCGCGGATGATCTCGTAGCCCGCGCTCGCCGCGTAGTTCGCCGCGACGACGGGCGTGCCCGTGAGGAAGCGCGCCGAGCCCGGCGCAGGCTCCATCTCCGTCTCGAACGAGAACGGCCGCGCGTGCCCCTGCCAGCCGGCGAACGCAGGCTCGAGCTGCTCCGCGATGTCGGGGCGCACGTACAGCCACCCCGCGCCGGGACCGCCGCAAAGCCACTTGACCGAGCCGCCGACGCAGAACTCGATGTCGAGCGCCATCACGTCGAGCGGCACTGCACCGGCCGACTGGTACGCGTCGAGGCACACGTACGCGCCCATCTCGCGAGCACGCGCCGCGATGCGCTCGATCGGCTGGATCTCCGCGCTCTTGTAGAGCACGTGCGAGACCGGCACGAGCA
>DATLDK010000052.1:0-17878 GCA_035525905.1 Gaiellaceae bacterium | reverse complement strand
TGCGGCGGCGTCCGCGCCGACGGCGGCTGCGAGGTGAAGCCCGAGATGCGCTGCGTCTGGCTCAAGGCCTGGGACCGCGCCGAGCGGCTGCCCTGGACGGAGGAGTTCCACGAGCTGCGGCCGCCGGTCGACAACCGGCTCTGGGGCACCTCGTCGTGGGCGAACTGGGTGACCAAGCGCGACCGCCGGGTCCCGGCGGGCTGGGGAGCGGAGCACTAGATGTCGCGGCTCGAGGAGGCTCTGGACGCCGGTCGGCTCGTCCTGACGGCAGAGCTCGGCGCCGTCGACAACGATGTCGGCTCGGTCGCGCGCTACCTGGAGCCGATGGCGCCCTACCTCGACGCGATCAACGCGACCGACAACACCTCCGCGCATGCGCATCCATCGGCGCTTGCCCTCGCGCTGGCGATCAAGGCCTGCGGCGAAGAGCCCGTTCTCCAGCTCGTCTGCCGCGACCGCAACCGGCTCGCCCTCCAGTCCGAGATCGTCGGCGCCGCCATGCACGGGATCGAGAACATCTGCTGCCTGACCGGCGACGATGTCACCGCCGGCGACGAGCCGGAGGCCAGACGCGTCTTCGATCTCGACGGACCCCAGCTACTGGCGGCAGCTCGCGGCATCGCCGAGGGCCACTACCTTTCCGGCCGCACTGTCGTTCCGGTGCCGCACCTCTTCCTCGGCGCCGTCGAGAATCCCGGGGCGCCTCCCTTCGAGCGCCGAGTCGAGCGCGCCTGGAAGAAGGCGCGTGCCGGCGCACGCTTCCTCCAGCTGCAGCTGTGCTTTCAGCCCGAGCGGGTCGAGCAGTTCGTGGGCGAGGCAGTCCGAACGAAGCTGACCGACCGCGTGGCGCTGCTGCCGTCGGTCGTGATCGTCCGCAGCGCCTCCGCCTTGCGCTTCATCGACGAGAAAGTGCCCGGGATCTCGATCCCGGCCGCGACGATCGCGCAGGTCGAGCAGGCTCCCGACCAGGAGGAAGCTGCCTTCGACGTCGCCTGCGAGCTCGCCGAGCGCGCACTGGGGCTGCCCGGAGTGGCGGGGCTGCACCTGATCAGCTTCCGCAAGGACGCGGGGATTGCCGCTCTCTGCCGCCGGCTCGGCATCCCGACGAGGGAGGAGAGGGAGACGAGTGGAAACCGTCATCCAGTCACGGTCTAGGACCGTCGTCATCGGGCCGGAGCAGCCCTTCTGCATCATCGGCGAGCGGATCAACCCGACCGGGCGCAAGGCCTTCCAGGCGCTGCTGCAAGCGGGCGACCTCTCCCAGCTCGAGACCGACGTTCCGCAGCAGGTGGAAGGCGGGGCGGACGTGCTCGACGTCAACGTCGGCGATCCGCTGGCCGACGAGGTCGCGCTGATGGGCCAGGCGGTCCGGATCGTGCAGGGCCTCACCGACCTGCCGCTCTGCCTCGACTCGTCCGTGATCGAGGCGCTCGAGGCCGGCCTCGATGCCTACGAAGGCAAGGCGCTCGTCAATTCCGTCACGGGCGAGGACGAGCGGCTGGAGGCGATCCTGCCGCTCGTGGCGAAGCACGGGGCCGCCGTGATCGGGCTCGCGAACGACGAGGACATCCCGATGGAGCCCGAGGTCCGCCTGGCTGTCGCCAAGAAGATCGTCTCGGCCGCCGGGGACTACGGGATCCCGCCAGAGGACGTCGTCATCGACGCGCTCGCGATGCCCGTCGGCGCCCTGCCGAACGCGGTCACGCTCTTCGTCGAGACCCTGGCGCTGATCCGCGAGCAGCTCGGCGTCAACACGACGTGCGGCGCGTCGAACACCGCTTTCGGGCTGCCGCGGCGGAGCACGCTGGGCGGCGCGTTCCTCTCGATTGCACAGAGCCACGGGCTGACGAGCGCGATCATGGATGCGCGCTCCCCCGAGTGCGTGGACGCGGTGCGGGCGGGCGACCTCCTGCTCGGCCGCGACGAGTGGGGCGCGCGCTGGATCGCTTCGTTCCGAGCGCAGCAGGCGGCCGCCGCATCGTGAGCGCAGCCGAGATCCTGCCCGCGGTGCAGAAGGACCGCGTCCTGCTGCGCTTCGAGCCGACCGGCGACAACGGGACGCCCGCCAAGGAGGCACGCGTTCCGGCCGGGACGACGCTCTTCGACGCCGCGAGCTGGAACGGGATCGCGATCGACTCGACCTGCGGCGGCCACGGCACCTGCAAGAAGTGCAAGGTGCGCGTTGTCGAGGGGAAGGTCGCGCTCTCGCCTGTCGACCCGCGCGCGTTCTCGATCGAGGAGCTGAAAGCCGGCTGGCGGCTCGCGTGCCGCGCGCCGGCCGAAGCCGACCTCGTCGTCGAGGTCCCGCCGCTCTCCTCGCGGCCGAAGGCTGCGCTCGTCGGCGTCGGCCGGCACGTGATCCTGCGACCCGCGGTGCAGAAGCGCTACCTCCTGCTCGAGGAGCCGACGCTCGAGGACCAGGCGTCCGATCTCGAACGCGTCCTCGCCGCAATGGACGACGTGGAGCTCCGCGTTCCGCTGGACGTCATGCGCACGCTCGGAGGCACGCTTCGCGCCGCCGACTTCAAGGTCACCGCCGTGCTCTGCGACGACCTCCTGCTCGACGTGGAGCCTGGCGACACGACGGGCCGGACGTTCGCGATCGCGTTCGACCTCGGCACGACCACGGTCGTCGCGAATCTCCTCGACCTCGAGACCGGCTCGCCGCTCGCCGTGCAGTCGCAGCTGAACAAGCAGCAGCCTTTCGGTGCGGACGTGATCTCGCGCGTCTCCGCGACCATGCTCGACGAGGGCGCCCTGGCCCTGCTGCAGAGCCGTGCGCACGAGACGCTCGACGAGCTCGCCCAGGAGGTCTGCGAGGAGGCGGGCGTGGCGGCAGGCGAGATCTACGAGGTCTCGGTGACCGGCAACCAGACGATGATCCAGATCGCACTCGGGATCGACCCGGAGCCCTTGTCGATGGCGCCGTTCACGATGGCGGCCGCCACGCTGCCGCCGGCGACAGCGGGCGACTTCGGCATTCGCGTCCATGAGCGCGCGCCCGCCGTGCTCTTCCCAGCCATGGGGGCCTACGTCGGCGGCGACATCGTCGCCGGGCTGCTCGCTACCGGCCTTACCCTGGACCGCCGGATTCGGCTCTTCATCGACGTGGGGACGAACAGCGAGATCGCGCTCGGCTCCTCGGCGCGCGCCCTCGCGACGGCCGCCCCGGCAGGGCCGGCGTTCGAGGCGGCCCAGATCAAGTGCGGCATGCGCGCTGCGGATGGAGCGATCGAGGGCGTGAAGATCCGCGACGGCGAGATCGAGCTCACGGTGATCGGAGACGTCGAGCCGGTGGGCATGTGCGGCTCGGGTCTCGTGGATGCCGTCGCCGAGCTCGTCGGCGCCGGACTCCTCGACCGCTCCGGCCGGTTCGTGCTCGGCGAGTCGGAGCGATTCGGGAAGATCGGCGAGGAGAACGTCTTCCATCTGAGCGACTCGGTCTACCTCTCGCAGCGGGACGTACGGGAGCTGCAGTTCGCGAAGGCGTCGATCGCGACCGGCTGGAACCTCCTCTGCCGCGACCTCGGGATCGCACCCGAGGAGATCGCCCAGGTGCTGCTGGCGGGGTCCTTCGGCTCCTATCTCTCGGCCGCGAGCGCGGTGAAGATCGGCCTCGTCCCGAAGCTGCCGCTGACACGCATCGTCTCGGCGGGCAACGTCGCCGGGGAGGGCGCGAAGATCGTCTCGCTCTCCGTGCAGGAGCGTGCGGCCGCCGCGGCCATCGTCGAAGAGGTCGAGTACGTCGAGCTCTCCGGCCGCGCCGACTTCAACGACCTCTTCGTCGACCAACTCGCGTTTCCCGTATGAGCACCGGCATCGTCGCCTGCGGGGCCCTCGCGCTTCACGTTCGCCGCCTCGCGCTCGACCGCGGTTGGGACGTCGAGATCCGCGCGCTGCCCCCTCAGCTGCACAATCGCCCGGATCGGATCGCGGCGGCCGTGGACGCAGAGCTGCGCTCGCTGGACTGCGAGCGTCTCGCGGTGGCCTACGCCGACTGCGGCACCTATGGCGCCCTCGACGATGTGCTGCGGGAGCACGGGGCGGAGCGGCTGCAGGGAGACCATTGCTACGACGTGCTCGCGCGCGACGAGGTGCGCGAGGCGCTGGCGGAGGAGCCCGGGACGTACTTCCTGACCGACTTCCTCGTCAAGACGTTCGAGTCCAGCGTCGCCCGGCCGTTGCGCCTTCCCGAGCTGCGCGACGCGTACTTCGCCAACTACGCGCGCGTGCTTTGGCTCGCCCAGGAGCCGACCAAGGAGCTGCTCGTCCAGGCGGAGCGGGCGGCCGAGATCATGGGGCTGCCGCTCGAGCTGCGCGAGGTCGGGACCGGTGGGCTTGAGCGGCAGCTCGCGCAACTCGTAGGATCAGCGGACTGATGGCGGCCTTCCCCGAAAGCGCGAAGGCGGTCGTCGTCGGCGCCGGTATCGTCGGCAACAGCCTCGTCCATCACCTGGCGCGGCTCGGCTGGCGCGATCTCGTTCTGCTCGACAAGGGCGCGCTGCCGAACCCAGGCGGCTCGACGGGCCACGCGTCCAACTTCATCTTCCCGGTCGATCACTCCAAGGAGATGACGGCCCTCACCCGGGACTCGACGAACCAGTACATCGAGCTCGGCGTGCACTCGGTCAGCGGCGGCATCGAGGTAGCCCGCCTGCCCGAGCGGCTGGAGGAGTTCAACCGCCGCATCACGTCCTCGATCTCCTGGGGCGAGCCCTCCGAGCTCCTCACGCCCGCGCAGGTGAAGGAGCTGGTGCCCTACATCAACGACGAGATCATCCTCGGCGGCTTCTACACGCCGGGCGTGGGTGTCGTGGACTCGCTCCGCGCCGGCACGCTCATGCGCGAGGCGGCGCAGAGCCTGGGCGCGCTGACGGTCTCGGCGAGCACCGAGGTCACCGGGATCGACGTGGAGAACGGCCGCGTCCGGCGCGTGCACACCGACAAGGGGGCGATCGAGACGGAGTACGTCTTCGTCTGCTGCGGCGTCTGGAGCCCGCGCATCGCGCGCATGGCGGGCGCGGCGATCCCGCTCACGCCGGCCGTCCACCAGATGATCAGCGTCGGCCCGATCCCGCTCTTCGAGGAGACGCCGGGCGAGATCTTCTTCCCGATCGTCCGCGACGTCGACACCAACATGTACGAGCGCCAGAACGGCAGCGACATGGAGGTCGGCTCCTACGCGCACCGCTCGATCCTCATGGACCCGGACGAGATCCCGTCGATCGAGGAGTCGGCGCTCTCCCCCACCGAGCTGCCCTTCACGTCCGAGGATTTCGACGTGCAACTCGAGCAGGCGCTCGAGCTGATGCCCGAGATCCTGACGGTGGAAGGGGCCGGGATCCGCCATGCGATCAACGGCCTGCTCTCGCTCACCCCGGACGGCATGCCGATCCTCGGCGAGACGCCCGAGGTGAAGAACCTCTGGTCGGTCGCGGCGGTGTGGATCAAGGAAGGGCCGGGAATCGCGCGCGCGGTCGCCGAGTGGGTAGTCGAGGGCGCTTCCGAGATCGACATCCACGGGGCCGACATCGCCCGCTTCCACCCGGGCCAGCGCCAGCAGCACCACGTCGACGCGCGCGCTTCTGAGGGCTTCAACAAGACCTACGGCATCGTCCACCCCTCGGAGCAGTGGGAGAGCAACCGGAACGTCCGCGTCAGCCCGTTCCACCCGCGGGAACGTGAGCTCGAGGCCGTCTTCTTCGAGACGGCCGGCTGGGAGCGTCCCTGGTGGTACGAATCGAACGCGAAGCTGCTCGAGGAGTACGGCGACCGGGTGATGCCGCGCGAGGCCGAATGGGAGTCGCGCTGGTGGTCGCCGATCGTGAACGCCGAGCACCTGGCGATGCGAGACCGGGTGGCGATGATCGACCTGACCGCGTTTCACATCCTCGACGTCACGGGGCCCGGCGCGCTGGAGGCGTTGCAGCAAATCGCGCTCGCGGAGATGGACGTCGAGCCCGGCCGTGTCGTCTACACGCCCATCCTCGACTCGAACGGCGGCTTCAAGGCCGACCTCACCATCATGCGCCTCGAGCCTGAGCTCTTCCGGATCGTCACGGGCGCCGCGCACGGGATGGCCGACTGCAAGTGGTTCTCGGATCGGCTTCCGGACGACGGCTCCGCGCGGCTCACGGATGTGACGGAGGAGTGGTGCACGGTCGGCGTCTGGGGGCCGCGAGCGCGCGACCTCGTCGCGTCGGTGACGAGCGACGACGTGTCGCATGCCGGTTTTCCGTTCGCCCGCTGCCGCGAGGTCGACCTGGGCGGCGTGCGCGCCCTGGCATCTCGGATCTCCTACGTCGGCGAGCTCGGCTGGGAGATCTATGCGCCGATGGCGGACGGCGCCGCTCTCTGGGACGTGCTCTGGGAAGCCGGCCAGCCGCACGGGGTCGTGCCCGCCGGCATCGGCGTCTACGGGACGACCGGCCGGATCGAGAAGGGCTACCGCGCCTACGGGGCCGAGCTCGAGTCGGAGTACAACGTCGCCGAGGCCGGCATGACGCGCCCCAAGGTGAAGGAGCACGATTTCATCGGCAAGCAGGCCTACCTGCGCCACCGCGAGGAGGAGCCCGCGGCAATCATGAGCACCCTGACCGTCGACGACCCCACGTCCTCGTCCGGCGTCAAGCGCTACATGCTCGGGCGCGAGCCGATTCTCACCCTGGACGGGGAGCGGATCGTCGATCGCAAGGGGCGGCCGTCGTACGTCACCTCGGCCGGCTCAGGCCCCTCGGTCGGCAGGCACGTGCTGATGGCCTACCTGCCGCCCGAGCATGCGGTCGATGGCGAGCAGCTGCTCGTCCAGTACATGGGCGAGCGCTATCCCGTGACGGTGGCGGTGGCCGGCAGCAGACCGCTCTTCGATCCGGAGAACACGCGGGTCCGGAGCTAGATGCACGTTGCCGTCTGCATCAAGCGCGTCCCGGAGACCGGCGCCAGGATCACGCTCACCGCGGACGCGCAGGAGATCGACACCAGCTACCTCGGCTTCACGATCAGCCCGCACGAGGAATGCGCCGTCGAGGAGGCCCTGCGGCTGGTCGAAAAGCACGGCGGTACGACGACCGCCGTCACGCTCGGCCCCCCGGCCGCCGCCGAGCAGCTGCGCAACGCGATCGCGATGGGCGTCCAGTCGGCCGTCCTGCTCGAGACCGAGCAGAGCGACTGGGATCCGCAGGCCACCGCGGCCGCGCTGGCTGACGTCCTTCGCGACGGCGGGCACGACCTGCTCCTCTTCGGCAACGAGTCGGCCGACTCGGGCGGATACCAGGTCGGCGTCAGGGTCGCGCACGCGCTCGGCCTCCCGTGCGTGACCGGCGTCAAAGGCATCGAGATCGCCGAGGGCGTGGCCAAGGTCCGCCGC
Organism: Gaiellaceae bacterium; assembly: GCA_035525905.1. GTDB lineage: Bacteria > Actinomycetota > Thermoleophilia > Gaiellales > Gaiellaceae > Gaiellasilicea. The sequence goes on along the minus strand of DATLDK010000052.1, from coordinate 10,512 downwards.
GAGGAGAGCGGCGGCTGGGAGATCTTCGAGGTGCCGCTCCCGGCGGTGATCAGCGTCAAGGAGGGGATCAACCTCCCGCGCTACGCCTCCCTGCCGGGCCGACTCCGCGCGAAGAAGACCGAGATCGTGCGGGTCGAGCCGGGCTGGAGTGAAGGCGGCCTGCGTAGGCAGCGCCTCCTCGTCCCCCAGGAGCACGGATCGGCGGTCGAGGTGCTGGGCGAGGGCCCGGCGGCGGCGCCGCGGGTGGTCGAGGTGCTGAAGGAGCTCGGCGTCGCATGATCCTCTGCCTCGTCGAGCCGGGAGCGCTGTCGCTGGAGGCGGTCGCGTTCGCGCAATCGCTGGGGCCGGTGCAGGCTTTCTCGGTCGACGCCGGAGGCACGTACGCGCCCGGGGTCTGTGCCGCGGCGATCGTCCAGCTCGTCGACCGACACTCCCCGGAGGCGGTCGTCGCAGCGGCGAGCGATCGCGGCCAGGAGGCGATGGCGCACGCCGCGGCCCGGCTCGATCTGCCGCTGGCTGCCAACTGCGTCTCGGCCCAGGCTGGGGAACAGCCCGGCGAGCCGTGGCAGGTGGTGCGTCAGCGCTGGGGCGGCAGCCTGCTCGAGGAGGCCACGCTTTCGGGGCCGGTCAAGCTGCTCACCGTCGCGCCGCACGTCGTCGAGCCCGCTGCGCCCGTGCCGGTGGAAGCCTTCTCACCCGAGCTCACCGAGGCCGACCTCGCGGTGCGCATCCTGCGACGCGAGGAGCCGCCGCCCGGCACCGTCTCCCTGACCGACGCCCGCGTGGTCGTCGGCGGCGGCCGCGGCGTGGGCAGCGCGGAGGGATTCGGCCTGCTCGAGGAGCTCGCCACCTTGCTCGGCGGAGCCGTGGGGGGCTCTCGGGTCGTCACCAACCTGGGCTGGCGCGCACACGCCGACCAGGTCGGCCAGACAGGCGCGAGGATCGCCCCCGATCTCTACATCGCGTGCGGCATCAGTGGCGCGATCCAGCACATCGTCGGCTGCAAGGGGGCGAAGAAGATCCTCGCCATCAACAAGGACCCGCACGCCCCGATGCTCGCGCGGTCGGACTACGCCGTCGTCGGAGACCTGCACGAGGTCGTCGCCGCCGTCATCGACGAGCTGCGACGGACAGCGCGGCCGGCCACGGGGGCATGAGGCTCGGCGTCGAAGCGGCCATCGTCGAGGGCGAGCTCCTCAGCGGGGACGTCGAGGTGGCGGACGGTCGTGTCCTCGCCGTCGGGCTGGCACCCAAGCGCGGCGGCGGCATCGCCGTGCCGGGGTTCGTCGACTTGCAGGTGAACGGCTTCGGCGGCGTCGACTTCGCTGCAGCCGACGCCAGCGGCTACAGGATCGCCGGGGAGGCCTTGCTGGACAGCGGCGTCACGTCCTACCAACCGACGCTGATCACCGCCCCCGAGCAGGATCTGGTGGCCGCCTTGCGCGCGGTTCCATCCGCGCCCGGCGGCCCACGAATTCTTGGGGTGCATCTCGAGGGGCCGTTCATCTCTCCCAACCAGCTCGGAGCGCACCCCACCTCGGCGCGGCGAGACCCCGATCGGGCCTTGCTCGAGCGCTTGCTCGACGCTGGCCCCGTTGCCTACGTCACGCTCGCGCCGGAGCTTCCGGGGGCCCTCGAGCTCGTCGACGTGCTGCTCGGGCGCGGGATCGTCGTGTCGTGCGGACACTCCGATGCGACGGCCGAGCAAGCCAGTGCCGCGTTCGATCGCGGTGTCGGCACGGTCGCGCACCTTTTCAACGCGATGCGACCATTCGGCCACCGCGACCCGGGCATAGCCGGTGCAGCGCTCGTCCGCGAGGACGTGGTCGTCCAGCTGATCCTCGATGGCCAACACCTCGCGGAGGAGACGGCGAAGGTCGTGTGGCGGGCCGCCTCCGGCCGGGTGGCGCTCGTGACGGACGCGATCGCCGCGGCCGGGATCGGGGACGGCAGCTACCGCCTGGGCGCTGTCGAGGTCGAGGTCCTGGAAGGCGTCGCGCGTCGCGCCGACGGCGTCCTCGCGGGGAGCGTCGTCACGATGGTTGAGGCCGTCCAGAACCTGCACGCACTCGGCGCTTCCCTCGTCGAAGCCGTTGCCGCGGCGACGTCGATTCCCGCGCGCGTGGCGCGGAGACCCGAGCTGGGCGTCCTCCGCAAGGGTGGCGAGGCCGACATCGTCGTGCTCGACTGCGGGCTCGAGATTCGCCGCGTGCTCCGCGCCGGACGAGAGCGGGTGGCGGGCTAACCGAGGTCGGCGAGGCTCGGCGCGTTCCGAATCGAAGGGCTGAGGGTTCCCCAAACGGCGAGTGCCAGCGTGAACGCCGCGACGAACGCGATCGTCGCGCGGGCCGAGCTGGCCGCCAACAGGAAGCCGGCGACGAGGGGGCCGAGCGGCGCCGCCAGCAACGAGATCGTGCTCCTGGCCGTCTCGACACGACCAAGCAGACGGTCCGGCGTGACCGCGATCCGGTATCCCTCGACCACGGAGTCCGTCACCGGCAGCGTGACGCCCTGGATCATGAACGCCGCCGTCAGCACGTAGACATTCGGCTCGACCAGGAACGCCACGATGCCGAGGCCGGTCCAGAGCTCGAGCAGCAGGATCATCCGGATCGAGAGTGCGCGGCGGAAGAGTGGGGACGCCAGCGCTCCGATCAGCGTGCAGGCGCCGAAGGCGGCGAGGAGGGCACCGATGCCGGCGCTCGACAGCCCCTGCCGCTGCGCGGCGACGACGATCACCAGGAGCACTGCCGGCAGCGTGAAATTGCCGAGCCCGTACAGGAACGCGCAGGTGCGCAGGAACGGCCTCGCCCAGAGGAAGCGAAATCCCTCTGCGATTTGGGTGCGGAGCGGGGCAGTGTCGACCTCGCGCGCCTCCTGGAACGGCGTCCGCATCAGAACGAGGGTCAGGAACGAGAACCCGTACGAGACGGCGTCGAAGACGAACGGCACCGCGCGACCGAGCGCGAACAACACCCCTCCGAGCGGCGGTCCGGCGAGGGAGACCGCGGCCGCTCGCGCCCGCATCGCGCCCACCGCGTCCGGGAGCTGGCGCGCAGGCACGACCGAGCGGAGCGCCCCGGCGTGAGCCGTGTTGAAGACGACCGCACCTGTGCCCTCGACCAGCGCGGCGGCGACGATCTGCCAGAAGGCGATCCGGTCGAGCAGGATCAGGGTGGCGAGAGCCGCGATCGCGAGAACCCGAACGCCGTCGGCGGCGATCATCAACCGCTTGCGGTTCCACCGGTCAGCCGCGACGCCGGCGAAGAGCCCGAGAGCGGCGTGAGGAACGAGACCGGCGAAGCCCGCGATCCCGGCCTTCGCGGGAGAGTGCGTGAGCGCCAGCACGAGCAGCGGATACGCGATCGCGGTCACCTGCGAGCCGAGCGTCGAGAGGAGGCGCCCGCTCAGCAGCAGCACGAAGTCCCGGTTCCGCCGCAGCGGCGGGCTCACTGCCAAGAGGCCTCGCGGGCCGCCTTCCACTCGGTGACGCCGACCCCCAGCCCGAGATCGCCGTGCATGATTCCGATGCAGCTGTCCATCACGACGGTCAGCCCACCTTCCGCGGCGATCCGCGCCGCCTCCTCCGAGACGATGTCGTTCTGGATCCAGAGGCACCGGGCCCCGGTCTCGACCGCCACGCGTGCGATCGCAGGCGCTTCGGGCGCCGGCCGGAAGACGTTGACGATGTCGATCGGCCCGACCACGTCCTCGAGCGCCTCTACGCAGCGCTCACCGAGGAGCTCGTCCTCGTTCGGGTTGACGGGGAGGATGCGATACCCCTCGGACTGCATGTAGGCGGGGACGACATGCGAGGGTTTGGGCCACTGGCCGGAGCAGCCGACGACTGCGATCGTCTCGCTCTCGGCGTACAGCCGCCGCAGCTCCTCCGCCGAGGGCAGGATCATGCGACGGGCTCGCGGACCAATCCTGCGAGCACGCTCTCCAACTCGGCGTGATGCTCGGGCGTGCGGAAGTCGTGCATGAAAGCCGGCGGCAGCAGGTGCTCGCTGACGCGTCCGCCGCGCCGCACGTAGACGCACAGCTGCAGCTTGCCCTCGGGATCGGTCTCCACCACCAACGCGGCGGCCGCCGGGCCCGCCGAGTCGACGAAGGGTGTGACCGGCAGGATGCCTTCGTCGCGGATTCCCTCCGCGGAGTCGAAGCTAACGATCCGCGCCAGGTGGGCGGGCTGGCGCCACAGAGCCCCCTCGTTCGTGGCCTGGTCGAGGAGGAACGGCACCACCTCGTCCTCGGAGAGCTCCGGCCGGTCCGGCTCGATGCCGAGACGCCGGCCGATCTCGACCGCCTGGACGACCGCGTTGTAGCGAAAGCCGCCCACCGACGCGGAGCCGTTCGGAAAGCCGTACTTGCGCAGTCCGACCTGTCCCTGGGTGGCTGCACCCGCGAAGAAGATCCCCGGGACGGTCGAGCTCTCCCAGTACGGCGTCTGGGTCGGGAGCCGGTCCTTGTAGAAGGTCGTCACCCCGAGCTCGCGGAGATCCCCGAGCGGCGTCCCGAAGCCGGTCGTGGCGATCACCTCGTCCACGTCGAACACCATCGTGCCCGGCTCCGTCGTCCCCTCAGCGTGCACGCGCCACCCATCTCCGTTGCGCTCGATCCGCTCGATCGCGCAATCCACCACGAAGCTGCCGCCGCCGAAACAGTGGTCCTCGAACACCTCCAGATACCGAGCGCGCGGCGGCGTGGGGACGCCGGTCACGATCGACGGGCGGACGTGATGGGGCGAGCCGAGGACGATCTGAGCCGCCCAGGGCAGGATCTCGTCGGCGATCTCGAAGGCCGAGTTGCGCTTGCCGACGATGAAGACCCGCTTGCCCTGGAACGACTGGGCATCGCGTCCCTTCAGGTCGTCGTAGTGCGGGACGAGCTCGAGTCCGGGGGTGGGTGGGCGCCACGGCTCGGACATCCCGATGGCGAACACCGCGATGTCGCAGGTGTACTCGCCATCGGTCGTACCGAGCACGAAGCGTCCCGCGTCCTCACGCGTCGACTCCCAGCGGCAGCCGTAGCGGGCCTCGACCCCCGCACGCTCGGCGAAGGCCCCGAGCGCGTCGGCCATCTCGGAGCGACGCGGAAAGTAGTGCAGGCCGTCCATGAACTCGGGGACGAGCGCTCTCTGCTCGGGCGCCTCGTTGATGAGGCTGTTCCAGTCGTAGCGGTAGAACGCCATCGACTCGCGCGGCACGACTGCGAAACGGCGCGACGACGTGTTGAGCCGGTGGAAGAGTGGGAAGCGCCGGAACATCCCGCCCGGGCCCTCGTCCTGCGAGAGCAGAGCATGGGGCACGCCGACCTTCGTCAGCTCGGATGACAGCTGGAGGCCGCCCGGCCCCGTACCGACGACCACGACCTTGTAGTCGCCAGGCGGATGGGGCCCCTGGCTCATCGTTGCCAGCGAAGAGGGTCGCGCAGCCGGCGAGCTTCGCCGAGCAGGAGCCTGTACATGACCTGCGGATAGCCGAACAGAAACGGCTCCAGGTCCTGCGGCGGCAGCACGATGCAGCGCAGCGGCGTCGCTGCGACGACGTCCGAGATGGACGGCTCGTTGAAGAGAATGGTCAGCTCGCCGAACCAGTCGCCGCGCTTGAGCAGGAGCGGCCTCGTCGTGATCAGCGTCGTCGCCGTCCGGTCGACGAGCTCGCCGTCGATCCGCCACTCGGCCTCCCCGTCGAGGATCACGTGAAAGCCGCTGCCGACGAACCCCTGCCGCTGCGCCCGCTCGCCCGGCTGGAACCACTGCTCCTCGAACGCCTGCCCGACCTTGTCCAACTGCGCCGGCGACAGGTCTGCGAAGAGCGTGATCCCAGCGAGGTCGTGCGCTATGTCTGTCTGGCTCGCCACGGCGAACCTCCTCTCTTTGGGCGACCCTAGTCGGTTTGCGTATCGACCATCAAGAGGTCGGCCGCGGAAGAGTGACGCAGGTCCGGCGGTACGGACGGGAGGACGACGCGATGGAGCTTCGTGGCCTCGAAGGAACGGTGACCCGCGTCGGCCTCAGCACGCAGCGCGTCGCCGCGGGCGAACGCCGGCAGCGGTGGCAACGGCACGTCGGGCGTACGGGAGATCGTGGCGGCGAGCATGATCGAGCGGATCCCCGGTGCGAGCGGCGGGCCGTCGCCCGGATGCTCACGCGCAAAGCGCTCCTGACCCTCGAGGAGGGCCAGCACGTTCCGGCACACCGCTGCCTCGGGCGCGTCGTCGTCCCCGACGTTGCAGGCGAGCCGGGCGAGCGCCAGCGGCTCGTAGCCGGTGCGGCCCATCAGCATGCGCCCCACCGCCAGCACGAGCACCGACGTAAGGCGCTCGAGCAGCACGCTGTAGCCGAGCCGTTCCGGGCCAGGTGCGGGGCCGAGGGCGAGCGGCTCACCCCCGTCGAGCAACCGCTCGGCCTGAAGCCCGAGGATCCCCGCGAGCTGCTCCTGGGTGAGCCCCACCTGGAGCCCGAAGCGGACCGCCATCGTGGCCGACATGAAGGGTGTGAAGTAGGGGAGATCGCTGCCGAAGACGAGCTGGCCCGGCGGCACGAGGGCGAAGAGCGCGGCCAGGTCGACCGGGTGCCACCAGGCGGTGTCGATCAGCAGGTTCGGATAGCGCGGGATGTCCCGCCAGAGCCAGTTGAGGTCGCAGATCGCCGCGTGCGCGAGCACGATTCGCGCGTCGGGGTACCGCTCGGTGAGCGCGACCGCGTCCCGGCAGAGCGTCGGGATGCCCCGCCCCGCATGGATGAGGATCGGCAGCCGACGCTCATGCGCGAGCGCGAAGATCGGCTCCACTTCGGGATCCCAGAGCTCGAAGCCCTCTGCTCGGGGGTGGAGCTTGATCCCGCGCGCGCCGGCCTCGACGCAACGCGTCGCCTCCGCGATTGCATCGCGCTTGGGATCGAGCCGGCAGAACGGGATCAGCCGGCCGTCCGAAGCAGCTGCCTGAGCCAGGACGCGATCATTGGCCGGCGGGTACCCGTCCGGCTCGTGCATGGGCATCACGACCCCACGCGCGCCTGCCGCCTCCAGCGTCGCCACCAGCTGCTCGGGCGAGAAGGTGAAGCCGTCAGGATCGTTGAAGCCCGTGTGCCCATGGAAATCGAGCAGCGCGGTGCCGGGGGCGATCATCTCCAGCGCGTGCTCGTACCAGGGCCGGATCGACTCGTCGTCGTAGAGCAGGCTGGGCGGCGCGTCCTCGACGAGCTCGAAGGTCGACTCGCCCACACGGACGAGATCCCCCGGCTGCAGCCGCTGCCTCTCGACGCGCACACCGTTGACCCACGTGCCGTTGCGCGAGCCGAGGTCCTGGATCACGAATCCCCCGTCGCCCTCCTGCGAGATCGACGCGTGACTGCGCGAAAGCTCAGCGTCCGCCGTCAGGAGCTCGAAGCCTGGCGCCGCGCGTCCGAGTTGAAGCCCTCCGACGAGCGGAAGCTTCAGCCCGGTGGCCGGCCCTGCCGTCGCGCGCAGAGCTGCGGTCAATGACGCAGGCTCCTGAGCTCCTGCCGGTACGGCCTGCCGGCGCCTCCGGCCGTTGCGGCGAGCAGCGCGTTGAGAAACAGCGGCATCGGATCAGCATCCGGCGCGGCATCCGAGCTTCCACCGTCCTGCAGCAGGTCCGCGATCACGCGCCAAGCCCTTCGCGACCTAGCGACGGAGTAGCTGAGGCGCGGGAAGCGGTCGAACGCGCGCTTGCCGCCCCAAGAGGCCACGCAGAGAGGCCCGAGCGCGCGCAACGTCGCCTCCGCGTACGGAGCGAGCGCATCGCTGCGGCCCTGGAGAAAGTCGGAGACCGCCCGTGAGGCGAGGCGCGCGCTGAGAAATGCCTCGTACATGCCGTCACCCGTAAGCGGGTCCACGAGCCCGGCGGCATCGCCGACGACGAGGCCGCGACCATTCGTCAGGCCGTCGCCGGCTCCCCGAAGCGGCAGCCGATAGCCGCGGACGTTCGCGAGCGAGCCGCCCTCGAGCCCGTATCCGGACACGAGCTCGGCGAGATGGGAGCGCAGGCGCGGACCCTCTGCCTCCCATCCGCCCACCCCGACGTTGACGTGGTCGCGCTTCGGGAAGATCCAGCCGTAGCCCCCGGGGACCGCCCCCAGCTGCAAGACCGCCCGTCCCCGGTACCGATCGCGGTCGACGGTGTCGTAGCTGAGGTCGGCTTCGAGCGCCACGAGGTGCACGCGAGCGCGATCGCAGCCCAGAGCGCGTGCGGTGATCCCGTTCGTCCCGTCCGCGCCGATCACGACGCCACACGTTCCGGTCCAGTCTTTGGCCCGCACGACGGCGTCCCCGTCCCGCAGCTGCACCTCGGTCACCTTCGTCCCGTCGCGGAAGACCGCGCCGGCCTCGCGCGCCCGCTCGACGAGAAACGCGTCGAGCAGGACCCGGCGCGTCATGTAGATCAGTGGCTTCTCGCTCCGCCGTTCGAAGCGCCGCGAGTACGACAGACCGATCTCGAGACGGTCGACGACATCCTCCACGACGGGGTCGATCGAGAAGGGCAGAATTGCCGCCGCTCGTCCCGTGACACCGCCCCCGCACGGCTTGTCGCGCGGGAAGCGAGCCCGGTCGAGCAGCAGGACCGAAAGCCCCTCCGCGGCGAGGAAGTAGGCCGACATCGACCCCGCCGGACCGGCGCCGACGACGATGACGTCGAAGCTCTCGGGCATCGGCGGATCCTCTCACAGAGCGGTGCGGTGCTCCGGGAGCTCACCCCGGTTCTCCAACTTGCGGTAGAGCGCGAGGATCGCCACCGCGAGACCGACGAGCCCGCCGAGGAAGATCCAGGCGGCGACGCGGCCCGTTTCGACCTCGCCCCACGCGCGAATCAGCCCGACGAGCAGGAGGCCCGTCGCCACGAGAAATGTCTGCAGCAGCACCCGCCAGGAGCTCCACCGCTCGTCCAGGGAGAGGAGCAGCGCGCCGCAGGCCACCTGCGCCATATAGGCAGCGAGCGCCCGCGTCGTCGGCGGCGTCAGCGCCCAGGGCCCGTGCTCGACAGCCAACCTCGGCCAGAGCAGGAGCGCCAGCGCCGTGGCGCCGAGCCCCGCGGCGACCGCGCGCGCGGCCAGCCGGATTCCAACGGGGACGATCGGGTCTCCCGGCTCGGGTCGCTCCGGATCGGTGCGCCGGTTTCGCAGCCAGAGGCCGCCGACGACGAAGGGCGCCGCTCCGTAGATGATCACCCACGCGTAGAAGGCGAACGCGGCCCAGAACGGCGCGTCGCCGTGGTTGAACCGGTCCCAGTGGACGACCGTGACGACGAGGATGACCGCGGCGAAGAAGGCGGCCGAGAGCACGCCGGCCGAGACGGTGTGCCAGCGCGATGCGAGAGCCGCACGTGTGAAGAAGTACGCACCGGCGCCGTACCCGGCGCCCATGAAGATCTGCGACAGGTCGGCCGCGATGGGCCAGGACCAGAAGTCCTCCGTGTGGCCGGGAAAGCCCCACAGCACGACGACGGCCGGCAGGAGGACCGCCACGACGATCCAGCTCAACCAGCGCGACTCGGCAAGGATCCTGTCGTCCCGTGGCACCTGCGCGAGCTTACGCTCCTCGCGCAGACGGGTGCAGGAGCGGCACCAGCGGAGTCCAGCCGGCTCGCAGGACTGCGACCAGCGAGAGCGGCGTCACGAGCTCCGCGGCGGCGCCTCTGGGCCGGGGCACCCGCCCTGTGTAGCCGGCCGGCGACCATGCGAGCAACTCGGACCCGAGCACCAGCCGCGGCTCGCCGTCGCTGAGGATGAAGGCGCCGTCGGGAAGCTCGTCCAGGCGTGCCCGCTGCAAGCGACGCTCCCGGCCGGCCAGCCGCTCTGCGTGCAGCTGGGCGTCGATCGCGTCGGCGCCGACCTGACCGGGGTGGAGCGCGCGCCAGAGCTCCCTGAAGCCGTCGTAGTCCTCGCGGCGGCACTCCGCGCACGGCCGGTGCCCGGCGGCGAACGCGGTCGCCTCATCGAGGAAGAAGAGCTCCGTGTAGCGGCCCGGCCGCAGCAGATGTGCTCGCCGCCGGCCGCGGAACTCGAGTCGGCACGCGATCCAGCGCTTGCCGCTGTAGCGGCGGCGGATGCGGCCGCTCTCGTCGTGGAGGCACCCGCGGTTTCCGTAGACGAGCCCGCGCGCGCGATCCGCGACGAGCTCGCCGAGCGGCGTGACCCGGTTCTGCAACGGCGCGCCGGCACCGGGTGGGCGACGCGCCGGCTCGGCCCTCAGCGTGGCTGGGGAACGATTCGGATGTAGGGCTTCGGCGACTGCCACCCGTCGGGATAGGTCTGCTTGGCCTCCTCTTCGGAGACGGAGCCGGAGATGATCACGTCGTCACCCTCCCGCCAGTTCACAGGCGTTGCCACCTTGTGCTTCGCGGTCAGTTGCAACGAGTCGATCACGCGCAGCACCTCGTCGAAGTTCCGGCCCGTCGTCATCGGATAGACCAGGATCAGCTTCACCTTCTTGTCCGGCCCGATCACGAACACGTTCCGCACCGTCTGATTGTCCGCGGGAGTCCGCG
>DATLDK010000050.1:0-8488 GCA_035525905.1 Gaiellaceae bacterium | reverse complement strand
TCCGGCAAGTGAAGATCAAGGTCGGCGAGGACATCGATCGCGATCTCCACTCGCTCGAGCTGCTGCGCCGCGTGCTCGGTCCGGACGTCGACTTGCGCGTGGACGCGAACTGCGCGTGGACGCCTGCTGCAGCGGTCGAGGCGATCGAGCGCATGTCCCGCCACCGCATCGCCGCCGTCGAGCAGCCCGTGGCGGGCGACGACGTGGACGGTTTGCGGCAGGTCTCCGACGCGGTCTCGGTGCCGGTGATCGCGGACGAGTCGCTGCGGACGGTCGAGGAGGCGCGCCGGCTGGCGGAGACGAAAGCGTGCGGAGCCTTCAACATCCGGGTCTCGAAATGCGGCGGCCTGCTCGAATCGATGCGGATCGCTCGCATTGCCGCGGAGGCTGGCATCTTCTGCGTCGTCGGCGCACAAGTCGGCGAGAGCGGCATCCTCTCGGCGGCCGGGCGCCATGCGGCCGCCGCCATCGCGCCGCGCTATCTCGAGGGGTCGGGCGGCAGCCTGCTGCTGAAGCGCGATCTGACCGAGGAGCGGGTGCTGCCCGGCAGACGGGGGCGCGCGCGCGTCTTTGCGGGGCGCGGGCTCGGCGTCAGCGTGCGCGAGGCGCTCGTCGAGGAGGTGGGCTCCGTCGCCCGGGTGCTCGAGGTGTCGGGGGCGGGGGTCTCGTGAGCCGGACACCGGCGGTACAGCGGCTGTTGCGTACCTGGTTGAAGTTCAGCGCCGCGAGCCACTTCGACGATGCCACCTGGACGCCACGTGAGGCGCAGGAAAAGAAGCTGCTCGACCTCGTCGCTCGCAACAAGGACACGGCCTTCGGACGCGACCACGATTTCGGGTCGATCCGGTCGATCGAGGACTACCGGCGCGCCGTCCCGATGAACACCTACGAGACGTTGACCCCGTACATCGACCGTGTCTTCGCCGGCGAGCAGAAGGTGCTCACCGCCGACGCGCCGCTCATGTTCGCGACGACGAGCGGCACGACCGGGCGGGCGAAGTTCATCCCGGTGACGCCGAGCTACCTGAGCGAGTACAGCCACGGCGTGCACGTTCACACCTACCGCATGTTCGCCGACTTCAGCGACATGCTCGAAGGAAAGATCCTCGTCTCCTCCTCGAGCGACGAGGAGGGGATCTCCGACGGGGGACTGCCCTTCGGCGCCATCTCGGGCTACCTCGCGCGCAAGCAGCCGGGAGCGATCAAGCGCTTCTACGCGCTGCCGTACGAGCTCTCGAAGGTGAAGCAGGTCGAGTCCAAGTACTACCTGACGCTGCGGTACGGGGCGGCGGCGGACGTGCGCCTGCTCGTGACGCCGAACCCGTCCAGCATGCTGCTGCTCGCCGACAAGCTGAACGTGTGGGCCGAGGAGCTGATCCACGACATCCGCAGGGGAGGAGCGAATGCTGCCTACGTCCCCGAGGGCTCGCCGAAGGCCCTCACAGCGGGGTTGCGCGCCGATCCGGCGCGGGCAGACGAGCTGCAGGCGATTCTGAAGCGCGACGGTGCCCTGACCCCGACGGCGGTCTGGCCGAACCTCCGCCTGCTCAGCTGCTGGAAGGGGGGCACGATGCCGCTCTACTTGCGCAAGCTGCCCGGGGTGTACGGCGACGTGCCGGTGCGGGATCTCGGCTACATGGCGAGCGAGGGCCGCGGTGCGACGCCACTCGTCAACTCGGGCGCCGCGGGTGTGCTCAACGTCACGAGCCACTTCTTCGAATTCGTTCCCGAGGAGGAGCGCGACGATCCCAACCAGCGCTTTCTCACGTGCGACGAGCTCGAGTCGAACCGCGAGTACTACATCTACTTCACGACCTCTGCCGGCCTCTATCGCTACGACATCAACGACGTCGTCCGAGTAGTCGACTTCTACCGCAACACGCCGGTGATCCAGTTCGTCCGCAAGGGGCAGGGCATGACCTCGATCACGGGCGAGAAGCTGACCGAGTCACAGGTCACCGGGGCGCTGTTGGCCGCGGTCGAGTCGGGCGGTTATGACGTGCAGCACTTCACGGCCAAGGTGCAGTGGGGCGAGCCGCCGCGGTACGCACTGTATGCCGAGCTGGGCGACTCGATGACGACCGAGCGCTGCCGCGAGTTCCTGCTGGCCTTCGACCGCTCGCTGTGTGAGCAGAACATCGAGTACGAGGCGAAGCGGGAGTCGACACGTCTCGGGGCCCCGGTCTTGCGGCGCGTCGCGGCGGGCTCCTACCAGGCGCTGCGGCAGAAGCGGGTGGCGGAGGGAGCGCCGGAGTCACAGGTGAAGATCCCGCAGCTCTCGACCGACATGGAGTTCGGCGCTGCGCTCGATGTGCTCGAGGAGGTGAGCCTCGATGGCTGAGCCGCCGATCAGCAAGGACGTGGCCGAGATCGAGCAGACGCTCGGCCGGGTGATGCTCTTCGCGCACCTGACCCCGCGACAGCGCGCCCGCCTCGCCCGCTTCGCGACCACACGCGACTACAAGGAGGGCTCGACCATCGTCCGCCAGGGCGATACGAGCATGTCCCTGTACGTGGTCCTCTCCGGGTCGGTGCGGGTCAACCGCGAGTCGGAGGGCGGTGGGGGCGCGGTGGAGGTAGAGCAGCTTGCGCGCGGGGGCGCGTTCGGTGAGATGGGCCTGATCGAGGACTTGCCGCGGGCGGCGACCGTGGTCGCGGTGGAGCCGACGACTTGCGCGCTGCTCGCGAAGTGGGATTTCCAGAACGAGCTGCGCGACGATCCCGAGATCGCGCTCTCGCTGCTGCCGGTGCTGACGGGCCGGATCCGCGAGTTGGACTCGCTCCTCGCTCAGGCGCAGGGCGAGCGCTAGCCAGTTCTAGGACTCGACGCCTAGCTCGCCTCGAGCGTCAGCTCGCCCTCGCCGACAAGGTTCCCGGCGACATCGACGACCGCCATCGAGGCCGAGCCGCCGCGTGGCAGGGCGAAGCCCTCGTCGAGGATGGAGCGCACCAGCCTGGTCTTCGCGACATGGGCGAAGGGGTGTGCAGCCCTCTTGAACCTCGCCCGCTCGTTCACGACGGCGGCGCGCTCTCCGACTGCGCCCAAGTTGATGCCGTCGATGGTTTCGCCGGACTTGGCGCACACCCGGAGCACTTCGCGGATCAGCCCGACGGCGTTGTGGCCGCGTAGATGCGCGACCGACGCTTCCTGAACGCGGAGTGCGCCACCGGCCGTCCCGTAGGAGAGGCGCATGGAACCGCCTTCGCCCCACTCGAGCGCGCCGACCGAGCTCGCCAGGCCAGGCCCCTGGGCGATCAGGCTGTTGCCCATGCTCGCCGGGCGCCAGGCTGTCGTACCGAGCAACCGGTTCATCCACTTACCCTCGATCATTCCCTGCACGGTGATCTCGGTCGCCGCGTCGACGAGCCGGGGCTGGCGCAGGTAGCGCTCGATCCCGTCAGGGAACTCGACGAGCCATTCGGCCTCTACGTAGAGCGCGTCGGCCTCACTCTCTGCTCGAAGGGACGCCGTGCCCCGCGGGACGGCGGGGTCGACGAAGCCCTCGTAGCGCGTGCGCAAGAAGAAGAGGGCCGGATGCTTGGCCCGCAGCCGCTGCGTGTCGCTGAAGACCGGCCAGGAGCCGTCGGTGATCCAGACACGCGCGGTCATTTCTCAGCCTCTCGCGAGATGATCGGAAACGACCCGGTCACGAGCGCGCGCTCGCCGCCTGTCGCCGTCGACGGCCACCAGCTCCTCTCGCCGAGCTTCCACACGATCGCGGGTACCAGGATCGAGCGCACCAGGAACGTGTCGACGAGCACGCCGACCGACACGGCGAAACCGATCTCGATCAGCTCCCAGATCGGGAGCACTGCGAGCACGCTGAACGTGCCCGCGAGGATGAGCCCAGCGCTTGTGATCACAGGCCCGGTGGCCACGAGCGCGCGCAACATCCCCTCGTCCGTGCCGTGCGTTTGCGCCTCCTCCCGCACGCGGCTCATCAGGAAGATGTTGTAGTCCGCGCCGAGGGCGACGAGAAAGATGAAGACGATCAGCGCGAACTCTGGATCGACGACGTCTTGGCCGAAGACGTACCTGAATACCAGCAGCGACATGCCCAGCGTGGCCAGGTAGGAGAGGACGACCGTCGCCAGGAGGAACAGGGGCGCGACGAGGGCACGGAGCAGCACGATCAGCGTCAGCAGCACGACCGCGAGCACGATCGGAGCGATCACCTTGGTGTCGCGAACTGCAGCCGCTCTGTAGTCGGCCTGGCGGGCCGTACCTTCCGAGAGGAGGACCCGCAGGCCCGCAGGGGGTTCTTCGAGCGAGGTGCGGAGCTCGTCGATGCGCCGAACGGCCCGATTGGCGAAGGGGTCGTCTCTGAACTGCAGCACGAGCGCGGCTGCGCGCCCGTCGATCGAACGGCTCTGGACGCCGCTGACCGACGCGATCCCGGCATTCGCGCTGAGGCGCTCCTGAACGGCGGCGACGTCGGCCGGCGTCACCCGCCCTTCGTCCCGCACGAGCAGCACCCTCGTCGGCGAGAGCGCGCCCGGCGCGAAGCCCGTCTTCAACACGTCGTACCCTCGCGTGCCGTCGGTCTCGTGCTTGAACTGCTGCAGCCAGCTGCTGTGCAGCTTGAAGACCGAAAGCCCCCCGGCGCCGGCGCCGAGCAA
Source organism: Gaiellaceae bacterium (assembly GCA_035525905.1). GTDB lineage: Bacteria > Actinomycetota > Thermoleophilia > Gaiellales > Gaiellaceae > Gaiellasilicea. Next base: position 3,868 of record DATLDK010000050.1, on the reverse strand, counting down.
GAGCACCACGGCGACGAGCCACGTGAGAGGACGCCGGCGCACGCGTTCTCCGAGCCGCTGCCAGATGCCCCCCGGCTTCTCGGCAGCGTTTGGTTGCCCCGGCCAGAGGGCCCGCTCCCCCGTCACGGCGAGCAGCGCGGGCAAAAGCGTCAGGCTGGCGAGCAGGACGATGGCGATGCCGACTGCGTTCACCGGGCCGAGCGTCCGGTTCAGGCCCAGTACCCCTGCCAGCATCGCCAGCATTGCGGCGATCACGGTCACGGAGCTCGCGATCATCGCCGGGGCGGCCTGCGGGAGAGCGCGAGCGACCGCTTCGGTCACGGCTTTGCCGGACCGGAGATTGGCCCGGTAGCGGGCTACGAGCAGCAGGCAGTAGTCCGTTCCCGCTCCGAACATCAGCACGAGGAGCAGCGACGTGGAGGTGCTGTCGACCGGCAGCCCCGCCTTCGCGAGCAGGTAGATCACCCCCGAGGCGACCGAGTACGCGACGACCACGACGAGTAGCGGCAGGAGGGCGAGGATCGGCGAGCGGTAGACGCCGAGCAGGAGGAGGAGGACAAGTAGTCCCGTCGCCAGTAGCAACGTCGTGTCCGCCTCCTTGATCGCAGAGTTGAAGTCGCTCAGCAACGCAGGTGTGCCCGTCACATGTCGCTGGAGCCCGCCGCCAGGGGCGGGAAGAGCACGCAGTTCCTCGATCGTCGGGCGAACGCGGAAGATGCTTTTCGACGAGAGCGAGATGACGGTGACCGCGACGTCGCCGCGCCGCGACACGAGTCCCGCCGTCGCATACGGCTGCAGGGTGCCGGCGACGAGTGGCAGCTGTGCTGTGCGCCGCGAGTCCGCCGCGATGGCGCTGCGGTCACTGGCGGTCAGCCCGCCGAGGCGGCTGTAGACGAGCAGCACCTGCTTCTGGTCTCCGCCCGGGAACCTTGCTGCGACCAGCTGGTGTGCCCGAGCCGTTTCCGAGCTCGAGGGGAGGACGATCTCGTCGTTCGTGAGCTCGGGCAGCTTCAGGCCGAGCGGCGCGAAGATCGCGAGTAGAAGCGCCCAGCCGGCCAGGATCGCCCACTTCGTTCGGCGCCCTCGGATCACTGCTCTCACGCGCGTCGCCATGCGGGTCCTTCGAGCCTAACCGCTTGTCCCGACTGACGTAGGTCCGTAGAGTGCCCCTATGCCGAAGCGCTTCGTTCCCGCCAAGCTGCACGGATTTCTCGACTTCATGACCGTCGGGCTGTTCATCACCGGCGCCGACATCTTCCGGATCAAGGACGCGCCGCCGTCCAAGACCCCATCCCAGGTCATGGGCGCCGCGGTCGCGATCTACAGCTTGATGACGGACTACGGCTCAGAGAAGCCGTTCGGCGGCGTCCGGGTCTTCTCGATGAAGCAGCACCTGCAACTCGACGCCGCGTTCGGCATCTGGGTCGGCCTGTCGCCGTGGATCTTCGGCAGCTGGCGGAAGGGCTGGAACTACTGGGCGCCGCAGGCCCTGGCGATGTCGAGCGAGGTCTTCTTCGCGCTCACCACCGAGCTCGACCCGGACTAATGCCCCCACACGTCCTGGTGCTCGGCGGCGGCTACGTCCCGATCACGCTGACCCGGCAGCTCCGCGGGGCGGTCGCACGAGGGGAACTGGACGCCACCGTTGTCAGTCGTGACAACTTCCACACGTTCCACGGCTTCGTCGGCGAGATGATCACGGGCCGGATCGGCCCCAGCAGCATGCTCAGCCCCGTCCGGCGGATCTTCGCCCCCGCGAAGGTGCACGTCGCCGAGATCGAGTCGATCGACCTCGAGGCACGCAAGGTCGTCACGAGTCGCCATCTCGACGGCGCCCGGTTCGAGCTCGACTACGACCACCTCGTGCTGTGCCTCGGGAGCAGCGAGAGCCTCGGCGCCTACCCGGGTCTCGCCGAGCACGCGTTCAAGCTCAAGACCTTCAGGGACTGCCTTCAGCTGAAGAACCACGTGCTCGAGATGTTCGAGCTCGCCGACATCGAGCGCGATCCGGCCGAGCGTCGCAGGCTGCTGACGTTCGTCGTCGCCGGCGGCGGCTACGCGGGCACGGAGATCGCGGGCGAGCTGGCCGACTTCGTCCGGCTGCTGACGAAGCGCGAGTACTCGAGCATCCGCCGCGACGAGTGCCGGGTCGTGATCGTCCACCCAGGGCCGACGCTGCTCCCGGAGCTGTACGGCTCGCAGAGCACCGAGGGCCAGGGGCGCGGGAAGGGCTACGCGAAGCTCGTGGCCTATGCGACTCGGCACGCGCAAGAGCTCGGCGTCGAGCTTCTGCTCGACACGCGCGTCGCGGGCGCTACCCCGCTCGACGTCTATCTCTCGAACGGCGACCACGTGCCGACGCGGACGATCATCAGCGCGGTCGGCACGCAGGCGCCACCCCTTTTCGACACGATCGAGATCCCGCGGGATCCCCGGGGCCGGGTGCGCACGGACGCCTGCCTGCGCGTCGAGGGCTTCGAGAACCTCTGGGCCGGCGGCGACTGCGCCTCGGTGCCGCATCCCGACGGCGGCACGTGCCCACCGGTGGGCATCTACGCGCTCAAGCATGGCGCGCGGATCGGCAAGAACCTCCGTCGTGTCGTCCGTGAGCAGGAACCACAGCCGTTCCGCTATCCGGGGCTCGGCCAGGGCGTATCGATCGGACGCCGCACCGCGGTCGGCGAGGTGAAAGGCATCCCGATCCGCGGTCTCCTCTGCTGGATCGTCTGGCGCTCGATGCTCTTCTACTTCTTTCCGACCTGGGACCGGCGGCTGCGGCTGCTCGCGGACTGGACGATCTGGCCCCTCGTCGGTCGCGACATCGTCCAGCTCAGCCGGGGCGACCACGGGGAGTACGAGATCCTCCACCACGTCTACCAGCCGGGCCAGGTGATCGCCGAGCGGGTGCGGCCGGTGCGCCACGTGCACGTGATCGTGGAGGGTGAGGTGGAGCTCGTCGCCGGTGAGGAGATCGTCGAGCTCCTGCGTGCCGGCGATCACTTCGGGCGCAAGTCGATCGAGCTCTCACAGGCGGATGCAGCGCGTGCGCGTACCTTGGTCCGCACCGTCGCGCTCCGGGCCGACCAGGCCAACGAGCTCCAGGACATGCTGCTGTCCACCGACCGCATCGTCGCCAGGACCTCGGCCTTCAAGACCGTGCAGCCTGGCGAGATCCCGGGTGCCTCGCCCTAGGGTCAGTTTTTGTATCTAAGGCCTAGATTTCGGCGACGAAAAGGTTTATGTTCGCCGCCGTGGCGACCACTCAACAGTCGAGCAGCATTCCCCGGGACGACATCCGCGGCATGAAGTTGGTGCTCGGCTACGGGGTTGTCAGCGCCTTCCTGGTCGTAGCGATCGTCTTCTCGGTCGCTAAGGGCCGGGACGAGCAGGCGCCTACGCCGATCGCCGGCTTCTACACGTCGAACTCGTCCTGCCTGGGGGAGAAGTTCAAGGCCGTTCAGTCGGGCCAGTTCGTGGACGTGAGCGAAGGGGCGACCGGGAAGCTGCGCGTCCGCGACGGACAGCTGAGCGGGGACGTCGACTGCATCACCGGCGACAGCGCACCGGTTGCTCTCGCGGTCGGCGGCGCGGGGGACAAGACGACGTTGTCCGGGACCGTGGCCGGCGATCCGGTGAACGCGACCTTCGCAGAGGCACTACCGGAGCCGGGCGCGTCGACCAAGAAGCCCAAGAAGCGAAGCGGCGAGGAGACGTTCGGCCGGCTGATGCTCGCGATCGCCGCGGTGATCCTGGCCGCACGCCTCGTGGGCACGCTGATCGCGAGGTTCCACCAGCCGCGCGTGATGGGCGAGGTCCTGGCGGGCATCCTGCTCGGGCCGACGCTGCTTGGCGCGGTGTGGCCGGAGGC
>DATLDK010000045.1:0-13661 GCA_035525905.1 Gaiellaceae bacterium | reverse complement strand
ATGGCCGGGGCACTCGTGACGTTCGTCGGCTCAGCCGGAGCGATCACGGGCAACTACAGCAAGGACTTCACGAACGACTTCGTCGGCCTGCTCGTCTTCTACACGACCCCCGACGCAAGCGGTGATCCGTTCAGCCATCGTTGCTCGGGCAGCCTGCTCGCCGACCGCGTCACGATCGTGACTGCCGGGCACTGCACCGAGGGTGTCGACACGGGTCGCGTGTACTTCCAGCAGGCCGCGGCGCCGAACTACAGCGCGACCGCGTTCGGCGGGTTCGGCGGCGACGCTACGACCGGCTATCCGTACACGGGCGGCAACGCTGCGAACCAACCGTTCTCGCGTTCGTTCAGCGTCGCGGACAATTACGGCTTCCACAACTTCCAGGGGTATCCCAACAACCTCGACGTGGGCATCGTGGTACTCGACGCCCCGTACACGACGCCGTCCGGCACCTACGGCCAGCTGCCGACCGCCGGCGCGGTCGATCGCTACGTCGCCTCGACGAAGTCGAAGAAGGATCTTCGCTTCGTCTCCAGCGGCTACGGGCTCTCCGACCAGGATCCGCGCCCGGTCTCCTTCCGTGAGCGGTTGACGGCGAGCTCGTATCTCGTCAACTGGGAGGCACCGGTCACGGACTTCAACCTGAAGACGACGGCCAACGCCTCTCAGGGCAAGGGCGGCACCTGCAACGGCGACTCCGGCGGCCCGATCTTCTTCGCCGGCACTCGCATCATCGCGGCGGTGACGTCGTTCGGCATGAACGCTCAGTGCAAGGGGCTCGACTTCTCCTACCGGCTCGACCGGCAGGAAGTGCTCGACTGGATCAACAATCCCGACCGGCCGGACGCCGGCTAGATCCGCTTTCGGTCCGATCTGCGCGAGGGCCCGCTAGCCGGGCCCTCGCCGCTTCTTGGGCTTCTTCTCCTTGCAGCCCGGCTCGAGCTGGAGAATCGCTCTGCTGCCGCGCGTACCGACCGCTCTGACCGTAAGGGACGTGCAGCGGCTCACGCCAAGCTCGAACCGGGCGGTAAAGGAGCCGCTCGGGCGGGCGAGGACGCTCACTTTCCTCTGCGCGTTCGGCGCTGAAGCGGTCAGGGCGACGCGCTCGCTGCGCCCGAATCCCCGCCCGCGAATCGTGAGCGGCGCCAGCGTCCCGAGCTCCAGCGTCGCACGCCGAGGTTGCGCTGCCGCGGTGGGCAGCGCCAGCACGAGCACGAGGACGGCGGCAGCGGCGGCGCGCATGGAATTCCTACAGCGCAGCAAGACACGGCCGGCGCGACGGCGCGACCCTCGAAGGGGTGTTAGTACGCGACGGCCCCGCCGCCGGTCGCGGCGGCGTGACGCTGCTCGTCTGCGCGATAGCTCGAGCGCACGAGGGGGCCGGCGAAGACCGACCCGAACCCGAGCGCCTCTCCCTGCTCGCGCAGCCACCGGAATTCGTCCGGGTGCACCCAGCGGTCGATCACGGCGTGCTTCTGGCTCGGCTGGAGGTACTGGCCGATCGTGACGACGTCGACGCCGTGCGCGCGGAGGTCTCGCATCGTCTCGACCACCTCGTCGTTCGTCTCCCCCAGCCCGACGATGATCCCGGATTTCGTCAGCACCGGATAGTCCGCGAGCGCTTTCGCCCGGCCGAGCAGCCAGAGGCCCTTGTCGTAGCTCGCCTTCGCGCCGCGCATGTTGCGATGCAGCCGGCGAACTGTCTCGATGTTGTGGTTGAAGACCTCGGGGCGCGCGGCGAGGACGATACGGAGCGCTTCCTCCTCGACGCCGAGGAAGTCGGGCGTCAGCACCTCGACGCTCGCCTCCGGCAGCTTGGCCTTGATCGCCCGGATGGTGGCGGCGAAGTGGCCGGCACCGCGGTCAGCGACGTCGTCGCGGTCGACCGAGGTGACGACGACGTGCTTCAGCTCCATCTGCGCCGCAGCCTGGCCGACGCGGAGCGGCTCCAGTGGATCCGGCGCGTGCTCCGGCTTGCCGGAATGGACGTAGCAGTAGCGGCAGGCGCGGGTGCAGGTGTCGCCGAGAATCTGGAAGGTCGCGGTGCCGCGCCCCCAGCATTCGGAGATGTTGGGGCACCGCGCCTCCTCGCAGACCGTGTGCAGGGAGAGGCCGTGCAGGAGCTTCTTGACGTCGAAGTAGCGACCGTCGGCGCTGGGCGCGCGGACCTTCATCCACTCCGGACGGCGCGGCCGCTCGGCGACGGGAAGCGATGTTTCCATCGCTCTGAGTCTAGATGGGCCTCAGGCGCGGGCGGCGAGCTGGGCGTGCAGCGGCTGCGGCCAGAGGCCGTGGACACCGTCTGCGGGCAGCTCCTCGAGCTCCAGCTCGAAGACCTCGGCAAGCGCCTCGAGTGCCGGGCCGCGTGCCTCGTCGACCGTAACGGGGCGTCCGAGCTCCTTCGCAACGGTCGTGAACGCGGCATCCTCGAGACCGCAGGCCGTGATCCACCGGGTGAAGGGTGCCGGATCCAGGTCGACGTTGAGCGCGTAGCCGTGCGTGGTCACCCACTTGGCGATGTGGATCCCGATGCTGGCGATCTTGCGCGGCGGCCGGGTCAGCCAGACGCCGGTGAGGCCGTCGATCCGCTCCCCCTCGACGCCGAGCCTCGCCAGCGTGACGATCAGCGCCTCCTCGAGGTCGCGGCAGTAGCGCTTGACGTCCTGGCCGTGCCGCTTCAGGTCGAAGATCGGGTAGCAGACGAGCTGTCCCGGTCCGTGGAAGGTCGACTTGCCGCCCCGGTCGGTCTCGACGACCTCGACCGCCGCGTCCTCGGGGATGTGCAGCTCACCGGCCTCCGTGCGCCGCCCCGTCGTGACGGTGGGCGGATGCTCCAGCAGCAGGATCGAGTCGGGGATCGCGCCCTGCGAGACGGCGGCGGCGAGCGAGCGCTGCAGCTCCCACGCCTCACCGTAGGGGACGAGCCCAAGGTTCATCACGTAGGCGCCCTTCACGATGCTGAGCGTAGCGAGGTCACGTCTCCTGGGGCTCGTCGGCCGCTACCGGGTTGCCGATGAGCGTGTTGAGCGCGCGCTCGAGCTCGTCCCGGTACCGCATCATCGCGATCGTCGCGGCGTCCGCCCGACGCAGGATCAACCACAGCCACTCGACGATCGTGTCAGGGGTGGCCCACGGGTTGAACTCGCCATCCGAGAGGAGCCGCTGGAGCTCTTCCAGCGTCTTGCGTGCCCGCGGGGTGGCTTGCTTCAAGAACTCCTCGAGCTCGGCGAGCGTGTGAACGTCGTCGCGGCGGAGCAGCCAGAGGATTCCCGGCTCGATCGATTGCCAGCCGGGCTCGTACTCGGGGTAAGGCTGGAAGCCGACGTCGACCCCGAGATCCGTCAGCGAACCAACGAGCTCGGAGGTCAAGACGTAGGCGTGGAGCGATACACCGTTGATCCCGATCTGGAGCTCGCCGGCTTCGATCGCCGCCGCGTATCCCGCATACAGGCGCCTCATGGCCTCGTCGGCGTCGGTCAGCAGCTCGTCGACCGCGGCCAGGCCGGCAGCCGCTCGGATCAGGAGGTCGCGGACTTCCGCCGGGTAGGAGTCGGCGTCGTAGAACGGCAGGTCCAGGTCGACGTTCTCCCAAACGTCCTGGAGCAGCGTCTTGATCTCGATGCGAGCCTTCAGCCCCGCGAATCGCGCCCACTCGGTCAGCTCCAGCCGGCGCTCGTCGAGCGAGACCAGATAGTGCACGTACCCGTACGTGATGGGTTTTGCGTGTCGGGCCTCGCGTGGATCCGAGCTCTGGGCAACGACAGCGAACTCACGACGGATCAGGTCGCCGAGTTCGTCCACCGGCACGTCGTTGTGGACGCCGATCGTCACGCCCGCGACACGCACATTGCTTTCGAGCGGCTTCTCGATGGGGTGACCGGCTCGGCGCTCTCTGGCAAGCTCGTCCTCGACAAAGCCGGGGGCATTGCTGTAGCTGATCACCCAGGCGTGGTTGACCTCGGCCTCGTCCAGCAGCGTCTCGACGAGGACTCTGAGCTTCTGGACGAACGCGTCGTAGATGTCGCGCTCGTCAGCGTAGAAGTCGGCCCACTCGCGATCGGACCGCGGTTCGCTCACGGTCTCCTACCCCGGTCCGGGGCTAGTAGTCGGACTCGCCCCAGCTCTCGAGCTTCTTGCGTAGGTCGCGGAGGAAGCGGCCGGCCAGCGCGCCGTCGACCAGGCGGTGGTCATACGTGAGGGTGAGGTTCATGATCGGCCGGATCGCGATCACGTCCTGGCCGAGCTCGTCCTGGATCACCCAGGGCCGCTTGACGACCGCGTAGGTGCCGAGGATGCCGGCCTGCGGCTGGCTGATCACCGGTGTCCCGTGGAAGGTGCCGTAGCCGCCGGGGTTCGTGATCGTGAACGTGCCGCCCTGCACCTCGTCTGGCATGAGCTTCTTGTCGCGCGCCCGGGCCGCGATTTCGGCAACTCCGCGGGCCATGCCGAGCAGGTTCAGGCCCTCGCAGTGCTTGACGACCGGGACGATCAGGCCCTTCCCGTCCGCCAGCTCGACGGCGAAGCCCAGGTTGACGTAGTTGCGCGTGACGATCCTGTCGCCCCGGATCTCACCGTTGATCCACGGGTACTCGCGCAGCGTCTCGACGGTCGCGCGCGCGATGAAGGCGAGGTAGGTGGGGTTGACGCCGTAGGCGGCCTCGTACTCCCGCTTCAGCTTCTGGCGGATGGCCACGACCTTCGACATGTCGACTTCGATCGCGCTCGTCACGTGCGCCGAGGTGTCGAGCGAGCGGCGCATGTGCTCTGCGATGCCCTTGCGCATCGCCGTCATCGGCTCGAAGGCCTCGCCCTCGCCCGGCTCGCCCGCCTCGGCGACAGGAACAGGAGCCGGCTTCGGTGCGGCTGCCGCCGGCGCTGGAGAGGCCTGCGGGGGCGCGGGCGGCGCGGGCGGAGGAGCAGCCGCCGCCGCCGGTGCGGCCTGCGGCTCGGGGGCAGGTGCGGGGGGCGCAGCAGGGGCCGGAGCGATCTCGGCCTGAGGCTGAGCGCCACCCTCGACGAACGCGAGGATGTCCTTCTTGGTCACACGCCCGCCTGCGCCCGTTCCCTGCACCGCGCCCGGATCGACGCCGTGCTCCGAGGCGATGCGCGCCACCACCGGGGAGACGAACGTGCGGCCATTGCCGTCGGCGGCGGCCGGGGCCGCGGGGGCTGCAGGCGTGGGGGCGGGCGTCTGGGGGGTCGGCTCCGCGGTCTCGTTCGCCGCCGCCTCGGAGGCGTCCGCGGCGGCTTGGGTCGCCGGCTCGGGCGGCGCTTCCGCAGGTGCGGGCGTCGACACTTCAACTCCCTCCGGAGCGATCACGGCAAGCACGGTGCCGACCTCGACCGTCTCGCCCTCCGGGACGAGGATCCGCGCGACGATGCCCTCGCCGGGGCTCGGGACCTCGGTGTCGACCTTGTCGGTCGAGATCTCGAGCAGCGCCTCGTCGCGCGCGATCGGCTCCCCTTCCTGCTTGAGCCACTTCGTGACCGTGCCTTCCGACACGGACACGCCCATCTGGGGCATGACGACCTCGATCTGCGTCTCCGTAGCCACGCTGCCTAATACTCCGCGATCTCTCGCAATCCCGCTACGACGTCGTCAATCTGCGGCAGGAACGCCTTCTCGAGCACGGGCGCAAACGGCACCGGGCAATCGGGCGCGGCGATTCGCCTCACCGGAGCGTCCAGGTCCTCGAACGCCTCCTCGGCGATCGTCGCCGCGATCTCGCCGCCGAACCCCCCGGTGCGGTTGTCCTCGTGCAGCACGACGACCTTGGAGCACTTGCGCACGCTCGCGAGCACGGCCTCTTTGTCCCAGGGCATCACCGAGCGCAGATCGATGATCTCAACGGAGACGCCATCCTTCTCCAGCAGCTTTGCGGCCTCCTCGGCCGTGTAGACCATCGCCCCCCAGGTGATCACCGAGACGTCGTCGCCCTCGCGGTGCGTGCGCGCTTTGCCGATCGGGGTGACGTAGCGCTCGTCTGGGACTTCTCCCTTGATTCGCCTGTACAGGTGCTTGTGCTCGAAGAAGAGCACGGGATTCGGATCTTCGATCGCGGCGACGAGGAGTCCCTTCGCGTCCTCCGGCGTGGCGGGGCACACGCACTTCAGCCCGGGGATGTGCGCGAAGGAGCTCTCAGGATTCTGGGAGTGGAAGGGACCGCCGGAGAAGCCTCCGCCCGACGGCAGGCGGACGACGATCGGCACCGGCGTGCCCGCGCGAAAGCGCTGCTTGGCGGCGACCGTGACGAGGTGGTCCCACCCGCAGGAGATGAAGTCCGCGAACTGCATCTCGGCGACGGGCCGCATCCCCATGAACGCGGAGCCGGTGGCGGCGCCCAGGATCGCGGTCTCGGCGAGCGGCATGTCGATCACCCGCCACGGGCCGAACTCCTCCTGGAAGCCGAGCGTCACCTTGAAGGCACCGCCGTAGACACCGACGTCCTCCCCGAGCACGTAGACGCGCTCGTCGCGGCGCATCTCCTGCCGGAGCCCGTCGCTGATCGCCTGGAGATAGGTCTTCTCTGGCACGGTTACTTGTGGTGGGGCGTGTCGAGGTCTTCCGGGGTCGCGTACACGCCCTCGAGCAGAGTGGACGGGTCGGGCTCCGGTGATTCGTCGGCCTTGGCGAGCGCATCGTTCAGGATCTTCTTGACCCGGCTGCCGAGCTCGTCCTCCTCCTCCTCGGTCAGCTCCGCGTTCGCGCGCAGCCAGGTCCGGAAGCGCTCCACGGGGTCGTTCTTGGCCCACTCCTCGAAGAGCTCCTTGGGAACGTAGAAGGCATCGTCGTGGACGGCGTGGCCCTCCATGCGCAGCGTCTTCAGCTCGAGCAGCGTCGGGCCGCCGCCCTCGCGCGCCTTCTCGATCGCGACCTTCGCCTCGCGATAGACCGCGAGCACGTCGGTGCCGTCGACGACGACGCCCTCGAACCCGTAGGCCGCGGCGCGATCGGCCAGGTGCTCGACCGCGTATTCCAGATGAGTCGGCGTCGAGTAGGCCCACTGGTTGTTGTCGACGATGAAGACGACCGGAAGGCTGCGCACGCCGGCGAGGTTCATCGCCTCGTGGGCATCGCCCCGCGCCATCGCGCCCTCGCCCGACCAGCCGACCGCGACCCGCTTTTCGTCGCGGATCCGGAACGCGAGCGCGCAGCCGACGGCGACCGGCAGCATCGCAGGCAAGTGGCTCACCATCGCGATCAGTCCCAGCTTCGCGTCGGCCATGTGCACGTTGCCGTCGCGGCCGCGCGTCGGGCCGCCCTCACGGCCCATGAACTGGGCGAAGATGCGCCAGGGCTCGACGCCGCGCGTGACGTGGACGCCCATGTCGCGGTGGAGCGGTGTGCCCACGTCGTTGGGGCCCATCGCCGTCGCGACACCGACGGCCGCGCCCTCGTTGCCCTTGCCGGTGTAGAACGAGCCGGGGATCTTCCCCTGCTTGTAGAGGATGTGGCCGCGCTCCTCGATTCCGCGCGTGATCAGCAGGTTGCGGTAGATGCCGAGCAGATCCTCGCGGTCGAGCCCGGCTTCCTTCACTTCGCTGAACGAGCCGACCGGCTCCGCCTCCCGCACCGCCATGGCCCGAACGATAGTCGACCCCGAGTAGGATCGGTGTAGATGTCGGACTGGCTGCAAGAAGACCGGTTCACGATCGACCAGCTGATTCGGCCGATGGTCAACCTCTACCGCATTTCGGCCGGGCCCACGCCCGTCGCGTTCGTGAGGCAGAAGCGGATGGCGATCAAGGAGGACATCCGCTTCTTCGCGGACGAGAACGAGGCGGAGGAGCTGTGGCGGATCAAGGCGCGCTCGCTGATGGAGTTCGGCGGCCGTTACGACGTGACGACGCCGGCCGGTGAGAGGATCGGCGTGCTCGGAAAGGTGTTCGGCAAATCCCTGCTCCGGTCGACCTGGTCGATCATGGGCGCGGACGAGCAGGAGCTCGCCGTGGCGAAGGAGCGCTCCGTTCCGGTGGCGATCCTCCGGCGCGTGATCGATGCGGTTCCGTACGGAGACTTCGTGCCGATTCCATTCCACTTCACGATCGATGCCGGGGAACGGCACGTGGGCGACCTGAACCGGCGCTTCGGCATCCGCGACACATACGACCTGGACGTCAGCGGCGACGTCGAACGGCAGATCGACCGGCGTCTCGCGGTCTCGCTCGGGATCGCGCTCGACGCGCTCCAGTCCCGCTAGGCGGCGAGCTCGGTCATCGGGCGATCGGTGTCGACCTGCTCCTCGTCTGCTCGGCTCAGCGTCATGACCATCACGATGATCCCTGCGAGGAAGAAGAGCGCACCCCCGAAGTAGGCCGCGTGAAAGCCCGTCACCAGAGCCTCACCCTGGTTGGCCGCCGTCGGCTGTCCCGGCAAGCCGCCGAGATGGTGCTCCGTCCGGTTGACCGCCAACGTCGAGAGGATTGCGAGCCCGAGCGCGCCGCCCACCTGCTGCGACGTATTGAAGAGGCCCGATGCGAGCCCGGCGTCCTCGTGCTCGACGCCGCTCGTCGCGAGTAGCGTCACCGGTACGAACGTCAGACCCATACCGACGGAGAGCGGGCCCAGGCCGAGCAGGACGTCGGCCAGATAGGACCCGTTCGCGTCGCTCGTGAGCAGGAGCAGCATCCCGACCGTGGCGATCGACATGCCGATGATCGAGGTCATGCGAATGCCGATCCGCTTCACGGCGGTTTGCGACAGCGCCGCGCCGATGCCGATCCCGACTGTCACGGGCAGGAAGGCAAGGCCCGCCTCGAGCGGCGAGAAGCCGAGCACGCGCTGCACGTAAAGCGTGGTGAAGAAGAACATCGCGAAGAGGCCCGACGCCACGAGCAGCATCGAGAGATTCGCGGTCCGGAGCGTCCGGACGCGGAAGATCCCCAGGCGGACGAGCGGCGCCTTCTGGCGGAGCTCGATCAGGATGAAGGCCGTCAGCAGGATGACCGCGGCGAGCCCGAAGCCGATCGTGCTCCACGAGGTCCAGCCGGACTTCTGCACGTTGACGATCCCGTAGACGAGCGAGATCAGGCCGGCCGTGACCGTCACTGCGCCCGGCAGGTCGAAGATCCTGTGCTCGGCCTCGGCGCGCGACTCGGGCACGTAGACCAGTGAGGCGACGAAGGCGGCGATCCCCACCGGCACGTTGACGAAGAAGATCCAGGGCCAGGAGAGGTACTCGACGAGGATCCCGCCGAGCAGCAGTCCGACGGCCGCGCCGCCCGTCGCAATGCCGGCCCACACGCCCAAGGCCTTCGTCCGTGCCTGGCCCTCGGCGAACGTCGTCGTCAGGATCGAAAGCGCCGCCGGTGCGACGAGGGCGGCGCCGAGCCCCTGCAGGCCCCTGGCGAGGATCAGCCACGTGGACGACTCCGCGATGCCGTTCAGAAACGAAGCGACGGTGAAGACGACGACGCCGGCGAGGAAGACCCGCTTACGGCCGATCAGGTCGCCGGCCCGGCCCCCGAGCAGGAGGAACCCGCCGAACGTCAGCGTGTACGCGTTCACGATCCACTGCAGGTCGTTCTCCGCGAGCTTCAGGTCGGTCTGGATCGACGGCAGCGCGACGTTCACGATCGTCGCATCGAGGACGACCATGAACTGCGCGATGCAGACGAGGCAGAGGACGAGCCAGGGATTCACGTGGCGGTCTGGCAAGCCGGAAACCCTAGCTAGAGTCGAATTCGTGGCGAAGCGGAACTGGATCCAGGAGGAACGCCGCAAGACGTTGGGCGACTACACCTGCTTCTGCCTCGATTGCGGCTCCGTCTGGCGCTACTTCCTCGAGGGAGAGGGCGATCTACCGGCCGCGTGCCCTCACTGCGGCGGCGAGACCCGGAACCGCTGCCCCGCATGCACGGCGCCTTTCCCGTCAGCGTTCGCCGTGGAGTGCGAGGAGTGCGGCGAGGCCATCCGCCCTCCCGAGGTGCTCGGGGTCCGGATCCGCAAGCCCGGCCGCTAGCTCCCCGGCAGCTTCACGAGCAGCAGCACCTCCGCGGGCTGTGTGCGCCCCTTCACGCTCACCGTCCCGAGCGGCTCGGTCTGGGCCCCCAGGAGCTTGGCGGCAGTGGCGGCGCTGATCGCGACTCCACCCGCGGGCGCGAGGCCCTCGATCCGGGAGGCGAGATTGACCGTGTCGCCGATGGCGCTGTAGGTGCGGCCACTGCCGCTTCCGAGCACGCCGACGCTGGCCTCGCCCGTATTGACGCCCGCGCGGAACCGGGGCCAGGCGGGATGATCCGCCGCGACGGCCGACGTTGCCTTCTGAAGGCCCAGCGCCGCCCGCGCTGCCCGCTCGGCGTGGTCGTCACCGGTGAACCGCGCGAAGACGGCGTCGCCGATGAGGCGGTCGATCTCGCCGCCCTGCCGCTCGATCTCGGGAATGGCCGCGTCGAAGAGCGTGTTCAGCACGCGGCTGATCTCGTCGGCCTGTTGCGTCTCGGAGAACGACGTGAAGCCCTGGAGGTCGGCGAAGAGGACCGAGAGCTCCTGCGTTCCCGCGGCCGTCTCGTCGCCGTAGAGCGGGCTGAAGCGCTCCTCGTGCCACTCGCGGTGCGCCGCCCAGGCGATCAGTGCGAACGCGATCAGCATCAGCACGTGCCACTCCCACCAGGAGGCGTGCCAGCTCCGCCCCGCCGCCACTGCGACCATCGCCTCGGCGAGCAGCACGAAGGCGACGGCGAAGGCGAGGAGAAGCCCCGACCGGCGCTCTCTCCACCGCTGCGCATAGCGGACGACCGCGAAGCAGTAGAGCGCGGAGCCGACAACGGCGAGCGCCACGAGGGGCACCGAGAGCCGATCGGGGATCGTCACGTCGTCGAGCTCCGGGAAGACGGCCAGCGAGGCGACCAGCCAGGCCGCGAGCCCGACCAGAAGGCCGAGCTCGAGCAACCGTGGCCGGACCAGCTCGCGGTCGAGCGCCGAGAGTGCGGCGAACCCACTGGCGAGCACGAGCCCGATCGGCGTGGCGATCACGAATCCCAGGTTGGGCCTGTCGAGCAAGACCTGGGGCGTGGCCAGCGCGTGCAGGGCGAGGAATCCGGAAGCGGCGAGGAACCCGAGCGACACGAGGTAGACGCGGCGGTCGCCGCGGCGCCGCGCGGCCGCTCCTGTCGCGTAGGCGAGGGCGGCGTTCAGACCGGCGGTGACGAGCACGAGCCAGAAGTGCGACGGCTGGTGCTGCCAGTGGACATCCGCAGAAGGCGCCGCGAGCAGAAGGGCAAGCCCGACGAGCGGCAGGGCGAGCAGAGCGGCGACGAGGACCAGCCTCGGCTCCTAGAACATCGAGCCGATGATCTGCGAGAAGCGGATCACGGTCACGGTTTCGTCCTCGGAGACCTCGCGGTTGTACAGCTGCCCGAGGAACCGGGACATCTCGTCGGGTCGCCGGATCTCCGGGTTGTCGTGCTCGATCTCGCGCGGGGAGAGCTCGTTGATCTGCTTCACCTCGACCTTGTCTATGACCGCGTCGAAGATCTTCTCCCGCTGCCCGTAGCGCACGCCGACGAGCACCGTCACGATCATCCCCTTCTTGTACTTCCCGGACTTGTCCCCGAGGCGGATGGTCGCGGTCTTGCGATGCGTCCTCAGCTGGTCCGCAACGAGCGGGGAATAGAAGTTGAGCGCGTACATCGCCACGGCTCGGAGATCATAGGCTCGGCAGCGCCTCGATCGCCCGCTTCGCCATGTCGCGCTCGCCGCCGTAGGCGAGCAGGCGAGGCGCGTCGTCGAGCGGGAGCCAGCGTGCCTCGGCGACCTCGAGCTCCATTCCCGCCGGGATCTCGCCGATCCGGCCCCCGCTCCAGCGCAGCAGGAAGAAGCTGACCACCTTGAAGATCCGCTCGCCGCCGCGGCTGTAGACATAGCGGACGTCCCCGAGCTTCTGCTCGAGCCGGCCGCTCAGCCCCGTCTCCTCGCCCACCTCGCGCACGGCCGTGTCGGCGCCCGTCTCGCCTGGGTCGATCAATCCCTTCGGCAGCGCCCACACGCCCGCCGGCTTGCCCCTTGGCCTGATCGCCGCGAGCCACCAGCGGCCCTGCATGCGCCGGACGAGCACCCCGCCCGCCGAGAACTCGCGCTTCATCGCCACTTTGTAACAAAGCGCCGATGGGAGCGGGAGACCGGTGGTGCACGCCGTCTGAACTTGGTACCATTGCCGCTGGCACTCTGCATACGAGAGTGCCAGGAACTGTCACAAAGTGTCCGAACTAGGAGGCAAACACATGAATCTGCAGCCTCTCGGTGACCGGCTGATCGTGGAGATCCTCGAGGAAGAGGAGATCACCGTCAGCGGCATCGTGCTGCCCGACACGGCGAAGGAGAAGCCGCAGCGCGGCAAGGTCCTCGCAGTCGGTCCCGGCCCTCGCGACGAGGACGGCGAGTACATCAAGATGGACGTCGAGGAGGGTGACGAGATCATCTTCTCCAAGTACGGCGGGACCGAGATCAAGGTCGGCGCCGACGACGTGCTGATCCTGCGCGAGTCGGACGTCCTGGCCAAGGTCGTCGGCGACCGCGCCGGGGTCTAAGCAGCGAATTCGAACTACAGGGAACTAGGAGGAACTACAGCTATGGCTCACAAGGAGCTCAAGTTCAACGAGGATGCACGGCGCGCACTCGAGCGCGGCGTCAACATCCTGGCCGATGCGGTCAAGGTGACGCTCGGCCCGAAGGGTCGCTACGTCGTGCTGGACAAGAAGTACGGCGCGCCGACGATCACGAACGACGGTGTCACGATCGCCCGCGAGATCGAGGTCGAGGACCCGTTCGAGAACCAGGGCGCACAGCTCGTCCGCGAGGTCGCCACGGCGACCAACGACGTCGCCGGCGACGGCACGACGACCGCGACCGTGCTCGCCCAGGCGATCGTCAGGGAAGGCCTCAAGAACGTCGCTGCCGGCGCCAACCCGATGGGGTTGAAGCGCGGCATCGAGGAGGCCGTGCTGGCCGTCGTCGAAGATCTGAAGAAGCAGTCGACCGACGTCTCGGGCAAAGAGGACATCGCCCGCGTCGCCACCATCTCGTCGCGCGAGCGGGAGATCGGCGACGTGATCGCGGACGCGATCGAGAAGGTCGGGAAGGACGGCGTCGTGAACGTCGAGGAGGGCCAGACGTTCGGCCTGGAGCTCGAGTTCACCGAGGGCATGCAGTTCGACAAGGGCTACCTCTCGCCGTACATGATCACCGACGCCGAGCGCATGGAGGCAGTGCTCGACGACCCGTTCATCCTGGTCGCGAACCAGAAGATCGGCGCCGTCAAGGACGTCCTGCCGGTGCTCGAGCAGGTGATCCAGGCCGGTCGTCCGCTGCTGATCGTGGCCGAGGACGTCGAGGGCGAGTCGCTCGCGACGATCGTGGTCAACAAGCTGCGCGGCACCTTCACCGCCGTCGCGGTCAAGGCGCCGGGCTTCGGTGACCGCCGCAAGCGCATGCTCGAGGACATCGCGATCCTCACGGGCGCGGAGGTGATCACCGAGGAGATGGGCCTCAAGCTCGAGAACACGAAGCTCTCCCAGCTCGGCAAGGCTCGTCGCGTCGTGATCGACAAGGACTCGACCACGATCATCGATGGCGCCGGCGATGCCGACGCGATCAAGAGCCGGATCAAGCAGCTGAAGGCGGAGGTCGAGAACACCGACTCCGACTTCGACCGTGAGAAGCT
>DATLDK010000022.1:0-3347 GCA_035525905.1 Gaiellaceae bacterium | reverse complement strand
ATCGAGCAGGGGGGCGCGGCGGTGGCGATCCTCCGAGGCGACGAATGGCAGCTTTCCTGAGGACCCCGTGCACGGGCTGATCTTCTCGAGCCTGCGCGATTTCTCGGTCGAGAGACTCGGAACACGACCCGCAACGGCGCTCTGGGACGACCGCGTCTTCGAGCTGACGCAGTCCTACGACGACGAGTGGTTCATCGCACAGCTCGAGCGGCTGGCCGCGGCAACCGGCGAGTCTCCGGACGAGGTCCTGCGCGGCTTCGGCTCCTTCGCGGCGCAGCGGACCTTCGCAGGCCTCTACCCCGCCTACTACGCGGAAAACGACGATACATTCAGCTTTCTGCTCGGAGTCGAGCAGAAGATCCACGAGCTCGTCCGGGCGACCGTCGCCGGCGCTTACCCGCCGAAGCTGCACGTGCAGCCGCTGAACGAGGTCGGAGTCCTCATCTCCTACACCTCCGAAAGGGGCCTGTGCCGCTTGCTCGAAGGCCTCGTCCGGGGCACCGCCGAGCACTACGGGGAGACTGTCGTCGTCGAGGAGATCCAGTGCATGCGCCGCGACGAACCCGCCTGCGTGTTCACGGTCATGCAGCCCTGAACGCCCGGTCGCGCGGCTCCGTCTTCGAAAGGCTTCCGCGGGGGGCGCTCACGTCGCCGGCTCCGGCCGGGCGGTACCGCGGCACCTGAGAGGGAATTCTTAGCGCTGCTTCCTTCCGGACCTGACGCGGTTCGAATGCTCTCAGTGCGCGGAACCCGACCATCGACGCCACGTGCGCGAGACCTGATCCCGTTGAAACCGTCCCTCGGACGGCGTTCGGCCCCGCTGGAGCGGATGTCGGGTTCAGGGAACCGCTAACTCCCCACCTAGCGCGACCGGGCAGAGCACAAGGTAGCAGCGCCGCTATCCTGCTCACGTCCCGGGCGCATAGCTCAGCGGGAGAGCGCTCGCTTCACACGCGAGAGGTCCCTGGTTCAATCCCAGGTGCGCCCACTCAAGATACTCAGGCGCCGCCGGTGTTCGAATCCCGGCGGCGCCCGATCTGTCCAGCTAGCGAGTGAACGTGCGCTTGGCCGCCAGGCTGGTCAGGCCCGACTTGTCGCGCGCGCGCAGGGTCACCGTGTACTTGCCCTTGCCGCGGAAGCGAACAGCCGGCGTCCAATGCCGGGTGTACACGCCACACGGCTGCGGCGCTTTCAGCGTCGTGAAACGGCGCGTGTACGACGCACGACGCGGCCGCGAGTCCGTAGCCAGGATCGTCAGGTTCTTCTCGGAGTCGTCGCAGATCCGGAACCGCGCGTAGACGGTCGCCCCGGAGAAGCGCACCGACACGATCGCGAGCGTCGGCCGGTCGTTCGTGATCGGCACCGTCGGCTCGACGACGGGGGTGATCGCGGAGTTCGCAGTGGCGTTACCCCTCGGGTTCCGAGCGGTCACAGCAACTCGGAGCCGGTAGCCGAGATCGGCGACGCGGACACCGTACGTCTTTCCGGTCGCGCCGGGGACGTTCGCGCAGACCGCGACATCCGCGTCGCACCGCTGCCACTGATACGTGTAGCTGGTGGGATTGTTCGTCCAGGTGCCCTCGTTGGCGGTCAGCTCTTCCCCGACCTCCGGGACGCCGTCGATCGTGGGCGCCGCGGTGTTCCGCGGTGCAGCGGCCGACGTAGCAGGCGTGACGACAGCCGTCTGATCGGACTGAGCCGAGGCGGAGCCGTCGGCGTTCGTCGCCGTGACGCGAACCCGCATCGTGTGAGTCGCGTCTGCACCGACGAGCGTGTAGGTCTTCTGCGTCCCGTTTGCAACGTTGGCGCACGCGGCCCCGGCGGCGTTGCAGCGAAGCCACTGGTACGCGAACGAGGTCGGCGCGTTGCTCCACGTGCCGTTGTTGGCCGTCAGGGTCTGCCCCACCTGAGGCGTACCCGTGATCGTGGGAGGTGCTGTGTTCACCGGCGCAACGGTCGTTGCGGCGTGCGCGACACCAAGTGTCGCGGCCGCAGTCACCGTCAAGCCGATAACCAGAGCCCCAAATCGACGAATCCCTCTCATCCGTTCCTCCTCTTCATCCCTTTGCATGTGGGTTACAAGGGGTAAAACGGACGACAAACCGACCAGATACGGTCGTTTACAGCACCCAAACAACCCCGTGCCGGCCGCAGGTCCCGTCCGACTACGATAGACCGGTGACGGCGCTCTACCGCAAGTACCGGCCGCAGGACTTCGAGGACGTCGTTGGCCAGGAAGCGGTCGTACGGACGCTGCGCAACGCGATCGAGCTCGGGCAGCTCCGCCAGGCCTACCTCTTCGCCGGGCCGCGCGGAACGGGCAAGACGTCGATGGCTCGGATCCTCGCCAAGGCGCTCAACTGCGAGATCGGGCCTACGCCCACGCCGGACAAGGTCTGCCACGCGTGCGTCTCCATCGCCGCCGGCACCTCCCTGGACGTCGTCGAGATGGACGCGGCTTCGCAGCGGGGAATCGACGACATCCGCGAGATCCGCGACCGCGTCATCCTCCAGCCCGCCGAGGGTCGCTACAAGGTCTACATCCTCGACGAGGCACATCAGCTCACAGACGCCGCGTGGAACGCCCTCCTGAAGCTGATCGAGGAGCCTCCGCCCCACCTGGTCTTCGTCTTCTGCACGACCGATCTGGCGAAGGTGCTGCAGACGGTCCGGTCACGCTGCCAGACGTTCGTCTTCGCGCGGCCGCGTCTGCCCGAGCTCGTTCGGGTGCTCCGGCGCATCGCCGACGCCGAGAAGATCGAGGCGCCCGACGCTGCACTCGCGCTGATCGCACGCGGTGCCCGCGGCTCCTTCCGCGACGCCGTGTCGACGCTCGACCAGCTGGCGTCGGCGACGGGGAACACGATCGACGTCCAGTCGGTGCTCCAGCTGCTTGGAGCAGTCGAGGAGGACGCGCTCTTCCGCCTCTGCGACGCGATCGTCGACGGCGACACCGCGGGGGCCCTCATCTTCCTGGAGGAGCTCGCGGAGCAGGGCCAGGATCTCGCCCGGCTCGTCACCGACTTGCTCGAGCACCTCCGCCACCTCCTGCTCGTCCAGCACATGGGCCACGTGCCCGACTCCCTTCCGGTGACGGACGAGACGCGCGAACGCCTGCGCGAGCAGGCGAATCAACTTCCCGCGCCCACGGTGCTCCGGCTCTGCGACTTGCTGGCGGTCGCGGTCGAGGATTCGCGCCAGGGCGCCGATCCGCGGCTGCCGCTCGAGCTCGCGCTCGTGAAGGTCACGAGCCCCGGCTCCGACCTCTCCCGCGAGTCGTTGGCATTTCGGGTCGAGCAGCTCGAGCAGCGACTGACCGGCCCAGCCGTCTCGCACGTCGAGCTCGA
>DATLDK010000150.1:0-7831 GCA_035525905.1 Gaiellaceae bacterium | reverse complement strand
AAGGTGGAGGAGCACCGTGCGCACCTGGAATCGGCAGGGCTGCTGGAGGAGCGGCGCCGCAAGAACCTCGCGGGCGAGGTGTTCGCAGCCGCTACCAGCCGCGCGAAGTCGCATCTGCAGGCCGCCGTCGCCGAGAACCCGGAGTTGAGACGGCTCCTCGACGAGGTGCAGGAGCGCCGGCTCGACCCGCTCTCGGCCGTGCGTGAGATCCTGGAGCAGGTATACGGAATTGACGACAACCCGAATTGAACACAGGACTCGCCCCGAAGCTCGTTGACCTGGAGGCTGCGCGCGCCCGGATCGCCGGGATCGCGCGCGTCACACCGGTCTATCCCTCCGAGACCCTCTCGCGCCTCGCCGGCCGGGCCGTGCAGCTGAAGGCCGAAAACCTCCAGCGCACCGGCGCCTTCAAGATCCGCGGCGCCGTCAACACGATCGCGACGCTCACCGGCGACGAGCGGGCTGCGGGGGTAGTGGCGGCCAGCGCCGGCAACCACGGCCAGGCGGTCGCCTGGGCAGCGCGCGAGGCCGGGATCGCGGCGACTGTATTCATGCCGCAGGACTCACCGATGGCCAAGGTGGACGCCACTCGCAACTATGGCGCGCAGGTGGAGCTCGCCGGCGCCGGATTCGACGATTCCATGGCGGCCGCGCAGTCTTTCGTCGACTCGAGCGGCTCGACCTTCGTGCACGCATTCGAGGACGAGCGCGTGATCGCAGGGCAGGGCACGATCGGTCTCGAGCTCGTCGAGCAGGTGCCGGACTTCGGGACGCTCGTCGTCCCGATCGGCGGAGGCGGGCTCGCGGCAGGAATCGCAATCGCACTGGACGCGCTCAAGCCAGAGGTCCGGATCGTCGGGGTCCAGGCGGAGAACGTCTGCCCGTTCGCCGGCGGCACCGAGCACCGCTACACGATCGCGGAGGGCATCGCAGTCAAGCAGCCGGGCACGCTCACCTCCGCGATCCTCGACGAGCTGGTCGACGACATCGTCACCGTCAGCGACGAGCAGATCAGCCACGCGATCGTGCTCCTGCTCGAACGGACGAAGCTGCTCGTCGAGGGTGCCGGCGCTGCCGCGGTCGCAGCCCTGCTCGCCGGCAAGGTGCCCGGAAACGACGAAGCGTGCGTGCTCCTCTCGGGCGGCAACATCGATCCGACGCTCCTGATCCAGGTGATGCGGCACGGCCTGACGCAGGCGGGGCGGTTCCTCGTCGTCCGCACGCGTGTGGGCGACCGCCCGGGCGAATTGATCAAGCTGCTGCAGCTCGTGGCCGAGGAGCGCGCGAACATCGTCTCGGTCGAGCATCACCGGGAGGGGATGGCGCTGCCGATCGGCCAGACCGAGGTCGAGCTCACCCTCGCCATGCGCGACGACGTCCATTGCGGCGAGCTCATGGCGGCTCTGGCCGAGCGCGGCTACCCGGCCGAGCAGATCAGCTAGCCGCCCGCGCTCACTTCCGGACGAACGCTCAGGAGCCGCAGCGGCGGAACTCGACGAGCGCGCCGCCGCGCGCGGCCCACTCCTTCAGGCCGCCCTCGAGGACGGGTCGTGCGTCGATGCCTTGGGCGGCGAGGACCGACGCGGCGATACCGGCGCGGGCGCCGCTCTCGCAGATCGTGACCACCGGGCGGTCCGTCGCGACCTCGGCGCCGCAGACGGTCAGGAGCCGGTAGGGGATGTTGCGGCTGCCCGGGATGTAGCCACTGTCGCGCTCGTCGCGCTCGCGGACGTCGATCAGCTCCGCGCCATCGGCCAGGATCGTGTCGAGCTCGCCGACGTCCACCGGCTCGATCCGCTCGCTGCCCGCGCCGAGTACATAGCCCTCGAGGTCGAGAAAGCCCACGGCCTGCAGGCTTTGGATCCCGGCCTGGGCCTCGGACGCTGATGCAGCCTGGACGACGATGCGGTCGGCCGCGTCCAGGAGGAAACCGGCCTTCGTGCCGAAGGAGCTGCCGGAGACCGGAACGTTGAGGGAGCCGTGCGCATGGCCGGCCAGATAGTCGGCAGCCGGCCGGACATCGAGCACGGTCGTGCCGGCGGGGGCGCCCGGTAGCTCGACCACCTGGCGGGGAGCGCCGACTAGCTCGCCACGGTTCAGCTCGACGAGCCGCGCCATGTTCGGTGGCTTCGGGCTCACCGTGGCTGCCGAATCTGCGACGAAGGCGAGCTCGTCGTCGAGCTGGAGGGCATGATTGAAGCGGCGTTCGAACCCGATCGTCGAGGACGCCTTCGAGCTCATCGCCTTGCCGCAGAGCGAGCCTGCGACGTGACCCGGAAAAACCTCGACGCCGTCCGGGAGCTCGAGCAGCCGCCGCAGCGAGTGGAAGAGACCCTCGGCGCCTTCCTTCGCGCCAACCGCAAGGTCCGGGCGCGCAGTGTCGCCTACGAAGAGCGAGTCACCGGTGAGGACGAGCCACGGCTCGTCGGCTCGGGAGCGATCGATCACCGCGAGGCAAGTGTGCTCCGGGCGATGACCAGGGGTGTGGATCGCCCGCAGCACGACGTCCCCGAACTCGAGCTGGAGGCCGTCGGTCAGCGCCTCGTGCTCGTATGCGACTTCGGCGGCCGGGTGGATGGAGATGGGCGCTCCCTGCTCGAGCGCGAGGCGGCCATGCCCCGACAGATGATCCGCGTGGGTGTGGGTCTCGATGACGCGAACTATCTGGACTCCATGCTTCTCTGCTGCGGCCAGGATGCGCCCGACCGCATAGGGCGGGTCGACGATCGCAGCGACACCTGCCTCCTCGTCGCCGACCAGGTACGACGCGCACCCGAGGTCGTCGTTCAGGAACTGCTCGAAGAGCACGATCTCTGACGCTAGCAGGCGCTCCGGCGGCGGCGCGCGAGCAGGAGCGCCGCCGCGGCGAGCGCAAGCGCCAGTGTGACTCCGACCGCAAACCAGACCCAGGGGACCGAGCTCCCAGCGTCCGGCGCGGCGCGCTCCGCCGGGGGCACGACCGTGATCGTCCCGTCCACATCGACCGACTTCCCGTCGGCAAAGAACGCGCGCAGGACGAGGAGGACGTCTCCCGGAGGTACGGCTCGGCTGACACGGACACGGACGCTCCAGAGCGTCTCCGCGCCCGAGAACCCCCCGATCCCCTCGAGCGTGCTGGAGAGAACGGTGACGCCTTCGCCTTCGACCTCCAGGCGGACCGGAGGCCGACCGGCGCGAAGTTGCGGCAGCTCGACCCGGAGCTGCGTCGCCGTGCCCTGCTGGACGAGGCGAGGCTGCACGTCGACGTGCGCCGATGCCGGTTCCGCCAGCGAAAGCGCCAGCAGCGTCGATAGTGTCGCGGCGACGCAAGCGGTGTGTAAAGGAGTCCGTTTCACAGGTTTGGGACTGGTATACCCGGCAAAGGACTCAATGGGCGTCCAGAACGCGCCGCGCTGCAATGCACACAACGGAAGGACATCTCAGATGAGGAACAAGATTCGCTGGCCGGGGCTGGCGCTGCTCGTTTCGAGCCTCGCGCTGGCCGCCGGCGGCTGCGGCGGTGACGACGAAGCCGCGGGCACCGGC
Source organism: Gaiellaceae bacterium (assembly GCA_035525905.1). GTDB lineage: Bacteria > Actinomycetota > Thermoleophilia > Gaiellales > Gaiellaceae > Gaiellasilicea. The sequence continues at coordinate 4,306 of DATLDK010000150.1, read as the reverse complement.
GCCACGACCGAGGGCGGTGGTGGCGCGCCGGCCGCCGAACAGGTGATCACGGTGAACTGGGGCACCGAGCCTCCGTCTCTCGATCCAGGCCTCGCGACCGATACGACCTCGGCCAACATCCTGCTCAACATCATGGATCCGCTGGTCAGGCTCGACAAGGATTTGAAGCCGGTGCCGGGTGCCGCGGAGAGTTTCGAGACGAGCGAGGACGGCCTGACCGTCACGTTCAAGCTGCGCGATGACCTCAAGTGGACGAATGGCGACCCCGTCACCGCTCAGGACTTCATCTACGCCTGGAAGCGGACGGTCTCACCCGAGCTCGGTGCCGACTACGCGTACCAGTTCTACGGCATCGTCGGCGCTCAGGAGTACAACAGCTGCGATCCCAAGAAGGACAAGTGCGCGGCGCTGGCGGACAAGATGGGAGTCAAGGCGCTCGACGACAAGACGCTCGAGATCAAGCTGACGACACCACAGCCGTGGTTCCTCCAGCAGATGGCGCACCACTCGTTCCTGGCGGTCAACAAGAAGGCGGTCGACCAGTTCGGGGACAAGTGGACGGAAGCCGCGAACATGGTCTCGAACGGTCCGTTCAAGCTCGCCAAGTGGCAGCACAACTCGGCGATCGACCTCGTCAAGGATCCGAACTGGCGCGACGCGGCCAGCGTCAAGCTGACGCGGGTCAACGGGCGGATGATCTCCGACGGGGTCACCGCCGTGCAGGCCTTCGAGGCCGGCGAGACCGACGTCGACGCCCAGCCGCCGCCGCCGGACGAGATCGCACGCCTCAAGGAGACGCCTGAGTACGTTCAGTACCCGAGCCTCGGGACGTACTACTACGGGTTCAACGTCAAGAACATCAGCGACGTGAAGCAGCGCCGCGCGATGTCGCTGGCGATCCCGCGGCAGTCCATCATCGACAACGTCTCGCAGGGTGGTCAGCTGCCGGCCAACGGCTTCACGCCCAAGGGGATGCCGGGCTTCGACACGATCAACCCCGCGTCGAAGTGGTCGCCGGCGGACGCTGATGTGGAGCAGGCGAAGCAGCTGATGAGCGAGGTCGCGAACCCCAAGAAGGCGATCACGCTCTACATCAACGACTCGCCGGGCCACCGCGACATCGCGGTCGCCATCCAGGCCGCGTGGTCCCAGCTCGGGATCAAGACGACGATCAAGCAGCAGGAGTTCGCGCAGTTCCTCGAATTCCTGGGGCCGCCCCCGAACCAGTCGGTGGACGTCTACCGGCTCGGGTGGATCGGCGACTACGTCGACGCGATCAACTTCCTCGAGCTGTGGACGTGCGAATCGGGGAACAACAACACGAACTACTGCAACAAGGACTACGACGCGAAGATCGAGGAGGCACGCAAGACGCCGGACAACGACGCTCGCTACGCGCTGTACGCCGAGGCGGAGGACATCCTGTTCGGCGACAACGGCGACATGCCCGTCATCCCGATCTACTTCTACACCTTCCCGGGCCTCGAAAAGCTGTCCGTGAAGGACACGTTCGAGTTCAACCTGCTCAGCCAGGTCGACCTGACGAAGGTGGTCGTCGCCGGCTAGAGCCGTTGGCAGAAGTCGCAACAGCGGACGGGGCTCGAGCGAGCCCCGTCCGCGTTCGTGAATACTCCAGGCGGGTAGGTAGCAGACAATGCTGAAGTTCATCGTCAGGCGGATCTTCTGGACGATCCCCGTGCTTTTGGTCGTCATCTTCCTGACGTTCACGATGATGCGTCAGATCGGCGGCAACCCGTTCCGGCACTCGGAGCGAGCCGTGCCCGAGGCCGTGCAGCGAAACCTGGAGCGGAAGTTCCACGTCGACAAGCCGTGGTACACGCAGTACGCGTACTACGTGAAGGGCGTCGCGACGCTCGATCTCGGGCCGTCCCTCGTGCTCCGCGGCCAGACCGTGAACGACATCGTCAAGGAGCATTTCCCGAAATCGATCGAGCTCGGCGTCTACGCCTTCCTGTTCGCGCTCGTGGTCGGGGTGCCGCTCGGCATGATCGCCGCTCTCAAGCACAACACGAGCGTCGACTACGGGGCGATGTTCTTCTCGAACGTCTTCCACGCAGTGCCGAGCTTCCTGGTCGCGACGCTGCTCATCTATTACATCGCGCTCAAGGGCGGGGCACTGCCGACGAGCGGCTGGTCGACGTGGGAGCACAAAATCATGCCGTCGATCGCTCTCGGTTTTGCGCCGATGGCGCTCTTCGCACGGCTCGTGCGCGGGACCATGCTCGAGACGCTGCAGCAGGACTACGTTCGCACCGCGCGCGCGAAGGGACTGCGCTACCGGCGCGTCGTCGGTCTGCACGTGCTTCGGAACTCGCTCATTCCCGTCGTCACCGCAGCCGGCCCGCTGCTCGGCTACATCATCACCGGCTCGTTCGTGATCGAGCTGATCTTCAACATTCCCGGCATCGGGCAGTACTACGTCACTGCGGTGAACGCCCGCGATTACTCGGTCGTGATGGGCCTGACCGTGCTGCTTTCGGTGATCGTCATCGTCGCCAACCTCGTCGTCGACATCCTCTACGGGATCCTCGACCCACGCACGAGGGACGCCCGCGCCTAGTGGCCACCAGTCCCACCCCCACGAACATCCGGGAGGACGCGCTTGCGGACGTACCCGGCGCCGCTCCGGCATCGGGCGCGCCGATCCGCCAGTCCAACCTGTGGAAGGACGCCTGGCGGCGGTACATCCGCAACAAAGGCGCGGTCGTCGCGGGCGCCATCTTCCTCCTCGTCGTGCTCTACTGCGTGATCTGGCCGTTCGTCTCGCCGTACACGGGTAACGAGGTCGACTTCACCGTCGCGAAGCAGGGCCCGAGCCTCTCCCATCCCCTCGGCACCGACAAGTTCGGCCGCGATCTCTTCACGCGCACGGCCGAGGGCGGTCGCGTCTCGATCCTGATCGGGTTCGGTGCGACGCTCGCAATTCTCCTGTTCGGCGTCGTCTACGGCTCCATCTCGGGCTTCATCGGCGGGCGCGTGGACAACGGGCTGATGCGCTTCCTGGACGCGCTCTACGGCCTGCCCTACCTGCCCTTCGCGATCATCACGCTGGCCATCATCGGCCGGACGGATATGTGGACGATGATGATCGCCCTCTCGATCGCGAGCTGGTTCACGACCGCGCGCATCGTCCGCGGGCAGGTGCTGACGCTGAAGGAGAACGACTACGTGCGCGCCGCCAAGGCGGTCGGCGCACGCTGGCATCGCATCCTCGTCAGGCACATCCTGCCCAACACCCTCGGCGTGCTGATCATCGCGATCTTCCTCGAGCTGCCCGCGGTGATCCTGGGCGAGGCGTTCCTGTCCTTCATCGGTCTCGGGATCAGCCCGCCCGACGCTTCGTGGGGCGCCATGGCGCAGGAGGGCCGCACGACGTATCGCACGCACCCGATCGAGATCGTCGTCCCATCGGTCGCGATCGCCTCGCTCGTGCTGTGCGCGAACTTCATCGCGGACGGCCTCCGCGACGCCCTCGACCCGAGAACCCGGGAGACGTAGTGGCGCTCCTCGAGGTCGACGACCTGCGGACGCACTTTTTCACGCGCGAGGGAACGGTTCGCGCGGTCGACGGGATCAGCTTCGCGGTCGAGAAGGGAAGGACGCTGGGGATCGTGGGCGAGTCGGGCTGCGGGAAGTCGGTGACGGCGTTGTCCGTGATGGGCCTGATCCCGAAGCCGCCGGCGCGGATCGTCTCGGGCTCCGTCATGTACGAGGGCCGCGACCTGACGAAGCTCTCCGAGCACGAGCTCGAGGACGTGCGCGGGCGCGAGATCGCCATGATCTTCCAGGACCCTATGACCTCGCTGAACCCGACTCTGACGATCGGGACGCAGATCACAGAGACGATCCGGCGGCACTACGACGTTCCGCAGGCGCAGGCCAACAAAAAGGCGGTGGAGCTGCTCGAGGAGGTGCGCATCCCGCGTGCCGGCGAGCGGCTCAAGGACTACCCGCACCGCTTCTCCGGGGGCATGCGCCAGCGGGTGATGATCGCGATCGCGCTGTCTTGCGACCCCAAGCTCCTGATCGCAGACGAGCCGACGACGGCGCTGGACGTGACCGTGCAAGCGTCGGTGCTCGACCTGCTCGACGACCTTCGCCACGAGCACGACATGGCCATGATCATCATCACGCACGACATGGGGGTCGTCGCGGAGGCCGCGGACGACATCATCGTCATGTACGCGGGGCAGATCGTCGAGCAGGCGTCGACGCTCGATCTCTTCGACAACCCCGAACACCCCTACACGGAGGCGCTGCTCGGCGCTCTGCCGCAGCTCGAGGG
>DATLDK010000134.1:0-5138 GCA_035525905.1 Gaiellaceae bacterium | reverse complement strand
GAGCGCGGGATCGTCTCCCACAGGGACACGTTCGCGAGCGTCCGGAACGACGCCCGCCTCATCAGCGGGATGTTCTCCCGGATGCGGTCGAAGATGATGATCGTGTCGTAGATCGAGTAACCGAGGACGGTCAGGACCGCGGCGACCGTCGCGGTCGTCACCTCCCGGCCGAGCAGGGCATAGATGCCGACCGTGATCAAGACGTCGTGGATCAGCGCGAGCATCACGGGGCCGGCGAACTTCGGCTGGAAGCGCGCGGCGATGTAGAGCATCACGAGCAGCAGCGAGACGATGATCGCGAGGATCGCCCCCTTGGCGATCTGCCGGCCGAAGCTGGCGGAGACGCTCTTCACGCTCGTCTCTCCCTGGAAGGCCTGCTTGAGCCCCTGCGTCAACCGCGTCTGCTCGGCCTGGTCGACTTCGGTGCGAATCCGGAACTGGCGGTACTTGTCCCCGGCCAGCGGGTCACCGGTCCCCTGGATCTGAGCGCTCCCATGGCCGGTCTTCTGAGCCTGGTTGCGGACGTCCTGCAACGCCGTCGGCTGGCGCGTCGTCAGCGTGATCTGCGTGCCGCCTCTGAAATCGATGCCGAGGTTCAACCCCTTGATCGCGATCGCTGCGGCTGAGATCAGGAGCACCGCCCCGGAGATCGCGAACCACCGGTTCCGGAGCCCGATGAAGTCGCGGCGGATCCAGGTGGGCGGCTCGCCCTCGGCGCCCATCAGCTTCGGATTGTCGAACCAGCGGAAGCCGGCGAGCAGGCCGAGGATCGCACGGGTCGCCGCGACCGCGGTCAGCAGCGACATCAGCGTTCCGATCAGGAGCATCAGGGCGAAGCCCTTGACGCCGGCCGTCGCGACGAGGAAGAGGACGACGGCGGTGATGGCTGTGACGACGTTGGCGTCGATGATGGTCGCGAAGCCCTTGCCATAGCCGGCGGCGATCGCGGCGCGCACGGATTTCCCGGCGCGGTACTCCTCCTTCACGCGCTCGAAGATGACGATGTTCGCGTCGGCTGCCACCCCCAGCGTGAGGATCATCCCCGCGAAGCCCGGCAGGGTCAGCGTGACGTTGAAGAGGAGGATCGCGGCGTAGAGGAAGGCCGAGTAGATGATCAGGCCGATGACGGCGACGACGCCGAGGACGCGGTAGAAGACGAGCAGGAAGAGGGCGACCACGACCAGACCCGCGATCGCGGCCTTCCAGGCCTCCTTGAGCGAGTCCTTGCCGAGCGTGGCCGAGATGGCCGTCTGCTGGAGCGTCGTGAACGTGACGGGGAGCGCCCCGGTCTGCAGCACGAGCGCGAGGTTCTTGGCCTCGCTGATGTCCCCGATGCCCGTGATCTGGGCGCCGTTGGAGCCGCCGATCCCGTTCGGGTACTGCTGCCAGTCGATCGAGGGCCAGGACTTGATCTCACGGTCGAGGACGATGGCGAAGTGCTGGAAGCTGTTGCGCGGGTCGCCGCCCCCGCCGGAGATGTTGAAGAGCGCCTTGCCGCGGTCGGCCTCGGCGTTCGTGATGTCGCCGAACTTCTTTCCCCCGTCCTTCGTGAACTGCATCGTCACGATCGGCTGGCTGGTCGTCGTGTCGAAGTCCTGGCGCGTACCCGAGAGCTTGAGGTCGCCGCCCCTCATCTCCGGCACCTCCCGCTCGCCGGCCGAGGTCTTGAACTTGCCGAAGCGGACGAGATAGAAGTAGTTGGTGGTCGGGTTCTCGACGTTGACGCCGGGGCAAACGACCTCGCCGATCCCGCAGGTGAGCACCACCGTCTTCGCGGGAACCCCGAACACCTTCCAGCCCTTCGGGAGCTCGCCCTTCTTGCCGGCTCGAGCGACCACCTTGCTCTGGAGGAGCTTGTCCTTCTTCGTCACCGGGCCGGCGACCTTCTTCTTGCTCCCGTCGAACAGGTACCAGGACTCGGTCGTCTGCTCGTCGACGAGCGCTTGCTGGCCGGCGAGGAGCGCATAGAGGGTGGGCGTCGCGACGGGGAAGTTCTGGACGCCGATCGACGGCCGCACCAGGTTCGCCTCGAGGTCGTAGAGCTCGAGCTGGGCGGTCTTGCCGAGGATGTCGATCACGTCCTCGGGGTTCTTGACGCCCGGAAGCTGGATCGAGATCTGGTCGGAGCCCTGCTCGCGGATCTCGGGCTCCGAGACCCCGAGCCGGTCGACGCGATCGCGGAGGATCTCCACGGACCTGCTCAGGTCTGCTTTCTGCAGCGGTCGGTTCGCCGGCGGCACGGCTTGCAGCGTCACCTCGAGGCCGCCCTGCAAGTCGAGGCCCAGCGTCGGCTCCTGCTCGATCGGCGAGCCCGGAATTGCGAGCAGGCCGACCCCGATGAGCCCGGCGACGATCAGCGCCACAAGAGTGAGGTGCGGTCTGCGGTTCATCGAGCGAGCGAAAGGTTAGCTGTGGACTTCGACGTCCTGCTCGGAAGCCGGGGCCTCGACCTGCCTGCCTTCGAGCCCCGGCGACAGGACGCTGGCGACCGACCGTCGCGCGACTCGGACCTCGGTACCCGGCGCGATCTCCAGCACGAGCTCCTCATCCTGCACCGAGCGGACGCGTCCGATGAGGCCGCCGACCGTGAGGATCTCTTCGCCCACCTCGACCCTCGTGAGCAGCTCCCGATGGGCTTGCGCCCGGCGACGCTGCGGCCGGATCAGAAACAGCCAAAGCAGGGCGAACATGGCGACGAGAACGATCAGCTGTCCCAAGGGTCCTCCTGAGGGCCGCCGGCGAGCCGGGCGAGCGCGGCCGCCGTGTATCCCTCCAGCCCGCCGCGTTCGATCGCCGCCCGCGCGCCCGCGGTCAGTTCGAGTAGGAAGTGGAGATTATGCAGGCTCAGGAGGCGCAGGCCGAGCAGCTCCTCCTGGTTGAGCAGGTGGCGAAGGTAGGCGCGCGAGAACCGCGAGCAGGCGGGGCAGGAGCAGCCCTCCTCGACGGGTCGCGGGTCACGGGCGAAGCGGGCGTTGCGAAGGTTGACGCGGCCCGTCGCGGTCAGAGCCGAGCCGGTCCGCGCCGTTCGCGTCGGCAGGACGCAGTCGAACATGTCGATCCCGGCGCCAATCACGCGCAGGATCCCCTCCGCGTCGCCGATGCCCATGAAGTAGCGAGGCCTCTCCGCCGGGAGGAGCGGGGCCGCCCAGCCCGTCGCCTCGAACATCTGGTCGCGGCTCTCCCCCACCGCGAGCCCACCCAGCGCGTGTCCGTCGAAGCCCAGCGCGGCGACCTCCTCGATCGAGCGGCGCCGGAGCTCCTCGTCCGCGGCGCCCTGCGCGATCCCGAAGAGGAGCTGTCCCGGAGCACGCTCGGCTTCACGCTGCCGCGCAGCCCAGAGCGTCGTACGCCGGACCGCCTCCGCCAGCTCCGCGCGCCGCACGCCTGCCGGCGGGCAAATGTCGAGGCACATGGCGATGTCGGAGCCCAGGCGCCGCTGGATCGCAGCCACGAGCTCGGGCGTGAAGCGCGCAGGCGCGCCGTCGTACACCGAGCGGAACGTGACCCCGTCGTCGTCCACGTCGAGCAGGGTGTCGCGGAGCGAGAAGACCTGGAAGCCGCCCGAGTCGGTCAGAATTGGCCCGCCCCAACCCGAGAAAGCGTGCAGGCCGCCGAGCTCGGCGATGACGTCGTCGCCGGGCCGGAAATGGAGGTGGTACGTATTCCCGAGGATGACCTGAGAGCCGACCGTGCGCAGCTCCTCCGGATCGAGGCCCTTGACCGTCCCCTTCGTGCCGACGGGCATGAACGCGGGCGTCTTGATCTCGCCGTGCGCAGTGCGCAGCACACCTGCGCGCGCGGCGCCGTCAGTGGCCGTGACCGCGAAGGTCACAGGATCAGCATGGCGTCGCCGAAGGAGTAGAAACGGTAACGCTCCGCAATCGCGAGCTCATAGAGTCGGCGCGTCTCCTCGATCCCCGCGAACGCCATCACGAGCGCCAGGAGCGTGGAGCGGGGCAGGTGGAAGTTCGTCACCAGCGCGTCGATGCGCCGGAACTCGAAGCCCGGCGTGACGAACAGCGACGTCCGCCCTCGCAACAGACTGTTACGCGCGACGGTCTCGAGCACGCGGACCGTCGTCGTGCCGACGGCGAGGACGCGCTCCGCGGAGTTGATCCGCTCCCACGCCTCCGGCCGGACCGAGTAGCGCTCGCCGTGGAGCTGATGCTGCTCGAGCGTCGGCGCGGTCAACGGCCGGAAGGTGTCCAGGCCGACGTGCAGCGTCACCCGCTCCACGTCGAGCTGGCCCAGCAGCTCCGGTGTGAAGTGAAGACCGGCCGTCGGAGCCGCAGCGGAGCCGGGCTCGTCCGCGTAGACCGTCTGGTAACGCGAGGGATCTGCGAGCGGCTCCGTGATGTAGGGGGGCAGCGGCGCCTCTCCGTCGGGCTCGCGGTCCAGATGCACACGCCAGCGTCCGTCGCCGAGATGCTCAACGAGCTCGACGGGGCCGTAGCGCGTCCCGGGCCTCAGCCGTCGCGTCGGACGGGCGAGGGCGAGCCAGTCGCCTCCCCCCTCGTGCTCGACCAAGAGCACTTCTCCCCTCGGCTGCTCGATCCGGATCCTGGCCGGCACGACGCGCGTGTCGTTCACGACGGCGAGCTCGCCGGAAAGCTCTGAGGGCAGGTCGGCGAACGCGCGGTGACGGACGTCGCCCGTCGCACGCTCGTACACGAGCAACCTCGACGCATCCCGCCGCTCCGCCGGGTGCTGCGCGATCAGCTCCGGCGGCAGCTCGTAGTCCAGCTCCCGGGCATCCATCCGACGGCGAGAGTACTCTCGCACCCATGGACGAGAGCGCACTCGGGCGGGCGAAGGAGCGAATCGCCGCGGCAGCGTCGGGCCGCGTCGCCCCCGCAGACCTCGAGGCGGCGCTGGAGCGCGCCCGTGCCCAGGTCGAGTCACTGGCCGAGGCGGCGGCGTCCCTCGAAGGCGTGCTGCCGGAGAAGATCGGTGCCGCCGTACACGAGGGCCTGCGCGCCGAGGTCCTTCCGGTCGCACGGCACCTCGCCGAGATCCGCGGCCTGCTGAACCAGGCGATCCGCCGGCTCGAACGGCTCGAGGGCGACCTGCTCGCCGAGCGGCACGCACGCATCGACGATCTCGCGCTCCTCGTGGATCTCGTCTCGTCCGGCTGGAAG
>DATLDK010000121.1:0-26337 GCA_035525905.1 Gaiellaceae bacterium | reverse complement strand
TCGCCTTCGCGAAGCGGAACGGCGTCGGCGTCGGCCCGGGCCGCGGCTCCGCCGCCGGCTCGCTCGCGGCGTACTGCCTCGAGATCACCGACATCGACCCGATCCGCTACGACCTCCTCTTCGAGCGCTTCCTCAACCCCGGCCGCAAGGAGATGCCCGACATCGACATCGACTTCGCCGTCGACGGCCGCGAGCGCGTCATCAACTACGTCTCCGAGAAGTACGGCCGCGACCGGGTCGCGCAGATCATCACCTTCGGCACGATGGCCGCCCGCGCGGCGGTGCGCGACGCCGGCCGCGTCCTCGAGATCCCGTACGGCGTCGTCGACAAGATCGCGAAGCTGATCCCGGAAGGCCCGGGTCAAACGCTCGCCGACTGTCTCAAGCCCGGTTCCGACCTCAAGAACGCTTACGACTCGGAGCCGGCCGCTAAGGAGATCCTCGACCTCGCGAAGCCGCTCGAGGGCCTGATCCGGCAGGACTCGATCCACGCCGCCGGCGTCGTCATCGGCGCCGAGCCGCTGATCGACGTCGTGCCGCTGCAGCAAAAGGGCCCAGACCAGGAGGTCGTGACCCAGTTCTCGATGAACACCGTCTCCGCGCTCGGCCTGCTGAAGATGGACTTCCTCGGCCTGCGCAACCTCGACGTGATCGACAAGGCGGTCGCCCTCGTCGGCGGCATCGACATGACCACGATCCCGCTCGACGACAAGAAGACCTACGCGATGCTCGCGCGCGGCGAGGCGATGGGCGTCTTCCAGTTCGAGTCCTCTGGGATGCGAGAGGCGCTTCGGCAGGTCAAGCCGACCGTGTTCGAGGATCTGATCGCGCTCGTCGCGCTCTACCGGCCCGGGCCGATGCAGTACATCCCGAACTACGCCAAGCGGAAGGCGGGCCAGGAGGCGGTGACCTTCATCGACCCACGGCTCAAAACGATCACTGGGAACACGTACGGGATCGCGATCTACCAGGAGCAGTCGATGGAGATCGCCAAGCGGATCGGGGGCTTCAGCCCGGCCGAGGCGGACGATCTGCGCAAGGCGATCGGCAAGAAGATCCACTCGCTGATGGCGTCCCTGAAGGACAAGTTCATCACCGGGTGCATCGCGAACAACACCTCCGAGTCTGTTGCGCGCCAGCTCTGGGACGACATCGAGAAGTCGCAGGACTACTCGTTCAACAAGGCGCACGCGGCTTGCTATGCGCTGATCGCCTACCGCACCGCCTGGCTGCGCTCGAATCACCCCTGCGAGTACATGGCGGCGTTGATCTCGTCGGTGATGAACACGAAGGACCGCGTGCCGGTCTACGTCAACGCCTGCGACGAGCTCGGCATCGAGGTCCTGCCGCCCGACGTCAACTCCTCGCAGACGGACTTCGCGGTCGTGGAGGGGAAGATCCGCTTCGGGCTCAATGCCGTGAAGAGCGTCGGCGAGTCGGCGGCGAACGCGATCATCCGAGCGCGCGAGGAAGGCGGGCCGTTCGAGTCGATCTGGGACTTCACGGAGCGCGTCGACCCGCAGGTGGTGAACAAGCGCTCCCTCGAGGCCCTGGTCAAGTGTGGCGCCCTGGACTCGACCGGCAGCTCTCGGATGGGGATGCTCGCCTGTCTCGAGCAGGCCCTCGCCTGGGGGCAGAAGCATGCGGCCGACCGGCTGGCGGGGCAGGCGTCGATCTTCGACATGGAGGACGCCGGCGCGGAGGAGCGGGGGCCCAAGCATCACCCGGCGATCCCGCTGAGCGAGTTCGAGAAGCCCGAGCTGCTGAAGCTGGAGAAGGAGACGCTGGGTCTCTACGTCTCGGAGCACCCCTTGAAGGCCGTTCGCGAGCAGCTGCGGCGGAAGACGGACTGCGTCCTCTCCGAGCTCGAGCGGCGCCGCGACGGGGAGGTCGTGACGGTCGGCGGCATCGTCTCGTCGATCAAGCAGCTGACCACGAAGCGCGGCGAGCCGATGGTCTTCCTGGCCCTCGACGATCCGACCGGCGGCGGCGAGGTGGTCGTCTTCAACTCGACCTACGCGGCCGCGCGGGAGCTGTGCGTGCTCGACCGGATTCTCGTGATCAAGGGCCGGATCGACCATAAGCAGCAGGGCGAGACGAAGCTGATCGCGCTCGACGTCGCCGCCTTCGAGGCTGTGCAGGAACGGACGGAGATTCGCTTCAAGCTCGACGCCCGCGAGGCGCGGGCAGGCCTGATCAAGGACCTGGCGCACCTGGTCAAGGACTACCCCGGGCCGTCGCTCGTCTTCGTCTCCCTGGAGACGTCGCTCGGGCCGAAGACCCTCGCGCTCGGCCCGGACTACCGGGTGGCGATCGACACGGACTTCCTCACAGAGGCGCGCACGCTCCTCGGCGCCGACGCGATCCTCTAGCTCGGGCCCCTAGATCTCCAGGCGCGCGTCCTCGAGGTCGAGGTCGCGCTCGACCCGCCGGGCCACCTCGTCGGAGATGCGGCCGGACCGGCGCAGCTGGTGCACCGCGTCGCGCTCGGCGGCGAGCAGCTCGCGCCGCAGCCGCTGGAAGTCGAGCGACCGCGCCTCGATGGAGCCGTCGTCGCCGCCGTCGAGCCAGGCGGCGAAGCGGTTCTGCCGGAAGTCGTAGCCACCCCGGACCCGCGCCGCGGTGTCCTCCCGGACCCAGTCCTCGTCCGTGAGCTCGTCGAGCCGTTCGAGTGCGGCCTGCGCGGCGTGGATGCGCGCCTTCGCCAGCTCGCGGGCCTCGTCGTCGCCGTCGTCCTCCAGCCGCAGTAGACGGATCACGCCCGGCAGCGTCAGGCCTTGGACGACAAGGGTCCCGAAGATGACGGCGAAGGTGAGGAAGAGGATCAGGCTCCGGCCGGGAAACGGCTCGCCTGCATCGGTCGTGAGCGGGACGGCGAGCGCGGCCGCCAGCGACACGCCGCCGCGCATGCCCGCCCACGAGATCAGCGCGAGCTGCGACGTCCGGGGCATCGGGTCGCGGTCGCGGATCCGCGGGATCAGGCGGCGGGGCAACCACGCGGCCGGATAGACCCAGAGCGCGCGGACGAGCACGACCGTGAGCCAGACTGCGGCGCCCCACCAGAGCAGGTCCGCCGTCGAGTACGCGTCGAGCTCGTCGAGGATGCCGGGCAGCTGGAGGCCGATCAGGGTGAAGAGGAGGGCGTTCAGCATGAACGTGACGATCTCCCAGGCCGACTCCCCCATCAGTCGCACCTCCGCGTTCGTCAGCTCCGGCGTGTGCCAGCCGAGATAGATACCCGCCGTCACCGCGGCGATCACCGCCGAGACGCCGATCAGCTCCGCGGGGATGTAGGCGAAGTAGCCGGTCAGAAGCGAGATCGTCACCTCGGCCGGTGGGAACTCGAGACGCCGCCGCACCTGCCGGACGAGCCAGCCCACGCCGATCCCAACCACGATCCCGCCGGCGACGTTGAGCACGAACGAGATGCCCGCCTCCCAGAGCGAGAACGCGCCGCTCACCGCGGCGACCACGGCGAAGCGGTAGGCGACCAGCGCCGTGCCGTCGTTGACGAGGCTCTCGCCCTCGACGATGCTGACGATCCGGCGCGGGACGCCGAGCCGGTGCATGATCGCCGTCGCGGCGATCGGGTCGGTGGGGGAAACGACGGCGCCGAGCACGAAGGCCGGCGCCCAGGGCAGCCCGGGGACGATCGTGTGCGCGACGACCGCGACGACCACCAGCGTCAGCAGCACGAGGCCGACCGAGAGCAGCCCCACCGGGCGAACGTTCGCCCGCAGGTCGCGCAGCGAGGTGAAGAAGGCGGCCCCATAGAGGAGCGGCGGGAGCACGCCGACGAGCACGAGATCCGGTGGGAGGTCGATCGACGGCAGACCGGGAGCGAACCCCAGCGCGAGCCCGCCGAGGACGAGCAGGATCGGGTACGGGATCCGTAGCTTCGGTACTAGCACGAGCATCGCCGTCCCCGCGGCGAGCAACACGAGCAATGACGCGAGGTCGTGCTCGCCCAGCTGGGTCAGGCCAGGCCCTTGTCGCGGAGCTCCGCGAGCGCCGACTCGGACTTTTCCAGCTCGAGCCCCATGCCGCGCAGGATCTCCGGCGTCTTCGTGAACTGGATGTCGCCGTACTGCACGACCTGGACGTGATTGCCCCACGGGTCGCGGAAGGAGTTGCCGCCGAAGATCTGGACGCCCGCCTCTCGGGCGGCCGCGAGCACCGCCGCCTGGTCGTCGACGACGAGCCCGAAGTGGCGGGCTCCGTCCCGCTCCCGGTCACTCTGCTCGGCCAGCGCGAGGAACTGGTCGCCCATGTCGATGAACGCCATCCCATCGATCCGGCCGCGCAGCTCCAGCTCGAACAGGCTTCCGTAGAACTCCAAGGCCTCGTCGAGCGAGCCGACCTCGATTGCGATGTGATTCATCCCGACCGCCCGTGCCACCTGCCTACCGTAACGGCAGAACGCCCCCCGATCTTCCGCCGCTCCGTCTCAGCACGGCGTAGGCGAGCACGATCGCCCCGATCGTCAGTGCGAGGACCATCGCCGCCGTCGCGTTGACGAGCGGCGAGACACCGAAGCGCAGTGACGAGAAGACGTACAGCGGCAGCGTCGTCGTGCCTGCGCCCGAGACGAAGAATGATGTGTAAAAGTCGTCGAAGGAGAAGGTGAAGGCGAGCAGCCCCCCGGCGAGCACGGCGGGCGCGAGCCGCGGCAGCGTCACCTGGCGAAACGTGGAGAGCGGTCCCGCACCCAGGTCGAACGACGCCTCCTCGAGATCGTGCCCCATGCCGACGAAGCGGGCGCGGACGACGAGCGCGACGACCGAGGTGTTGAAGACGACATGGGCGGCGAGGACGGTCTTGAGGCCGAGCGTCAGTCCGATCTCGGTGAAGAAAACGAGGGCCGCGATCCCGAAGACGATCTCCGGGGTGACGAGCGTCATCGTCACGAGCGCGTCGATCGGAATCCGCAGGGCGCGCCACATGCGCGGCAGTGAGAGGGCGAGCAGAGTGCCCAAGAGGGAGGCGACGAACGCATTGCCGGCCGCGATCAGGAGCGAGTTGCGCAGGGCGTTCGTGATCGAGTCGTCGCTGAGCGCCGCGCCGAACCACTTCGTCGAGAACCCCTCCCAGTTGAGCGTCTGCCTGCCCCCGTTGAAGGCGTACGCCACGACGATGAGCACGGGCGCATAGAGAAAGGCGTACACGAGCGCAGCGTGCGCCGCCAGGAGTCGTCTACCCATTCGCGACCTCTCCGCGTGCGGCGATCCGCGAGAACGCAAGCAGCACGACCGTCATCGTGCCGATCACGACCATGGCGATCGCAGAGCCGAGCGGCCAGTCATGCGCTTCGCTGAACTGCTGCGCGATCAGCGTCCCCGTGTAGGCCGTCTTGTTGCCTCCGAGGATCGCGGGGAGCAAGTACTCGCCGGTGAGCGGGATGAAGACGAGCAGCGAGCCGGCCACCACCCCCGGCAGGGAGAGTGGAAGCGTCACACGGCAGAAAGCGCGGAGAGGCCCGTCGCCGAGATCCTGAGCCGCCTCCACGAGCGACCAGTCGATCCGCTCCAGCGCAGCGTAGAGCGGGAGCACCATCAGCGGCAGGTAGTTGTAAACGACCCCGATGTAGACCGCTGTCGAGGTGTAGAGGAGGTCGACCCCGAGTGCCCGGAACAGGGGGAAGGACGGGTCGAGGATGATCAGCCAGGCGTAGGCCCGGATCAGGAAGCTCGTCCAGAACGGAACGATCACGAGCAGGAGCAGCAGCGTCCTGCGGCGGCTGTAGCGGGCGAGCCAGTAGGCGAACGGAAAGCCGACGAGGAGCGTGGCAGCGGTGCCGAAGCCGGCCAGCCCGAGGGTCCGAACGAAGATCTCGCGGTAGACCGGATCCCAGAGGTAGCGGTAGTTCTCCAGGTTCCACGCGAACTCCACGTCCACGAAGCCGGAGAGCTGCGCGAAGCTGTAGGCGGCGACGAACCCGAGCGGGGCGAGGAAGAAGAACGCGTACCACCCGAGCGCAGGCAGCGCCAGCCAGGCGGGGTAGCGGGGGCCGCCGCGGCCACGGCGGCCCCCAGGTCGCTTCATGCGTTCTTGAACTCCGTCCAGATGCGGTTGCGGAGGGCCGTGCCGCGGGCGCTGATCTCGTTCGCCTGGAGCTTTGCGAGCACCGAGGCCGACGGGAAGATCGCCGGGTTGCCGAGGATGCTCTTCGCCAGCACGCCCCGGAGCAGCCCGGGCTTGAGCGGCGAGCCGTAGTAGGTGTAGGTCGTCTCGACGGCGTTGCTGCGAGCCCCGTAGACGTAGTCGATCCACCTGTGGGCGGCGTCGGGGTTCTTCGCCCCCACCGGGATCGCGTAGGAGTCGACCCAGAACTCGGCGCCTTCCCGGGGGATGACGTACGCGGCCGGCTTCTTCGCGGCCACCGCGAGGCCGTCGCCGTTCCAGCCGAGCGCCATCACGATCTTCCCGGCGATCAGCATTTGCTTGTACTCGGTCGAGGTGATCGCGCGCAGGTGCGGCTTCAGCGCGATCAGCTCCCGCTTCGCTTGGTCGAGCTGCGAGGCGTTGTCCGTGTTGTACGAGTAGCCGAGCATCACCAGCATCGAGCCGATCACCTCGGGGATCCCGTCCAGGACGGTCACCTTGCCCGAGTACTTCCCCTTCGTCAGGGCGACGAACTCCCGCCAGGTCGTCGGCCGCTCCTTCACGAGATCGCTGCGGTACATGAAGCCGGTCGTGCCCCAGTCCTTCGGCACCGAGAAGCGGTCGTTGCGGTCGAACGGGAGGTGGCGGAACTTCGGGTTGATGTTCCGCTTCACCGTGGGCAGCCTCGACCACTGGATCGGCTGCAGCAGCTTCTCCTGGGCCAGGATCGACACCATGTAGCCCGTCGGCACGATCAAGTCGTAGCCGCGAGCGCCGCCCTTCAGCTTCGCCAGCAGGGCCTCGTTCGAGACGTAGAAGTCCTTCTTGACCTTGATCCCGGTCGCCTTCGTGAAGGCGGGGTAGGTCTTCGGGTTCACGTAGTCGGCCCAGTTGTAGTAGAAGAGCTCGCCGGCGTCGGCCGCCGACCCGGCCAGTGCGTTCGGCGCTCCGATCCGGCCCAGCCCGAGCGCAGCGACAGTTGCCGCGGCACCGGCGACGAATCCCTTTCGGTCGATCGGCCGCCCGCTGTGGAACCTATCGATGTTGTGCTCGTTCATCAGACTCCTCCCTCGAATTCCAGTGCCTCTGCGTCGGCCCAGCTCACCTTCACCTGCTCGCCCTCGGCGAGCGCCAGCGCGCCCTCGTCCCCGCGCCGCCGCTGCTCCCGGACGAGCACTTCCTGACCGTCGTCGAGCCGGACCACCGACTGCACTGCCGGCCCGATCACCATCGTCGCGACGACTTCGCCACGGATCCCTTCACCGTCCCGCTCCACACAGAGCCCTTCGGGGCGAATCGCCACCGTCCGTCCCTGCCTCTCGATGAAGTTCGTCTCGCCGATGAAGCGCGCCACGAACGGCGTCGCCGGCTGGTCGTAGATCTCCTGCGGCCGGGCGAGCTGCTCGATCCGGCCGGCGTTCATCACTGCCACGCGGTCGGACATCGCGAGTGCCTCCTCCTGGTCGTGCGTGACGTAGACGAACGTGATCCCGACGGACAGCTGGATGCGCTTCAACTCGATTTGCAGCTCCTTTCTCACCTTCAAGTCGAGGGCGCCGAGCGGCTCGTCGAGCAGCAGCACTTTCGGCTCCAGCACGAGCGCCCGTGCGAGCGCAACGCGCTGTTGCTGGCCGCCCGACAGCTCACGCGGGCGACGGTGCTCGACGCCGGCGAGCCGGACGAGCTCGAGCACCTCGCGGGCGCGGGCATGGCGCGTCGCCCGACCGACGCGACTCTGCTTCAGGCCATACGCGACGTTGTCCAGCACTGACAAGTGCGGGAAGAGCGCGTAGGACTGGAAGACGGTGTTGACCGGCCGTCGGTAGGGCGGCAGGCGCGCCACGTCTTTCCCCGCGATCCGGATCTGACCCGAGTCGGGGCGCTCGAACCCTGCGATCAGGCGCAGCGTGGTCGTCTTGCCGCAGCCCGAAGGACCGAGCAGAGAGAGGAACTCGCCGTCGTGCACCTCGAGGTCGATCGAGTCGACCGCAGCGAGATCGCCGAACCGCCGCGTCACACCGATCAGCTGGACGGCGTTCATCAGTAGCTCGGCGGGGAGACGACGAACATGACCTCCGCCGGCTCTTGCTCCGGGTTGACCACGCGGTGTGGCGTCGAGCTCCGATACTGGACGCTGTCTCCGGGCCCGAGCTCGTACGTCTCGTCGGCGAGCTGCAGGCGCACGCGGCCGGAGAGGACGAAGAACACCTCCTCGGAGTCCCCGTGCCGGTAGGGCTCGTCGCCGGTCGATCCGCCTGCGTCCAGCTCGGCGACGACCACTTCGAGATGGTGGAAGGGCTTTGGCGTCAGCAGCGCCTTGCGGCCGAGCTCGCCCCACGCGACGAACTGGCGGGCTTCGCGGCGTGACACCCGCGGGCGGCGCGTGTTGTCTGGAGCGAACAGATCCGAAACTGCCACGCCGAGGGCCGCCGCGATTCGCTGCAGTGAGGCGATGCTCGCGCTGGTGAGTCCCCGCTCGGCCTGGCTCAGGAAGCTCTCAGAGAGCCCTGTCCGCTCCGCGATCTCCTTCAGCGTGAGCCGACGGAGGTGGCGAATCGTACGGACGCGTTCACCGACGTCGACCTCGGTGTGCGGGTCGGGGGAGAGGATGCTCTCCGACACGGCGCGTCTTAACGCCCCTGAACCATGACTGAAGCCATCTTTAGCTCGACCATACGCCCCTGTCGCCGGGGCTGTCAACGTCCGGAACCGGGTAGGCGCCCACGGTGTAGAAGCTACGAGTGGTGAGCCGACCACCGACAGAGGACCAGCTCGTCGAGCGCGCACGAGGTGGCGACGCAGCCGCCTTCGCCGCGCTTGTCCGCGACCACGAGGAGATCGCCTTCCGCACCGCCTACTTGATCGCCCGGAATGCCGCCGACGCCGAGGACGCCGCTCAGGCCGGCCTGACGAAGGCCTGGCGTGCACTCCCGCGCTTCCGCCGTGGCTCCCCGTTCCGTCCCTGGCTGCTCGCGATCGTCGCCAACGAGGCCCGCAACCGGCGCCGGGGCGAGGGCCGGCGCGAGGGCCTCGCGCTGCAAGCAGCGCACGAGCTTCCCTCGGGGGACGCGGCTCCGTCTCCCGAGGGGAGGGCTCTCGCCGCCGAGGAGCGCGCCGAGCTCCTCGCCGCACTGGAGCGCCTGAGCGAGCCCGACCGCCTCGTGCTGTCGTGCCGCTATCTGCTCGACCTCGGGGAGGAAGAGACCGCCGACGTGCTGTCGCTGCGCCGCGGCACGGTCAAGTCGCGTACGTCACGGGCGCTCGGACGCCTGCGACAGGAGCTGGAGGCGACGTCGTGAACGAGCTGGAGCGGCGCCTACAGGAGCTCGGCCGTGAGATCGCCTACCCGACCGCACGCCTCGACCTCGACTTCGAGCGGCGCCCCGCGCCGAATCGCCGCCCGCTCGTCCTCGGCCTCGCGCTTCTGGCCGCCCTGCTCGCCGGCGTGCTGGCGCTCTCGCCCGGCGCGCGCAGCGCGTTCCTCGAGATCTTCCATCTGAAAGGGGCGACGGTCGAGCTCGTGGACACGCTGCCCCAGGTGGATGCGCAGCCGATCGACCTCGGCGAACGCGTCAGCAGAGCGGAAGCGGAGCGGCGAGTCGGCTTCGCCCTCGCCGATCTCGGTGAGCCGGACGGCATCTACGTTCGTGATCGGGTCGCGTCGCTCGTCTACGGGCCGGCGGAGAAGCCACGCGTCGTTCTGAGCCAGTTGCGCGGCGGCATCTGGGGCGGCTTCGTCAAGAAAGCCGGCGGCATCGGCACGCGGGTCGTCGAGGTGACCGTGCACGGGGAGCCCGGCCTCTTCGTCTCGGGCGACGACCATTTCGTCATGTTCGTGGGGCCGAACGGCCAGATTCAGGACGAGAAGACCTACCTGGCGGGGACGGTGCTGCTCTGGAACCGCGGCCCGCTCCTGCTGCGGCTCGAGGGAGACCTGACCCGTGCCGCGGCCGTCGAGCTGGCCGAAGCGATCGAGTAGGGAACCGCTGTGGGGCCACCGGTGTACCACGGTCGTAAACGGATGGAGGTCCAGATGAAGAAGCTTCTGCTCGTGCTCGCTGCCGCCGCCCTCGTCGCACCCGTCGCGAGCGCCGGCGGCTGGGCGACCGTGGGCCTCAGCTCGCTGCCGCCGTCGGGCCTCGAGGCCAACAAGGCCTGGCCCGTGGACATCACCGTGCTCCAGCACGGCCGCACGCCACTCGCGGGCGTCACTCCGATCCTGAGGATCCGCAACGATCGCGGGAGCGTCGTCAAGAGCTTCCCCGGGACCCCGACCGGCAAGACGGGCGTCTACCACGTCGAGGCGGAGTTCCCCGGCGAAGGCTCGTACTCGTACGAGGTCTACGACGGCTTCACGCAGTACGGCGGTGCGCAGACGCACACATTCAAGCCGGTGGAGATCGGCGCCCCGGCCGACTCCTTCCCGTATCTCCCGCTCGGCATCGCCGTGGCGCTCGGCCTCGTGCTCGCAGCAGCGACGGTCGTCTACCTGAAGCGCCGCCGCGATCCTGTCCCCGTCACGAACCTGAGGGAGGCCGCATGAAGAAGCTGCTGCTCCTCCCGGCGCTCGCTGTCGCACTGCTCGCCCCGGGCGCGGCGCACGCCGGCTGCATGGCCACGGTCGGCCTCACCCCTATTGCCCAAGCCGGGCCTCGCGGCGGGCCAGCCGTGGGTCGTCACGATTCGGGTGCTCCAGCACGGCGTCAGGCCGATGCCGGACGCGAAGCCCGAGGTGCGGATCCGCAACGCCGCCGGGAAGCTGTTCACCTTCAAAGGCACGCGGACCGCGACTGTCGGCTCGTACCGCGCCAGGGTTGTCTTTCCGAAGGCCGGGCGCTACTCGCTCGGCGTCTACGACGGCTTCCCCGTCTCGGAGTGCGCCCGCGTGCACACCTTCAAGTCGGTGGTCATCGTCGCCGTCTGACGCTCCGGCCGACGCCGACGACCGCGATCGTGTTCCGCAGGGGGAGCCCGCAATCTGCGAGCTCCCCCTGCGAGCCTTGCCGCTACCAGCTCGTCGGTTTCGGCGACTGATAGAGCCAGACGTCGAAGAAGTGCCCCAGGTCCTGGCCCGAGATCTTCTCGGCGAGTGCGATGAACTGTGCCGTCGTCACGTTGCCATAGCGGTTCTGCGCGGCCCAGTCCCGAATGATCCGGGAGAAGGTGAACTCGCCGACCTTCTCGCGGAGCGCCTGCACCGTCAGCCCGCCGCGGTAGTAGATCGTGCCGTTGAAGAGGAACTCGACCGTACCCGGGTTGCCGGCCGGCGGGGTCCAGAACCGCGTGTTCTGGGCCGGCGTGCTGTAGAGCTGCTTGAACCACTGGGCCGCAGACTTGTTGCCCTGCCGCTCGCTCCAGATCCATTCCGACCAGGTGGCGAACCCCTCGTGGAGCCAGATGTCCGGCCACTGCGTCAGCGTCACGGAGTCGCCGAACCACATGTGCGAGATCTCGTGGACAAGGGTCGCCTCGTCGGGCACGTACGGGAAGTTCGGCTTCGTCTGTGTCTCCAGCGAGTACCCGACCACCTTCGCTGAGTCGACGATCGCGCCGACTGCGTTGAACGGGTAGGGACCGTAGAGCGAGGAGTAGAAGTCGACCGACTCGGTCAGCTTCGACAGAACCTGGCCCTTCGCGAGCTGCGGGTCGACGGCGACGTACACGGGCAGCCCGTCGGCCATCTTCGAGATCGACAGGTCGAACTTCCCGAGCGTCGAGGTCGCCAGGTAGGTAGCCATTGGGTCCGTTTCCTTCCAGACCCAAGTCGTGCTGCCGTTGCTCGTTGCCGACGAGACGAGGAGGCCGTTCGCCATCGCCGTCAGACCCGCCGGGACGGTGACCGCGAAGTCGTACGTGGCCTTGTCAGTGGGATTGTCGTTGCACGGGAACCACCCGGGCGAGCCCTGGGGCTCCCCGACGACGAAGGCGCCGTCGTCGGTCGGGATGAATCCCTCGATCGAGAAGTCGGGATCGGTGATCACCTCGGGGACGCCGCGGTAGTCGACGGCGACCCGGAAGGTGGAGCCGCTGCGGATCCCGGCAGCCGGAGTGATCACGAGCTCCTGGCCGTCGCGGGCGAACGACGCGTTGACGCCGTTCACGGTCAGCTTTGAGATCTGGAAGCCGCGGAGATCGAGGTCGAACCGCGACAGATTCTGCGTCGCCTTCGCCGTGACCACGGCCTTACCGTCGAGCACGTCGGTGGCGGGGTCGTACGCAAGCTTCAGTTCGTAGTTGGCGACGTCGTAGCCACCGTTTCCTCCCCTCGGAAAGAACGGGTCGCCGAGACCCGCGGAACCGGGTGTGAAATCCGCCCCCGCCGCCGCCCCGGCAGTGAGCAGAAACAGCGCGCACCCTGCCAGCGCGACGCGCATGCGGATCATGGTACGACCTCCCCTGTCGTTGATTCCCCCCGTCGAGCGTAGACCAGCGCGGCTGATTTGCAAAACCCTTACGCCGCCTTTATCGCAATCACCCTTTGTGGGGGCAACCTCTTTGCTCCCGCGGACGAAGTACACGGGGACAACGACCGGAGGAACCCATGATGGCTGCGGCAGAGCTGACGACCCAGGAGACCGAGATGGAGCGAATCGCACGCTGGCGTGCAGAGGAGCTCGAGCGTGCAGGCTACGAGACAGCTGCGGCATCGCTGCTCGCGGCTCGCACGGATGTCGATCTCCACTACGCGATCGACCTGCTTCGCAACGGCTGCGCGCCGGAACTGGCTCTCCAGATCCTGCTCTAGGGGCGCACCGTCTGAAAGTCTCGGCAGAATGCCTGCCGTGACGCTGCTCGCCTCGATTCCTTCGCCGTCCTCCGGCACGCTGGATCTCGGTCCGCTCACGATCCACATGTACGGGCTGATGCTGCTTGCCGGCATCGCCGCCTGCATCTTCATCACCGGGCGCCGCTGGGTCGCCAGGGGCGGCGACTGGGACCTCATCTTTCGCGTCGCCGTCTGGGGTGTCGGAGCTGGGATCGTCGGCGCGCGGCTCTATCACCTGGCCACCAGCTGGAACGAGGTGCCGGACGAGTGGTGGGGCCCGTTCGCGGTCTGGGAAGGCGGCCTCGGGATCTGGGGGGGCATCGCCGGCGGTGTTCTCGTCGGCAGCCTGATCGCCCGTCGCTCGGGAGCCAACGTTCCCGCCCTCCTCGATGCGGCTGCGCCCGGGCTACTCGTCGCCCAGGCGATCGGCCGCGTCGGCAACTGGTGGAACCAGGAGCTGTTCGGCAAGCCGACGGACGCCGCCTGGGGGCTCGAGATCGACGCGTCGCGCCGGCCCGATCAGTACATCTTCGACGCGACCTTCCATCCCACGTTCCTGTACGAAGCGCTCTGGAATCTCGGCGCCGCCGCGGTCCTGCTGCTCCTCGACCGCCGCTACCGTTTCCGCCCGCCCGCCCTCTTCGCCCTCTACATCGCCCTGTACACCGGCTTTCGCTTCTACCTCGAGACGCTGCGGATCGATCCGTCCCACGAGATCCTGGGCCTGCGGGTGAACGCCTGGGTCTCGGCGGTGCTCTTCGTCGCTTCGGTGCTCTTCTTCGTCTGGTGGCAGTTCCTGCGAGGAGGCCGTCGCCGCCGGCGTCACACGCCCAGCGCGGTGCCGCCGCAGGCGATGACCGTCCCGCGCAGCCGCGTCCGACCGCGTCGCTAGCGTTGGCGGCGTGACTGCCGTCGGCGAGCTCGACCTGGACCTGGACGCCTTCGAGGGTCCCTTCGACCTGCTGCTGACGCTGCTGCTGAAGGAGGAGCTCGAACCGGCCGAGATCGACATGGCCGAAATTGTCATCGCCTTCGTCGAGCGCCTCGGGGAGCGGCACGAGCTCGATCTCGAGGCCTGCGGGGAGTTCCTCGTCCTCATCTCGGCGCTCCTCGAGCTGAAGGCCCGCGCACTCTTCCCCGACGAGGAGGCCGAGCTCGCCGAACTCGAGCCCGAGGAGGCGGCCGAGGAGCTTGCGCGACGGCTGGCCGAGTACAGGCGGATGAAGCAGGCGGCCGTATGGCTCGCCGAGCGCCTCGCGGGCGAGCGCGATCGCTACTTCCGCGTCGGCCCTGCTCCGATTGCGCCGCGGCCTGAGCGCAGGCTCGCTCCGCAGGACCCCGAGCAGCTGGCGGCGACGCTGCGCCTGCTGGCCGAGCCACCGCCGCAGGTTTCGCTCGCCCACATGGCGCTCCGGTTCCCGCCGGTCTCGCAGTTCCTCGAGCGCTTCCGCGCCGTGCTGCGCCGCCGGCGGCGCTTCGACTTCGACGCCGAGGTCGCCTCGCTCCCGCGCGTCGAGCAGGCGGTCGCATTTCTGGCGCTGCTCGAGCTGCGCAAAGCGGGCGAAATCGCGCTGCAGCAAGCCGGGCCCTTCGCGCCGATCAGGGTTTCCCGACCAGACGACGAAAGAGGTAGCCAATGGATCGCCCGCTCCGCCTGATCACCGCGAATCCGGTCGACCAGCTCGCCCGGACACTCGAAGCGCTGCTCGTCGTGGCGTCGGCTCCGCTGTCCGTCGACGAGCTCGCCCAGGCGGCGAACGAAGACCCGGAGCGGATCGAGCTCGCGCTCGGGCTTCTCTCGGACCGCTTCCGGGAAGGCCGCAGCGGGATCGTGCTGGAGCACGTCGCCGGCGGGTACGCCTACCGCGCCTCACGGGAGGCGGCGGACGCGTGCGCCCGGCTCTTCGAACGGCCTGTGGAGCGAGGCCTCTCTCAGGCCGCCCTCGAGACCCTCTCGATCGTCGCCTATCTCGGCCCCTGCAGCCGGCCGGAGATTGCCCGCATCCGGGGGGTCGCCGCCGACTCGGCTGTCGCCGGCCTGCTCGAGCGCGGCCTGATCGCCGAAGCCGGACGCGAGGACGCTCCCGGCGGCGCCGTGCGCTACCGGACGACGCCTCTCTTCGAGCGCGTCTTCGGGCTCGAGAACGCCGGAGCGCTGCCGCGTCTCGACGACCTGGGTGAGACCGCTGCGGACATCCGCGAGCGCCTCCACTCGGTCGCCGTCGGCAAAACCGCCTAGATCTGCCAGGAGCCGCCGCGGAGGACCGGCACCCGGTCGCCGTCGCGGGTGATGCCGTCCACGTCGAGCTCGTTGGAGCCGATCATGAAGTCGACGTGGATGTCGCTCTTGTTCGCCCGGGCGCGGTCGTCTTCGTCCTCGAGCGGGAAGGTGTAGGCGTTGCCGAGCGCGATGTGGCTGGCCGCGTTCTCGTCCAGAAGCGTCTCGTAGAAGACCGTCCCCAGCGGGCCGATCCGGCCCTCTTTGTCCACAAGCGCGATCTCGCCGAGGCGCGACGCGCCCGCATCCCTGGCGCACGCGGCACGGAGCGCTTCCGCGCCCTGATCGGCGTCGATCTTGACCGCCTGACCCTGCTCGAACTGAATCCGGATGCCGTTCATGTACGAGCCGTACAGCTCCAGCGGCATCGTTGCCGAGACATGGCCGTCGATCCGGTCCGGGTCCGGCGTCGTGAACACCTCCTCGGTCGGGAGATTCGGGTAGTGCGTGCGGCCGTCGACCGTCTGGAAGTCCGCGCCGAGCCACTTCGAGCTCGGCATCAGACCGATCGTCAGGTCCGTGCCCGGACCTTGCAGCTGCAATGCGTCGAAGCGCCGATCGGTGAGTTTGTCGGCACTCGCGACGATCGCCTTCATCCGCTCGCGCCAGGCGGCCACCGGATCGTCGGCATCGAGGCGGCAGACGTAGACGATCTCGTCCCACAGCTTGTCGAGCGCCTCGTCGGGCTCGAGCTCGGGATGGACGCGCGCCGCCCAGCCGGGATTCGGGCACGGCCCGGCGGTCCAGTTCGTCGTCCGCTCGTTGACGATCCGGGGAACGGTCGCGACGTACGGGAGCAGGTCGCGACCGCTGCGGGCAGCGTCGACACCGTCGAAGACGGCAGCGCTCGTGCCGGACAGCGAGACACGGGCTGCGCGCTCGTCGGAGAGCCAGCGCATGCGCTGCTCGATCCAGGGCGGGACGAAGTCGAGCGTGTCCTCGTCCGCGAGGTCCAGCCGAGCGCGCTTGACGAGCTGGTCCCACCAGAAGACGTCGACGTACTTCGCGCCATGCCTGTAGCCGGCACGGGCAACCGCACGCGCGGCATCCTCCATGCCGAGATAGGCGGTGACGCCGAGGATCTGCCCCGGCTGGAGATTGGCGCCGAAGCCGACCAGCAGCTCGGCGAGGCGTTCGAGGTCAGACGAGCGGTCGCGCACCGGCGGTGCACACTATCGTTATGGAGCCCGCCGGATGAGGCTGAATGCGTTCCTGGCGCGTGCCGGAGTCGCGTCGCGTCGGAAGGCCGACGACCTGATCAAGTCGGGCCGCGTGCGCGTGAACGGCGAGTTGGGCGAGCTCAACACCTTCGTCGAATCGCGGGATGTCGTCGAGGTCGACGGCCGGCCGGTCGCCAAGCAGGGCCTCGCGTACGTGCTCCTGAACAAGCCGGCAGGAGTGGTCACGACGGCGAGCGACCCGCAAGGGCGTCCGACCGTCGTCGCACTCGTCGAGCACGAGTCCCGTGTCGTGCCGGTCGGGAGGCTCGACGTGGACACGACCGGCGCGCTCCTCCTCACGAACGATGGGCCTCTGGCGCATCGCCTGGCTCATCCCCGCTATGGCGTCGAGAAGGTCTACGAGGTCGAAACGTGGAGGGAGCCCGACGACCAGGCGCTGCGCCGACTCGCAGAAGGGGTGCAGCTCGAGGACGGAGTCACCGCGCCGGCTCGTGTGCGCCGTTTGGGCGCCGCACGGATCGAACTCGTGCTCCACGAGGGCCGTAACCGTCAGGTTCGGCGCATGTGCGAGGCGGTCGGACACCGCGTACGCCGCCTCCACCGCAGCGTCTACGCAGGTCTCCGAGTCGACGCCCTTGCCCCGGGCGAGTGGCGCGACCTCACGGACGTGGAGCTGACACTCATTCGTAGAACGTCAGCACCGCCAGGATGATGTAGATCGCGACCAGCGCCCAGCCCTCGAAAGCGACCGCTTCGCCGTCACCGGTGATCTGCCAGACCGCGAGCGCCATGATCACGAGGGCGCCGATGTACACGGGGTTGAGGACGAACGTCAGGCGGTCTGCGAAGAGCAGCGAGAGCAGCACGAGCGCGGGGAAGAGGAACACGGCGATCTGAGCGACCGAGTTCTTGACGATCGAGATCGCCAGGTCTGATTGGCCCTTCGCCGCCAGCGTGATGCCGACCACGTTCTCGACGGCGTTTCCCGCGATCGCCACGATGACGAGCCCTGTGAAGGCCTTCGAGATACCGAGCGCCTCGACTGCGGGGTCGAGGGCGTCTACGAACCAGTCCGACACGAAGGCGGCGCCGACGCCGGCCAAGGCCAGCAGGGCGACCGCGGGACGAAGCGCCAACCCGCCTTCACCGGAGTGCTCGAGCGCCGCCTCCTCGCCGGGTGTGCGGAGATACGACCAGAGCCAGACGGCGTAGACGCTGAGCAGGCAGAGCGCACCGATGACCGAGATCGCCACCTGGTGCTGGCTCGCGCGATCTCCGGCCTCGTCCGAGAGCCCCAGCAGCACGATGATGAACACGGCCAGGAGGAGCAACGTCGCCGTGTCGTTCGGTAGCCGGGTCTTGAAGCGCATGACGCCGTCGAGCGACTGCTGGGAGCCGGCGACGATGGCGAGGCCGAGCACCAGCAGGGCGTTCGCGAACAACGAGCCGAGAATGGACGTCTGGGCGACGACGATCTCGCCGGCCGAGAGCGCGAAGACGACGATGAAGAGCTCGGGCAGGTTGCCCAGCGTGGTCTGCAGCACTCCTGTGACCGCCGGCCCGAAGTGGGAGCTGACAGCCTCGGTGCCGATCCCGATCGCCCACGCGAGCCCCCCGAGCGCCCCGGCCGAGACGATGAAGACCACGACCGGCTCGACGTCGGCGTAGTGGAGAGCCCCTGCGACCGCCGCGAACACGAAGATCCCCGCTAGTACGACCTTCTGCCTCATTTCGCCCTCACAAATCCCATCCGCTCGTACATCTCCTCCAGTGTCGGCTGGGACACCTCGCGCGCCTTGCCGGCGCCTTGGTCGAGCAGCCGCAGCAGCTCACCCGGGTCCGAGCGCAGCTCGCGATAGCGCTCCTGCACAGGTGTCACGGCCGCGATCACCGCCTCCCCGACGTCGGACTTGAACTGCCCGTAGCCGGAGCCCTGATAGCGGCCCTCGATCGCGTCGGGCGGCTCACCGGTCAGCGACGAGAGGATGTCGATCAGGTTCGTCACGCCCGGCTTGTCGGCGGCGCGCCGCACCTCCGACCCGGAGTCCGTGACGGCGGACTTGAACTTCTTCAGGATCACATCCGCGTCGTCGAGGATGCGGACGGTGCCCTGCGGCGTGCCGGAGGTCGTCGACATCTTCTTCGTCGGCTCCTGCAGGTCCATGATCCGCGCACCGACCTCCGGGTAGACGCCCTCCGGCACCCTGAAGGTCTCGCCGTAGCGGCTGTTGAAGCGCTCGGCCACGTCCCGGGCCAGCTCGAGGTGCTGGCGCTGGTCGTCGCCGATTGGGACGATGTCCGTCTGGTACAGAAGGATGTCGCCCGCCATCAGGACGGGGTAGGTAAAGAGAGCGGCGGAGACGAACTCCCGCTCAGCGGACTTGTCCTTGAACTGCGTCATCCGGTTCAGCTGCCCGAAGCTCGACACCGCGCCCAGCAGCCAAGCTGCCTCGGCGTGCGCCGGGACGTAGCTCTGCGCGAAAACGGTCGAACGCTCGGGATCGAGCCCGGTCGCGAAGAGCATCGCGGCCAGGTCGAGCGTCTTCTCACGGAAGTCCTGTGGCTCGTACTCGACGCTGATCGAGTGCAGATCGACGATGCAGAAGAATCCTTCGCCGCGCTCCTGCGTCGCGGCGTACTGGCGGAAGCCGCCGATCAGGTTGCCGATCGTCTTGTCGCCCGTGGGCTGGATGCCGGAGAAGATGCGCATTTTCGCTGTCTTTCTATCGACTTCCACGGGTGGAGGGCCTGACTACACTCTTTCGATGGCTGTCACACCCGCCACTTGGACGCCTTCGAGCTGGCGTGAGCATGCCGCGTTGCACCAGCCGGAGTGGCCGGACGCCGCCGCCGGCGAAGCGGCGGTGGATCGGCTCAGGGCCCTGCCGCCGCTCGTTTTCGCCGGGGAGGCTCGCGACCTGCAGGCGGCGCTCGGGGAAGTCGCCGCGGGCCGCGCGTTCCTGCTCCAGGCGGGCGACTGCGCAGAGTCGTTCCGCGACTTCACCGCGGTCTCGATCCGCGAGAAGCTGAAGATCCTGCTGCAGATGTCCGTGGTGATGATCTACGGGTCGGCCCTGCCGCTCGTCAAGGTCGGCCGGATCGCCGGCCAGTTCGCAAAGCCGCGCTCGGAGCCGGTGGAGCAGGTCGGGGGCGAAGAGCTGCCGTCTTTCTTCGGGCACATGGTCAACGATGACCCGCCGTCGAAGGAGGCGCGCCGCGCCGATCCCGCGCGGATGATCCAGGCCTATCACCAGTCGGCCGCCACGCTCAATCTCCTCCGTGCCTTCACCAAGGGCGGCTTCGCCGACCTGACGCAGGTGCAGATGTGGAACCAGGAGTTCGTCGCGAGCGCGCCTGAAGGGCAGCGCTACGACGTCGTCGCCGCCGAGATCGAGCGCGCGATCAACTTCATGCGCGCGTGCGGCATCGACCTCGCGCACGCGCCCCAGCTGCACCAGGTCGACGTCTGGACGAGCCACGAGGGGCTCGTGCTCGACTACGAAGAAGGCCTGACGCGCCGGGACTCTCTCACCGGCGACTGGTACGACTGCTCCGCGCACATGCTCTGGATCGGCGAGCGCACCCGCCAGCCGGACGGCGCCCATGCCGAGTTCTTCGCCGGCGTGCACAACCCGCTCGGGGTGAAGCTCGGCCCCACCGCGGCGGCCGACGACGTGCTCGAGCTGACCGAGAAGTTGAACCCCCTTCGCATTCCTGGGCGGCTGACCTTCATCGTGCGCATGGGCGCCGAGCGGCTTCGTGAGGCCCTGCCGCCGCTCCTGCGAGCCGTGCGCGACGCCGAGCAGCCGGTCGTCTGGGCCTGCGACCCGATGCACGCGAACATGTTCCGGACGGCGTCCGGGATCAAGACGCGGAGCTTCGACTCGATCATGGACGAGGTCGTCGCGTTCTTCGCCGTCTGCCGCGCAGAGGGCACGTGGCCGGGGGGTGTCCACCTGGAGTTCACCGGCGAGGACGTCACCGAGTGCCTCGGCGGCTCGGCGGCGGTGCTCGAGCAGGAGCTGACGACCCGGTACGAGAGCCTCTGTGACCCACGCCTGAATGCGCGCCAGTCGCTCGACCTCGCGTTTCGCGTCGCCGAGCTGATGCGGAGGTAGACGTCCGTGGCTGCCGTCCGTTCTCTTGCCGTCGTCGGCACCGGCCTGATCGGCGCGTCCGTCGGCCTGGCCGCGCGGCGGACGGGCATCCAGCAGGTCACGGGCTGGGACGTCGACGAGGCACACCTCGCCACCGCGGCAGAGCGCGGCGCTGTCGACGCGGCACCGGATCTGGCACGTGCGCTCGACGGCGCCGAGCTTGCGGTCATCGCAGCACCCGTCACGGCCCTGCCCGCGCAGGTGCGTGCCGTCCTCGAGGCGAGCGCGCCCGAGTGCACCGTGACCGACGTCGGCTCGACGAAGGGCGCCGTCTGCGAAGCCGCCGCCGACTCCGGGCGCTTCGTGGGCGGGCATCCGATCTGCGGCTCGGAGGCGCGCGGTCCGGAGTGGGCGACGGCCGAGCTCTTCGAAGGCGCGACCTGGTTCCTGACCCCGGTCGCAGCCACGGAGCCCGACAGCTACAAGGTGCTGCACGGCTTCGTCTCCTCGCTCGGCGCCGTGCCGGTCGCGATCGACCCGGAGGCCCACGACCGGCTCGTCGCGGTCACGAGTCACCTCCCGCACGCGCTCGCGAACGTGCTGCTGAACCAGGCCGGTGGCGCCCGCATCGAGGGTCACGAGCCCTTGGCCGCCGCTGGGGGCTCGCTGCGCGACATGACCCGGGTCGCGGGCGCGAACCCGCGCATCTGGGTCGACATCTTTCTCGAGAACCGCGTCGCACTCGCCGCCTCACTCGCCGAGCATCGGCGGCGCATCGAGCAGGTCGAGGCGGCCCTCGGAGCCGGCGACGCGGGCTTCCTGGCACGCTGGATCGGGGAGGCGTCGGCCAACCGGCGGCGCTTGCTCGACACCGCGTACGGCGACGCCGGCGCTCTGCAACGGCTGCGCGTGCACGTGCCCGACCGGCCCGGGGTGATCGCCGGCATCGCCCAGGCGCTCGGCGCCGAGCGGATCAACATCGCCGACTTCGACCTGCAGCACCTCTCGAGCGAGCGGGGCGGCACGATCGCGATTCTCGTGGCAGGCGAGGGCGAGGCTGCCCGCGCCGCGGCGATCCTCGAGGAGCAGGGCTACGGCGTCGTCGTCGCCGCCGTGCTCGAGGAGGACGAATGAGAGTCGAGCCGGCGACGGCACTCGTCGGAGACCTCGCCGTGCCGGCCGTGAAGGGCATCTGCCAGCGCGGCGTCCTCCTCGGCGCGATCGCCGAGGGGACGACCGAGCTGCGCGGGTTCGGCCACGCTGCCGACACGGATGCGGCGATCCGCGCCGTTCGCGCACTGGGCGTGGACGTCTCCGAGCCGGACGAGGATGTCGTGCGGATCGAGGGTCGCGGCCTCCGAAGCCTGCGGCCGCCCGACCAGCCGATCGACTGCGAGAACGCAGGCACCGTGCTGCGGCTGCTCTCCGGCATCCTCGCCGGACAGGAGGGTCGGTTCGATCTCGTCGGCGACGCGTCGCTCTCTTCCCGGCCCGTACGGGTCGAGGAGCCGCTGTCACGGATGGGTGCTCGGTTCGAGACGACCGAGGGTCGGCTGCCTGCGACGATCGTCGGCGCCCCGCTGCGTGCGATCCGCTATCCGCTGCCGATGGCGAGCGCCCAGGTCAAGTCGAGCGTCCTGCTGGCGGGACTGCTTGCGCAGGACGGGCCGACGATCGTCGAAGAGCCGACGCCGACCCGCGACCATACGGAGCGCCTGCTGACGTCGATCGGAGTGCCCGTCCGGCGCCGCGGCAGCCAGGTCTCGGTGACGCCGGTCGAGCGGCTGAACGCCTTCGAGCTCGACATCTCGGGGGACTTCTCGTCCGCGGCTCCGTTCGTCGTCGCAGCGACGCTCCTGGCCGGCTCGGAGCTTCGTGTGCACGGCGTCAACGTCAACCCGACGCGGATCGGCCTGCTCGGTGTCCTCGAGCGCATGGGAGCGAACGTTGCGATCCTCAACCGCCGCCAGGTGGGCGGCGAGCCCGTCGGCGACCTCGACATCCGGTCGGCGGAGCTCGTGGCGACCACGATCGAGGGTCCCGAGGTCCCGCTACTGGTCGACGAGCTGCCGCTGTTTGCGCTACTCGCGACCTATGCACGCGGCGACAGCACCGTCAGCGGTGCGTCCGAGCTCCGCGCGAAGGAGACCGATCGGATCGAGACGGTCGTCGACGGGCTGCGCCCGCTGGG
This sequence comes from Gaiellaceae bacterium, assembly GCA_035525905.1. GTDB lineage: Bacteria > Actinomycetota > Thermoleophilia > Gaiellales > Gaiellaceae > Gaiellasilicea. Next base: position 3,722 of record DATLDK010000121.1, on the reverse strand, counting down.
GGCCCGCATCCGCGCGACCGAGGACGGCTTCGTCGTGCGCGGTGTCCCGGCGAGGATCCGCGGGGGAGTGATCGACGCGCACGGCGACCACCGGATCGCGATGCTCGGCGGCATAGCCGGCCTGCTCTCTCGCGAAGGCGTCGAGGTCCGGGGCGCGGACGTCGTGGCGGTATCCTTCCCCGGCTTCTTCGACCTTCTCGACTCGCTGCGAGGACCGACTTCCTGATGATCGTCGCCATCGATGGGCCCGCGGGGGCCGGCAAGAGCACGGTCGCACGGCGGCTCGCCGAGCGGCTGGGCTTCAGCTACCTGGACACGGGAGCCATGTACCGGGCCCTCACGTGGCTTGCGCGCCGCCGAGGGCTCGCCCTCGACCTTGCGACCGAGCTCGCGGAGCTCGCGACCGAGAACCCGGTCGAGTTCGACGAGGCGGGGAGGGTCTTCATCGGCGGCAGCGACGTCACCGCGTCCATCCGCAGGCCGGACATCGACAAGCTCGTGCCGGTCGTCGCGCGACACCACCAGGTGCGGGAGGTGATGCGCGAGCGGCAGCGCGCGCTCGGGCAGATCGGGGACGTCGTCATCGAAGGCCGTGACATCGGCACCGTCGTCGCACCTCAGGCTCAGGTAAAGGTTTACCTTTCGGCCGATCCAGGCGTGCGCGCCGCACGGCGCTCCTCGGAACGTCCCGGAGTCGGCGCGGACGCGCTCGCCACCGACTTGCGCATGCGCGACGAAAAGGACGCGGTGAACATGCGGCCCGCCGAGGATGCGATCCAGATCGACACGACCGACCTCGAGGTGGACGAGGTGGTGGCGCAGATCGAGGAGCTCGTGGTCGCAAGACGATGACCAGCGTCGGCGCGGTCTGGTCGGTGGGACGCCTGACGATCGGAACGCTCGTGCGGCTGCTGACGCCGCTGCGGAACTACGGCCCCGAGCGGGTGCCGAAATCCGGCGGGGTCGTGCTCGCCGTGAATCACTTCCACTGGGTCGACCCGCCGGTGTTCGGGCTCATGTCCCCGCGGCCGATGCACTTCGTCGCGAAGGTCGAGGCGCACCGCATTCCCGGGCTCGGGCAGCTGATCCGGAGCTTCGGCACGATCTCGGTGCGACGCGGCGAGTCGGACCGGGAAGCCGTCCGGCGAATGCGCGAGGTGGTGCGGGGAGGGGGCGCACTGGGTCTCTTCGTCGAGGGCACGCGCCAGCTGGGGGGAGCGCCCGGCCAGGTGCAGCCCGGCGCCGCGATGGTCGCGTTGCAGGAGGACGTGCCGGTGGTGCCCGCTGCCATCTACGGCAGCTACGAGTGGCAGCCCGGCAACTTCCACCCGATCTCCGTCGCCTGGGGTGAGCCGCTCCGTTTTGAAGGCCTTCCGAAGGGGGCCAAGGGATACCGCGAGGCCTCGACCGAGATCGAGCGCAGGATCCACGCACTGCACGGCTGGTTGGCCGAGGTGCATGGGCTCGGCCGCCCGCGCAATGCGACCCCGCCGCGATGAGCGAAGGCACCGAGGCTCCCGAGATCGTCGGCACGGTCGCGATCGTCGGCTTCCCGAACGTCGGCAAGTCGACCCTGATCAACCGGCTCACGGAGACCCGCCAGGCCGTCGTGCACGAGACCCCCGGAGTGACGCGCGACCGCAAGGAGCTGCTGGCCGACTGGAACGGCAAGCACTTCCTGCTCATCGATACGGGCGGCGTCGACGACCTCGCCACCGACGCGTTCAGCCCTTCGATCGCGAAGCAGGCACGGGCCGCGATCGCGGAGGCTGATCTGGTCCTGTTCGTCGTCGACACCCGGCACGGAATCACGCCTGGCGACGAGGAGCTGGCCGTGACGCTCCGCGCCGCCAAGAAGCCCGTGCTCGTCCTCGCGAACAAGATCGACGACCCGCGTCGGGACCTCGATGCGGTGGAGTTCCACAAGCTCGGGCTCGGCGATCCCTTCCCGCTCTCGGCGCTGCACGGCCACGGGACGGGCGACCTGCTCGACCGGATCGTCGAGCTGCTGCCGGGGGAGGGCCGCGCCCAGGTGGGCGAGGAGGCGATCCGCGTTGCGATTCTGGGCCGTCCCAACGTCGGCAAGTCGTCGCTCCTCAACGCACTCCTCGGCCAGGAACGCGTGATCGTCTCGGACGTGCCGGGCACGACGCGGGACGCGATCGACACGATTCTCCGCAAGGACGACCGCACCTACCGGCTCGTCGACACGGCCGGGCTGCGGCGGAAGCGCAAGCAGCGCCAGGGGATCGACTACTACTCGGAGTTGCGCGCGCTCGAGGCCGCCGAACGGGCAGACGTCGCGCTCGTCCTGATCGACGCGACCGAGGGGATCGTCGACCAGGACCTGACCGTTGCCGACGTGGCCAGGAAGGCCGGCTGCTCGACGATCGTCGTCCTCTCGAAGTGGGACGAGACACAGATCACGATCGAGGACGTGCGGCCTCGGGTCGAGACGCAGCTGCGTCAGCGGCCGCCCCTGATCGCCGTCTCGGCCAAGACGGGCCGCGGCCTCGACCGGCTGCTCGACTACATCGCCGAGCTCTTCGACAAGCACACGGGCCGCATTGCGACGCCGGCGCTCAACAACGCGCTCGCAGAGCTCCGGCAGGCGCGCCAGCCCCCGTCGAAGCGCGGCAAGCGGCTGAACCTTCTCTACGGTGCGCAGGTCTCGACGCGGCCGCCGAGGATCCGGATCAACGTGAACGACACGAGCCTCGTCACGCGCGACTACGCCTACTGGCTCGAGAACGAGCTGCGGAAACGCTTTAACCTCGGCGGCGTGCCCGTGTCGATCGACTTCGTGCCTCGGTCGTGAGGATCGTCGTCGTGGGCGGGGGCTCGTGGGGCACGGCGTTCGCCCACGTACTCGCCAACCGGGACGAGCACCAGGTCACGCTCGCCTGCCGGGACGCGGAACAGGCCCGCACGATCACGGAGACGGGCCGCAACCCGCGCTATCTGGCGCACACCGATCTGCGCAAGGTGGCCGCCACGGCGATCGACGCTGCGCCTTTCGAAGCGGCCGAGCTCGTGGTGTTAGCGGTGCCGAGCGCCGCGTTCGGCGTGGTTGCCGCGGCGATCGGCGGCACAGCGCCCGTTCTCTCGCTGACGAAGGGCCTCGACCCGGCAACCGGCGAGCGGCTGTCGACGCTCGTGCGCGAACGCCCCGTTGCGGTGCTGTCGGGGCCGAACATCGCCGAGGAGATCGGCTTCGACCTGCCCGCCGCTGCCGTGATCGCGAGCGACGACGGGCAGCTGGCGCTCGAGCTCCAGTCGGCGATCAACTCCGTCACCTTTCGCGTCTACGTCAGCGACGACGTCGTCGGCGTGGAGCTCTGCGCAGCCGCGAAGAACGTGATCGCGCTGGCGGCGGGTGGAGCGGACGGGCTAGGCCTGGGCGACAACGCGAAAGCGGCGCTGATGGCGCGCGGGCTGGCCGAGATGGCTCGCCTCGCCCAGGCGGCGGGGGGCAGGCAGGAGACGTTCGCCGGGCTCGCCGGGATGGGCGATCTGGTGGTCACGTGCTGGTCCAAGTCCGGACGCAACCGCCGAGCGGGGGAGCTGATCGCGCAGGGCACGGAACCGACGGAGGCGGTGCGCCAGATCGGCATGGTGGTGGAAGGGCTGACGACGGCACCGGTGCTGCGCGATCTCTCGCGGCGCCTCGGGATCGAGCTCCCGATCACCGAAGGCGTCTGCGCGGTGCTGGACGGCGAGCC